>NZ_JAAHIH010000005.1:0-369357 GCF_010671925.1 Moorena sp. SIOASIH | reverse complement strand
CCTTGCTATTGTCAAGACACTCTCAAACCTTTGAGAATCATTTTGCCAAATTGCTGCCGCCTCTAGCAGTTTTTGGCGCAACTTGACTTCATCTTCATGAAAAAATAATGCTATTGGTAAGGTTGCCACTGCTGCTTCGCTACTCTTGGCAGTCCCTTTTAATGAAAGGATAGAGGGTTGAGCCTTTTGACAGTGCACTAACCAATCTCCTAAATCGAGGTTGCCACAGCGAATCAAACTTTCAATACCACAAGTAGCAATCTTGCTCCAATCGGAAATCGTCTTACTCAGACCAGCATCCCCAAGGGAAAGCGGTCGAAATCTTACTTGAGCTGGTCGTAACTTTTGGCAGCCACTCCCAGCCAGGATTTCTCCCACAAGGCTACCTAACAAGGCACCTCTAAATCGGTTCAAAAGTGAGTACCGCATCCATATTTTGATTTTGTCAAGAAATCTACTGTGCTTTTAAATTCCCTTTTTCAACCCGCAAGGCAGCACCCATCACCTTTCTAATTTTAATTACTAATCGATTTCCTCAAAGTAAGAACTAGAGCCTGTAACCCCAGTCTATAGCTGTTAGCTCCAAAACCACTAATCTGACCGACTACCACTGGTGCCATGAACGAATGATGTCTAAAGGCTTCTCGTTGATAGATGTTGCTAAGATGAACTTCTACAGTTGGCAAGGCTACCGCAGCTATTGCATCTCGAATAGCCACACTGGTATGGGTATAAGCACCAGCATTAATTAAAATCCCGTCGTGGTGTCCTAAAGCTCCATGTATCCTATCGACTAAGATACCTTCATGATTAGACTGGCACGCTGTCACGCTTGCCTCAAGCCTTTGCCCTTCTTGCTCTAGGAGATAGTTAATCTCATCCAAGGTCAGAGATCCATAAATACCTGGTTCTCGCTGTCCCAGTAAATTAAGATTGGGACCATGGAGAACCAGGATACTTAGACGTTTTCGAGAATCACCGGACACAATAACTATCTAATTCCGACGACACCTTGGGTCATTAACAGGAATGGGTATTGGTTCTGGTTCAGGCTGAGCCTCAGGACCTAATAGCGCTTCAATAAGCTTGCGCGCCCATTCTTGAATTTTTTCCAAAACCTTTTCTATATAGTCCATCAAGCAAAAAGCTCCTATAAGACCACTTGTATCTTTTCTTTTACACTTTCAGTTCCCTAACAGGTTAAAAACCATCACTGCTTTTTGAGCAGCTCAGCAAGGGAATCAGTCTTGCCTAAAGGTTTTTGCCTTGACCATGACTCTGAGAAAGCAAAAAGAACAAAGTGTTGTATCTATTATGTTACTAAGGCTAGCACATTTTATACAATTCATTCAACCAAGATACATTAACCGTGTTTATACCCTCACCAGCATCAGACCTATCAGTTGCCTGACCAAAAATTTTGGGTCTCAAGCCCCGTCCTTCCAGGACGGCTTTGTGTGATATAATAAAATGTAGCCTAGTACAGGCAGGATTCGTCGGTACTGCCGGTTTAAAAACAACGAGCGTTTTGCGATACTAGTACACGAGGAGCGAAAAACCTCGCCAAAACTCATGGATCCTTTCCGGATACCGAAAACCAGTAAAGTAACAATTTAAAACTAAACGTACCGTGGGGCACACGGGAACGGGGGAGACCCAACGCTTAGGGAGACAAGCCCACTGGGGTTAGTTAAATTAGGCTCAATATTTGGTTCTTATGGACGGATATTTGGCTTAAGTAAGGCATTTCAGGATAACTAATTTTAAGGCATGTCGTAGAACTAAGAATCCCCGCTCTTATAGGGGGGGGAGTGTCAATCAGTCAGTAATATTTGGCGAAAGGCTTGCCTGGTTTCGGGCTTCAAATAATTCTGTTGTAAGGTTTGCCACTGTTGCCATGATTTGTAGCGGTTGGCCTGTAGTAACTCAGCCAACTGGGGAGCCTTATGCTTTAGGTCCGAGTGAAAGACAGAGTTTAAGAATTCGTCTAAAACCATACTGTCCTGAATATCACCTAAGATGCCTTGAATTTGCTTCATATCTTCCACATAGTCCTTATAGGTAGGACTATATAGTTCAGTAAATAGGTTCATTTGGTAACGCACCCGCTTGGCTTGCTTGCGTAGATCGTGAATCACTGACCCACGAATGGCTAGGAGGGACTCAACTGCTGCTGGTTTCAGCTGCTTGGGAGTTTGGCTACCAGTATCCTTAAGATCAACACCCACTAGCCAAGCGGGGTGGAGTAACAGGCGGCTGACAATCGGTAAGAGGAAATCAGGTAATACCGCAGCGGCTGGCATCTGAGCCATTTCTTTATAGGTGGGTTTTTTTAGCCACAGTTTTAAGGTTTGCTTAAGCTTTTGGTGTGGCTTACCTTGCAGAGCTTCCCGAACTTGTTTTAAAGCTTTGCACCGCTTTTTTTCCAAGTAAACGTAGGCTTGCTTCAATGCTTTCCGTTCTTTGGCGGGTAACTTGGGTTGGTAACCTTTGTGGAGGGTTTCTTGGAGGACATCTAGATCTCGAAGACTCCCTAAAATACGGGCAATCTTACCAATCTGTTTTTCAGAGGCTGCTTTGGGCAAGTCTAAGGCAGGGGTAAAACTAGTGACGGCGGTACGCAAGCGCCGCATTCCGATACGCATTTGGTGCAGCTGTTCTGGATCTCGATCTTGGAGAACGGCGGCTTCGTGACTAAGCATTTTCTGGAAGTGTTTCTCAATTCCCAGATAACTCCATTCTCCAATGGTTTTGGTTTGGGGTAATACTAGTTTGTTCATCGTCCCAGTCTGACCTCTAGCAAGCCAGACTCTTGAGATTGAGGTTGAGTAGACTCAGGATAGTCAGAGTCCAAAGCTTAACGTAAAGTTAACCAAAAGCCCACTTTGATTAACTTTACGTTAAGGATAAAAATAATGTTTTGTATTATTACTTATTCAGAGAATATTGTCAAGTTATGATCAGACTTTGCATAGAGGTTTGCAGCTCATGAGTCAGGTCAAGTATAGCTTGTCGGATAAATTCTAGGGGCGGTTGGGCATGACTCATCGGTGTCTGGTCGATTGTGTCTGTTGGATGATATTTGCAGCACTAACTGATTAATCAAAGGTTTGATTTATTGTGATCAGATGTGATGATCTAAGGATGGGTGCTTCCATCAGGCATAATTGTTTCCCTTAGCTTAGCTTGACTTAGTTCAGCTTCAATGATAATAGCCCCAGTTAAGTTAGCTTTACTGAGGTTAGCGCCCCTCAGCTTAGCTGTAGTGAGGTTAGACCCGCTTAAATTAGCTTTGGTAAGGTTCGCCCATCTAATGTCAACCCCGTAAAGGTCTGCCTCTGCTAGGTTAGCTCCAAACAGATAGGTTCCACTCAGGTGAGCTTCTGCTAGGTTAGCCCCTGGACACTCAGCTTTGTATAGGTAAGCCCCAAGCAGTTCAGCTTGATGAAGATTAGCATTGCTCAGATTAGCATGGCAGAGATTGGCAGCCATAAGGTTAGCCTCAACCAGGTTAGTCCGTCTTAGCTTTGCCCCACTTAAATCTGCTTCTGAGAGATTAGCTTTGAGCAAGCTAGTGCCAATTAGGTTAGCATTACTCAAATCAGCTTCCATGAGGTTAGCTAGGGTCAAGTCGGCTCCAATTAAATTGGCACCATTTAGGTCAGCCCTGATCAGGTTAGCTGCTATAAGTTTAGTCCCAATTAGCTCTGCCGAGATCAGTTTAGCTTTGATCAGTTCAGCATCTTGGAGGTTGGCATTACTGAGGTTAGCTTGGCTGAGGTTAGCGCTAATGAGTTTAATATTGCCCAGATTTGCCTTTCTCAGGTTAGCTCCTGCTAAGTTTACCCTTTCAAAGTTAGCCCCGTTGAGGTTAACTTCGCTAAGGTCTGGTTCTAGATCTAGATTTGTCTTTCTCCATTCTGTCCATCTCAATGGATCTTGTTTGAGTAGAGCAAGATGTTCTAGATTGGCCATTGAGGTTCTCCTTCACATTATGTAGCGGTGCCAACAAAGACTTTAACTCAATGGCACTACATTAAGGGATCAGCTCAGGAAGAATTACTTTCTATTCCTTGCGCTTGGTAGCAGGATGTTCACGACCACTCACGCTTTCAATAGCTGTCAGCGCTGCCTGAGACGCTGCTAATATATCCCGTTCTTCTCCGCCTAGGTAGAGGCGTCCAAAGCTGCCCACTGCACTAATTTGTAAGATGTTAATTAAGGCGGATTTCTCTGCTTCATTAGCAGCTAGGGCAGCATAGGCAGCTGGCTCAACTTCTAATACATACAGGGTTTGCCCTGCTAGCAACATTTGACCGCGCCGTGTGCGATTAATTAACTGGGTCTGGTGGGCATCAATGTTACGGATAATTTGGCTAGAAATGACCCGAGGTTTGAGCCGATCCTGTTCCCGGACGCCCAGTGCGTCTAAAATTGCTTTGCCAGCTGTACGGGTTTCCCCTTGTTTATTAGCATGCACCTCTAGAAGTCCGTAAAGCCGTTCGACCACCAGCACTCCTGGACGCACGGCAGTGGATTTGAGGGCAATATCGGTAATCCGGTTAATTTCAATACCTGGTGAGATTTCAATCCAAAGGGAGGTATCTCCTGGTAAGGGCAAAAATCCTAACGCTACTGTTCCCATGTAAGCGGCGTGCTGAGGCTGCAAGCTGTCTATGTATACGTAACTGCGTAGTTCAATACCCAAAGTTTAATCTGTTCCTTTTTTGGTGACTAGAAGTTGTCCAAAAGGTAATTCGCACTCACAGAAGCCTACCACACCTCTCGACCTTCTGGTTTACCCCAGTGAACCTCTTCACTGATTTCGACTTCATTGGCTAGTAATTCATCTAGGGTATATTCTCTGGGGGGCAGATGGGTTGCTCGAGCTTTTGTTCATAGACATCAACAGCAATTATGACAAGCAACGAAAGATATTATTTTTGTGTTGCTATAGTAATAAAGGTCTTCAATGGTCAAGTCTATAATAGTTTGGCATTTAACAATAACAAGTTCTTTTAGATGCTCAAACAAAATTATTTAAATTTGTTTATTAAAAAAATAACTCGTGGTTATTTTTTTATGCATATATACAAATTATGTCTGGCATTCGTTGTGCTATTTTTTAGGTAAATTTTTAAGTAATTTATATAAAAAAAGCTATTTAAAGTAAATTAAATAGCATCAATGCAAGCATTTATTAAAGGTACAATGGTAATATGTTTACTAATGAAACCAAGGAAACGTAGAGCTTCGCGAGCTAAAATTTCTATAAACACGATTAGGCTAATTTAAATTAAACTAGAAATTAGCCTATAGTCACAAAAATCTAAAACGCGGAAGCCCCGTCTTTTTAAAGCAGGGAGGAAGCGTAATAGCGGCTTGACGCGCCATCAGCTATAATGAATAAAGACCGAAATAGACAAGGCACTCTTAACTTCGGAGTAACAGCTAGTTCAGTAGGTTAGTATCGGCGAGTGATGCGCAAATCGAAGTATTGGGGCTGTCCGAGAATTGACTCGGTTGTAGAAGCTGCGGATTTGTCTGTAGAGTAAGCCAGCCTGGAGGTTCAGCGCTTAACCCTTAGATTCGATTAATTTGGAGTCTAGGCGCGTTAAGTATGCTAGGGCTACTGAAAACCAACGTTCTGAAGTCTGGGCGAAAGCACCCGTGCTATGCCTAGCGGCAGGCTACGCCAACAGCCGGGGGTAAGCTTACATACCTTCTCAGAGTGCAAAGAGTTTGTCAATCCTGGCTGACACACTGTTGATGAAAGTTTTCGAATGATGAGATAATGGTAGTTTGGTCTAAAAAGGAAGTAAGTAATGCGACTGTCTGAGATGCTGTTGGTGACACTGCGGGAAGACCCAGTGGAAGCAGAAATCCCCAGCCATAAACTTTTGCTCCGTGCGGGTTATATTCGACGTATTGGCAGTGGCATCTACGCCTATTTACCGATGATGTGGCGTGTCCTGAAAAAAGTTTCTCAGATTGTGCGGGAGGAAATGGATGCCACAGGTGCTCAAGAGTGTCTACTGCCTCAGCTACAACCGTCTGAGCTGTGGAAAGAATCAGGTCGTTGGGACACCTACACCAAAGCTGAGGGCATTATGTTTGCTCTGATTGACCGACAAAAGCGGGAATTGGGACTTGGACCAACCCATGAAGAGGTAATCACTACTGTTGCTAAGGACATGATTCGCTCCTATCGGCAATTACCTCTAAACCTGTATCAAATTCAAACTAAGTTCCGAGATGAAATTCGCCCCCGATTTGGCCTGATGCGGGGACGGGAATTCATTATGAAGGATGCATACTCCTTCCATACCAATGAAGAAAGCCTGAAAAAAACTTATCAGGCGATGGATCAAGCCTATCGAAATATGTTTAGCCGCAGTGGTTTGGAGTTTAGAGCGGTTGAGGCTGACTCTGGGGCGATTGGGGGTTCGGGTTCTCAAGAATTTATGGTTCTGGCTGATGCTGGGGAAGACGAGATTCTCTACACGGAGGATGGCAAGTATTCTGCCAATGTGGAAAAAGCGGTTTCCCTACCACCAGACCTAGAACCCTCACCCTATAACACTTATGAAAAACTAGAAACTCCAAACACCTCAACTATTGACACCCTATGTCAATTCCTGAAGTGCTCTGCCACTAGTGTGGTTAAAAATGTTCTTTACCAAATTGTCTATGACAACGGGATGACGGTGTTGGTTTTGGTGAGCATTCAGGGGGATCAAGATGTAAATGAGGTGAAGTTACAGAATGAACTGGTGAAATTGGCAGACCAATACGATGCCACAACGGTTTTAGCCCTGACGGTACCAGAGGTGGCTACCCAGGAAAAATGGGCATCGAAACCTCTACCTTTGGGCTACATGGCACCTGATTTGGCAGATGATTACATCAAGCCAGCTAAAGATATTGCGCCTCAGTTTTTGCGGTTGGTAGATCAAACAGCAGTGGAACTGAAAAACTTTACTACTGGTTCTAATGAGTCAGGCTATCACGTAGTTGGTGCCAATTGGGGTGAGCAATTCCAGTTACCGAAGCTAGTGGTGGATGTCCGTAAGGCAAGTCCAGGCGATCGCGCCATCCATGACCCGAATCAAACCCTAAAAAGCGCTCGCGGCATTGAAGTTGGCCATATTTTCCAGTTGGGGAGGAAATACTCATCTGCGATGGGGGCTACCTACACCAGTGAGCAAGGGGAAGAAATTCCTTTATGTATGGGCTGTTATGGGGTGGGAGTATCTCGGTTAGCTCAAGCAGCTGTAGAGCAATCCTATGACAAGGATGGGATTATCTGGCCAGTTGCGATCGCACCCTACCATGTGATTATCACGATACCCAATGTGGGAGATACCCAGCAGATGGCAGCAGCAGAAAAACTCTACACTCAACTCAATGAAGCAGGTATCGAAACCCTGCTTGATGACCGCAACGAACGAGCTGGGGTCAAGTTCAAAGATGCTGATTTAATTGGGATTCCCTACCGGATTGTGACTGGGCGATCGCTTAAAGATGGCAAAGTGGAAGTGGTGGAACGGGCTACCCACAAATCGACAGAACTCTCCCTTGAGGAAGTGCTACCCACCCTGAAGCAGTGGATTGATACAGCTGTAAGGACGGTTTAGCTGTCCGGCAAAATTCATCCCACACCTAATGCTGCGCATTAGGTGTGGGATGAATTTTGCACAGGGTATGGATGGAATTGCTATAATATAAGTACTGGTAAACAAAGCCGAAAATGCTGGTTTGTCAGCAAAACAGTCTTAAAAAAAAGACCAAGAAAACAGAGCGGCAGGGCAGTCCGTTCTTAAAGCCCAGCGCCTCCTAAGCGATAGCCGGATTGGCGCTTGTTGCCTACACTGAACCCAACGGGTCAGTGTAGGAGCTGTCACGATTGAGGGTTGCAGGTTGTTCGCTTAGCGTGGCCTTTTGACCAAAGTTGTTTGCCCAAGGGGATTCGGTGTAGGGATACAAGGATAACCATTGGGTAAAAATCATTAATGATTAATGATTGTTAAACTAATTCTATGGGTAGGGAAACGGTAAAGGTCGTTCCCTTACCCAATTCACTGTCCACAGTTATCTGACCCGCCATCAGATGACAGAGCTTTTTCGCGATCGCTAAACCCAACCCAGCCCCACTATACTTGCGGGTGTCCGACTCATCTACCTGAGAGAAGGGTTCAAAAATCTTGGAATGTTGCTTTGGACTGATGCCAATACCCGTGTCACTGACTTGAAATGTGATTGATGGTTTAGTTCTTTGGTGTTGACCAATATCAGGAATAGTTGTAGATGGTGAATTAAATTGATCCTCAATCTCTGCTGTGCCATCACTCTTGTGGACTATCAATGTAACAGTTCCCTGCTCTGTAAATTTACAAGCGTTGTTGAGCAAGTTAAGCAGGATTTGACGCATTTTGGTGGGGTCAGTACGGATTCGGCCAGGGTTGTTCAAATAGATGACTTCTAAGGTATTGTTGTTCTTTTCTGATAAAGGACGCACAGTGGTTATCACTTCTTCAATCAATGAGGATATCTCAGTATTTTCTTGATGCAGTTTTAGCTCACCTACTTCCATTTTCGATAGATCAAGTATGTCGTTAAATAAATTCAGCAGATGCCAACTAGAGTTTTGAATCTTCTCTAGCCGGGGAATAAAGTATTCTGGATCCGACTTTTGAGCCCGAGCTTGCAATAACTCACTATTACCAATAATGATATTTAGAGGCGTGCGAAACTCATGGCTCATGTTCGCTATAAATTGGCTCTTAGCATAGTTAGCTTTCTCAGCTATTTCTTTAGCTTTGATTAGCTCCTGCAAGTAAAGTTGACGCTGTTTATGAGCCTGTCGGATTTGGTGTTGTTGTTCTCTAACTTGCTCGACAAACTTTAGGGTTTTATTGATGGTAATTTCCAAATCCTGAAAATCTATTGGTTTGGTCAGAAAATCAAAAGCACCACGGTTCATCGCTGTTCTAATATTTTTCATATCCCCATAAGCTGATACCACCACTGCTTTAAGTGTTGGGTCAACTTCAGGGATAAACCCTAGCAAGGTAAGACCATCCATCTCAGGCATATTGATATCAGTTAAGATCAGATCTATTCGTTTTGAGGATTTTAGGATGTCGAGCGCTTCAGAGCCATTATGAGCAAATAAAAAGTCCAACTCTTGAGTTCTGATCCGTTTTCTAAGTCGCTGTTTTATGAGACGTTCTAATTCCAACTCATCATCCACAACAAGGATGATTTTTTTTGCATATGTCATGTAATTTTATCTCCCCTTGAGGATTACCACTTAGTAATTTAGTAATGGGTAATCAGTAAAATAAGTAATAAGTAATAAGTAATTTGTAATTGTGATTAGCCATGACCGATTACCAATTACCAAAAAAAACGTTTATTATTATGAACACTACTAAAAATACTGGTATCTATATAATTCCCATTAAATCTTGAAAAAGTAACAGTCTATACTAGTAAAGTTATTTGATTATGTTTGCTGGTTTGTGAATGTATGATGACCAAAGTAGTGTCAATTGCTGCTGCCTAAATTCGTGAAGGGTAGGCAAATTATAAATTCGGTATAAGCTCCCAATTCAGTGTCCACATTTAGTGTTCCTCTATGCTGTCCAATGATAATATCATAGGTTAAGGATAATCCTAAGCCTGTTCCTTCTCCCGTAGGTTTAGTAGTAAAGAAAGGATGGAAGATCTTCTCCTTAATTTCAGGCGGGATACCAGTACCATTATCACCAATCCGAATTTCTACTGAGTCACTTAAGCGCAATGTCTTCACCCAAAGCATGGGGGTAAATGGTTCACCGATATTCTTCTGCTTGCTCTGGAGGGCATAGCAAGCATTTTCGATAATGTTAATGAAGGCACGACTAATATCACTAGACACCAACTCCAGTTGACCAATGGAATCATCATAGTCAGTTTTAATCGTGACATTGAAGTGATGATTCTTGGCACGAACACTGTGATAAGCCAACTGGATAGCTTGGGCTAATACAGCATTGAGGTCAGTGAGTTGGAGTTGAGTACTGTCAGTTCGGGCATGCTGCATCATACTTTGAATGATGCCCTCGGCTCTTTGACCATGACGTTTGATAGCGAGAGAATTGTCTCGCAGTTCTGTCAAGGTGTCTTTGATATAGCTAGCTGTTCTTGTTTCTATATGCTCTAATTGTATTTTAAATTCTTCGATGAGTTCCTCAGCTAACTCCATCGAACCTTCGGCATAATTGTTGACAAAGTTCAGAGGATTCCTCAGTTCATGGGCAACCCCTGCAGTTAACGTGCCGAGGTATGCTAGTTTCTCTGTGGCAATAATTTGCTCTTGGGCTTCCTTAAGCTGTTGGAAAGTCTTACTTAACCTCGTTTCCGCCGCCGCACGTTCCGCGACTTCTTGTTTCAAACGGGCATTTTGCTCATCAAGGGTTCTAGTCAAATGTCTTAGTTGTAGATGTATCCTTACTCTAGCCAATACCTCGTCTTGTTGAAACGGTTTGGTGATGTAATCGACGGCTCCGATGGAAAGACCTTTGACCTTATCAACTGTGTCAGTCAATGCGGTCATGAAAATTACCGGAATGTCTCGATTTGAGGGGTTTGCCTTTAGTCTTTTGCAAGTCTCAAATCCGTCAATTCCTGGCATCATTACGTCCAAGAGAATTAGATCGGGTTGATTATAGTTAACTTGTTCAATCGCGCTTTCACCATCTGTTTCCACAGCAACCGTAAAGCCAGCATTGTGCAAAGCCTGGGATATGACTGATAAATTGGTGGGTGTATCATCTACAACTAAGATGAGATTTTTGTCTTGATCGTATGTCACTGGTTCAGGGTCCTATCAACACAAATTGATTTACTCATAAGTAAAATATCTATAATTTATCATCCCTTAACCATGTCTAAGTATAATAAGTATAAATTTATTTATTAAAATAAAACAAATAGTTTTGAGTTATAATCCTATAAAATTTAGTTAGTATGGATTGATTTTGATAAATGAATGATTTAACTTATTATAGTTAGCAAACCCTAAGCCGAACCAAAAAATGGATAGCCTGATTAATCTGTGCTGCTGCATACTTGAAGCTATTCCTGAAAAAGGTGCTTGTTTAGGATTATATAAACTTACCTTGAACTTACCCTCAGGGAAAATACTGACAGGAGGCGGTATTTATGGCAGTTATTGTCAAACATCGAGAAACGAGCCAGGAGTATATTTGGCTCGGTACAGGATTCGGAGCTTACAAGTCATCACGCCCAAGTCGTTTCTTGGGTGAACTTTTTCCCCATGAAGAAGAAGGAGAGTTCCGTGTTGTAGCGGTCTGTGATCGATTCGGCCAGATTTTATGGTTCTACTCAGCTCAATTAGTGGTAGTGGAAGTCGATGGTGAAACGCCATCAGAATTAGTTGATTAATATCAGAGGGAGTAACTCTACCTGTAGCGTGCGTTATTAAGGTAAGCTACTATATAAGCGAGTTTGTTGCCTACTTTTGCTTAAGTCCTGTTCGCGCAGCGTCGGCTTTGCCGAATCATTTCTGGATTATTACCCATGATAAAAACCTCTCCTTGTCTGCTTTCCCATCAGCCTTAACTATGGGTGTTCAACTAGATTTGTTCTGATGGGCTATTTCCCAAAGCTAGAATTTCTTGCCACTCCTGATTTGATAAAGGCTTCTCTACCAACTCCACACTAAAACAATCAGCAGCAGCATGAGTTAGGGCATCCACCACAATGTTTATTAAGGCATCTCCCTGTTGAGCCATGGGTAGATGAAAGGGAGGGGGGGCTTCCCCAAATACTTGAGTATACAGTCCAGCATCTGGTTCTAAGCGAATTGAGCCATGCTGCAAAATCACATTACCACGGCGCAATTGAGCACTACCAATCAGTTTAGAACCATCTGCCAACACTAAATCGGCACCAGTAGCAGTACCGAAACAGTTGGGATTGTGAATATACCCCCGTCGAGCTGAACCATAGTGCAACTCTACACCAAGGGAGCGCCACCCCTGAATCAAAAACTCACAAATTTGGTGATAGGCATCAAGACGTTTACCAGTCAACCCAGAATTAACCACCATATAGGTCAAATCTCCCTGATGTAGGACAGCTCTACCACCACTGGGACGCCTTACCAGCTCTACTGGTTGTGATGCCCAAGTGAGTTGTTCCCAGAACTCAGGCCAACGGCGTTGATGGTAGCCCAGAGAGATGGTTGGTGATGCCCAGGTATAAAATCGCAATGCTGGGGGATGTTTTCCCCGTTGGTGCTGGGCTAGTAGCCACTGGTCAATGGCCATCTGAAGCCGCCCTGATGCCTGTAGTAAGGGAATTAAACGCCAGGATGAACTCTGAAGTCGTAAGTCTGAACTATCAGAAGTCTCAAGTGGTAAGTCTGAAGTATTAAACAATGCCATTGTTGGCTGATTTGTTCGCGCTATTGATTAACTGGTATGTTTTAAGCTTTATCCTTCACCTGTGTGCTAACATCAAGTTGAATCAGAAGATTCTAGGCCGCACCAAACTCAGCTTGTAATAAGTCATCATTGTCATCGGCTATAGTGGCTACCACGGTAATGGCGCGAGAAATTTCTCCTGGGGACAATTCAGCAACAGTTCGCGTGGATAACACGACAACTTGATCCTCAACAATAGCAAAGCGGGATTCAAAGGTGTCATACCAGTTCATTTCCAGGAGCTTGCGCATCAATGTTGCCTCGTCCTTGGCAGGTAGATGCATCACAGAAGACCAAGCTGTAAAGGTGTCATCATCTGTGGAACCAGTGAGCTGAACGAATACTTCCACGCTACCGTACTGAAACTTCCACAAGTAGCCTTCTTCACTGTGGCTTACCATAGCGCTATTGTTTTGTTCCAGGCTGGAGATGACCGTTTCAATGTTTTCGACATAGTTAACGGCAGTCATAGTCTGGTTGAACTCACTGGCAACGATTTCTGCCATTGACAAGTCTTGACTAGATAGAGTGTCAGGATTCGGCTGTGGGTTTGTCATAATCTATTTCTCTGTGCTGGTCTTGGGGTTTGCCTAAGACCCAGTATCACCTGTAGCTACCCTTGTTGACACGTTGATTACTTTTCTTAAATCAAGGGTCGAGACGTGCAATTAGGTGAGACAGGTAAAAAGGAAAGGGTCAAGGGGAAAAAATGATTTTGCCTTAACCTGTTGCCTTGAACCCTTTTCTTAGATTTTACCTTTGAGATACTGAAACACTAACAAATGCCATTCAACAGCTTCTGATTACTTGACCAATTTTCTAGGAGACAGCTTTTTGCTGATTTTTCGATACCTGATTGAGACCCTTCAAAAACATTGGCACAAATTTTTCGATAAACCCTTGTGGATCTTGCTGCCAAGCCTTTTGTGCTACCTGAATCCTGGTCATTTGCAGTTCAGGGGCTAGCAAGGTTTGGGGTAAGCGCTCGATCAGGTACTGAGGACGTTCCCACACTGGCAAAGTATTGGCAACCTCCAGCAAGTTATTGAGTCGGCGTAGTTCAGCACCTGCCATCAGATCTATACCAGATTCATAAGCCGCCTGTTCTATGGCTACATACTGGCGCTTTGCCTGTTCTACCTTCTGTCGATGTTCTGGGCTTTTCTTGGCAATTTGTGCCAACCATCGATTCCCCCAACGGACATGACCAACTTCCTCTGGGAAAATCTGTTCAATGGTTTTGAGAATCTTAATATTTTCTTCAGTTCTAGGTGAGTCGTTCAATGCTTTGATGTGAGCTGAGAAGTACTCACATCCCCGTTTTTCGGTGACATTAATCGCTGCCAAACCATGGATCAGTCCATCGTCAAGCTTTCCTTGTTGTCTATAGCTTTCCTGGTCGATGAGTCGATCAAATTCGTTGATGTAGGACACTCCTGGGGGCTTACCAATATCTGCCCCCAGTTCCATGAGTAGGTCAGTCAGCCACATGGCATGACGAGCTTCATCAGCAATGTGATGAGATAGGTCACGCACCAGTTCTTTTGGCTGACCATCCAGCTTTTCTACCAAATCCGTGAGATCTAGGCAACTGTGTTGTTCGTTGTAGCGATAGCGGTTGAGCATGACCAGGTGAAGTTTGCGATCGCGTACCACATGTGGCAGGATTTCACGGGCACCCATGCCGTTGTTTGATTTGTGAGGATATGCAACTGTCATAGATTTTATTAGGTGACATATTCCCACACTGACCTATCGGTTCAGTGTGGGCTTCTTGCCAACTCCACCCAACGGTTCGGATACTCGGCAAGCTTTATTAACGATACGGGATGCCCCTCCGCACCGGAACAATACAAAAAATTTCTATTTTAATTAGTAGGTGGCGGTTAGCTCTTAATTTTCTTCCCTACTACTTTCATTATAGATCTTGGTACTCAAAACGGCAAAGATCTTGTCCGAGGTGTTCGTCACTTCTGAGCGATATGAAATATTAATTAATAAAGAGTTACAAATAAATAAAGAAGCCACCCTTAAGGATGGCTAATGGTCTTAGTTAACCATTGACAAAGTATTAGACATCGTAGTAGAGTGCGAACTCATAGGGATGAGGCCGCAACCGCATGGGGTTGACTTCGTTGTCTAGTTTGAACTCAATCCAGTTCGTAATGAAGTCTTGGGTGAATACTTCTGATTCAGTCAAGAAGGAACTATCCTTGTCTAAAGCTTCGAGAGCATCTTCTAGAGAACCGGGGGTGGATGGAATTTTGCTCAATTCCTCTGGAGAGAGGTCGTAAATATCCACATCTAGAGAATCACCGGGTTCAATCTGGTTCTTGATGCCATCAATACCAGCACAGAGCATGGCGGCGAAGGCGAGATAGGGGTTACAGGTGGCATCAGGGCAACGGAACTCTAACCGTTTGGCTTTAGGATTGGGGCCAGATAGAGGAATGCGGATCGAAGCTGAACGGTTACCTTGGGAGTAAGCTAAGTTCACGGGCGCTTCAAACCCAGGTACCAGACGCTTGTAGGAGTTGGTGCTGGGGTTGGTAAATGCTAAAAGAGCCGGTGCGTGCTTGAGTAAACCACCAATGTAATTGAGCGCGAGGGTACTTAGATTGGCGTAACCATCACCCCAGAACAAGGGTTCCCCATCCTTCCAGATCGATTGGTGGGTATGCATCCCGGAACCATTGTCGTTAAATATTGGTTTGGGCATGAAGGTGACAGTTTTGCCATACTTCTTGGCAACATTTTTGATGACATACTTGTAAATCATCAGATTGTCAGCTGCATCAATTAGGGTGCCAAAGCGGAAACCCAACTCGTTCTGTCCACCTGTAGCCACCTCGTGGTGGTGCTTTTCAATCGGTACACCGCATTCTGCCATGGTGAGCAGCATTTCGGTACGCATGTCTTGCAGGGTGTCCGTGGGGGAGACAGGGAAATAACCTTCTTTATAGCGAGGCTTATATCCCAGGTTACCACCTGCTTCTTCTCGACCAGAATTCCAACGACCCTCAACGCTGTCTACATAGTAGTAGCACTGGCTCTCAGTTTGGTCAAAGCGAACATCATCAAACACAAAGAATTCAGCTTCTGGACCAAAGAAGGCGGTATCCCCAATGCCACTGCTAATCAGATAGTCAAGGGCTTTCTGAGCAATGCTGCGAGGATCGCGGCTGTACCATTCCCCAGTACGCGGTTCCTTAATGCTGCACGTCATGCTCAGGGTTTTTTCTTTCATGAATGGGTCGATCCAAGCTGTTTTGGGATCAGGAACCATTGCCATGTCAGATTCGTTGATTGCTTTCCAACCCCGAATACTTGAACCATCGAAGGGAACTCCATCCTCAAAGGAACTCTCTTCTATTTGGTCTTGGTAGAACGAGCAGTGCTGCCAGATCCCTGGCATATCAATGAATTTAAGGTCGATGATTTTTATGTCTTCGTCTTGAATCATTTTCAAGACTTCTTGTGGGGTTTCAGGCATGAATGACTCCTTTGAACAGCTTTACGTTTGTTTACAAAGAAACAATTTTAGAAAATTACTTGAGTCAGTGACTCTACCAAAATTGGCGACACTGAAGCTTTCCCAAACCGAGGACTGACTGGGTAAGCATCCGAGTCAGTTATTCGCGGGGAGATCCTTTTTTTTGAGTGGTGCAAGCAGCACGATTTCCTTAAAAGCATCTTGATTGGCTTTTCCCTTGAACAGTGAAAAGTTGTAGTTCCCTGATTCCTGACTCATCCTAGGGATAGAAAGTAGGACATTATGTATCTAACAATACAGAATGTCCTAAGATGATCGGATCTCATATGAATAAAAAATTAAATTTTCGAGTTATAGACTCAGTCAGGTTGCCAAACAGGCTCCCACAAAGGCTCAAGAGAAGGTCTTTGTCTACTCAACAAGGGAGCGAATGGCAAAACTAGGCTCTGGTTAGTCGCAGGTTTTGCCTACATACATCTACTATCTATATGGGCAATGAGATTAGTGAGTGCATTTGGTCGGTCGGTTCTAATTTCCCTGTTTCCCCCCTCTGGGAGTGTCTTGCTCAACTTAATGGTCCTATCTATGGTGGGCAACCCCCAATCCTATAGGAGGATTCAGGATGAAAGCAACAAGCAACAGGGTACAATCTAGTGATGAAAGATATGTATACGCTTAGCTCCAGGCAATTATAGCGTCTGGAGTTGAGCACACATTCAACTTGCTGTTTAACTCCTGTGGAGTGCATAGTGTAGCGCTATGTATCTGTTGAGTTCTCGCCCTAAATCTAGGGAAGACACCAATAGTAAATCAAAATTATCAAGATTGTTGTTGGGAGAATAATTTAATGAGGGATCTAGTCACAAACTTGATTAGGAATTATGATAGCTCAGGTCGCTACCTAGATCGGGATGCCATCGATTCACTTAAGTCTTACTTTGAAACTGGCACCGCTCGGGTGGCTGTAGCTACTTTAATCAATGGCAATGCTGCTTCTATTGTCAAGCAAGCATCAGCACAACTGTATGAGGAAGTTCCTGAACTGTTGCGTCCAGGTGGCAATTCTTATACCACTCGTCGTTATGCTGCTTGTTTACGAGATCTGGATTATTACCTGCGCTATGCTAGTTATGCCCTAGTTGCTGGTGATACCAATGTCCTAGATGAGCGGGTTCTACAAGGGTTGCGGGAAACCTATAACTCCCTAGGTGTGCCAATCGCTCCAACGGTTCGTGGGATTGAGATTATGAAAGATATGGTCAAAGCAATGGCAACAGAAGCTGGTATTGGGAATATCGGATTTGTTGATCAGCCCTTTGACCACATGAATCGTGAGTTTAGCGAAACAGATGTTTAAGGCATTGATGCTTGGTTGACAGTTGACGGTTGTACGGGTAACTGGACTGGTTGCCCGTACTATCGCGCTGCCCGTAGGGAATCGGGAATCGGGAATCGGGAATCGGGAATCGGGAATCGGGAATCGGGAATCGGGTAATTGCTGATTTAATTGCTAATTTTGTCAAGGTCTATTACTTGAACGCTGCTCCAGGAAGGGAGGAAACTAGCAAACCTTCTAGAGCCGACCGCCACAAATGATTGAAATGCGATTGGCCGTAGGCCACGCTACGCGAACGCTTAATACAGGCTTGCTGGTTTTTACCACTCAGGACGGATAACTGGCTTTTAAAATAGTACATAAATACTAAATCACGTCCAGCCAGTATGTGTGGTAGATTCACCCTGACAACTATAGGGGTAAGCCTAGCGCGAGCTTTTAATTTAGATGATGTGCCAACCCAGGAGGCTAGGTACAATATTGCCCCTACTCAGCTGGTGGCAACAGTATTAAACCCCTCAACTGAGACTGAGCGACAATGGCAATTGTTACGTTGGGGTTTGATTCCTAGTTGGGCAAAGGATCTTAAAATTGGGGCAAAACTGATTAATGCTAGAGCAGAAACGGTAGCAGAAAAGCCAGCATTTCGCAGTGCATTCCGTCGTCGGCGTTGCTTGATTGTAGCGGATGGTTTTTATGAGTGGCGACGAAAGGATGGCAAGAAGCAACCGTTGTATTTCCAGGTCAATAACCCCACCCTGTTGAGGGATGGGGCTTGCATAAACAACCAATTATGCGTGTTTGACTAGACCATTTGAGCCGAATTTTGGAACGAACGCTTGGATGCTTCCCCAGTTCAAGTCTCTTCAAGACTGTGTTGTCAGTCGCTGTTAGACAGGACATCTTAAATTCGGTGGTCCAGGGGACGGGTCAAGTGCCCAAATACTTTTCTCGTGAGGTTTATCACCATGTTACGAGTTCCAGTTATTTCACCTGATGGCAAGCCATTGATGCCCACAAAAGCTTCTCGTGCTCGTCGTTGGCTTAATCAAGGTCTTGCCGTTGTTTACCCAAACGATCTAAATGTTTTTGCTGTTCAATTAGTTAACCAACCGTCTGGAGAACAAGTCCAGGACATTGCTGTTGGTATTGACCCTGGAAAGATGTTTTCTGGCATTGCTGTTCAGTCAAACAAAGCCACTCTTTGGACGGGACATTTAGTTTTGCCATACAAGAAGGTTCGCAAACGCATGGATACTAGACGAATGATGCGAAAAACTCGCAGAAGTCGTCGAATAGATCGCAGGGTACCTTACTCTCAAAGGTCTCATAGACAAAAGCGATTCTCAAACAGAGTAAACAAAAAGGTACCTCCTTCAATTCGAGCAAATCGCCAGTTAGAGCAAAGGGTGGCCAAAGAGCTTAGCCTTTTATACCCAGTAAAAGCTATTGTCTATGAGGTAGTCAAGGCTAGAGGAGACAAAGGTTTTTCCCCTGTAATGGTAGGCCAATACTGGTCAATATCTCAGCTAGAAAAAATAGCCCCAGTGACTCAGAAACAAGGCTGGGAGACTGCCCTAAAAAGAGAAGCTCTAGGACTGGTCAAGGACAAAACCGATAAAAGTCGGCAGTCACTCAACACTCATGCGGTAGATGGGATAGCTTTAGCTGCTACTCATTTCTTCCGTCGCAAGAATTACTATCACAACAAAGGCAAATTGAGTGTTCCAGAAAACTGCAATATAACTAACGCTTTGTTATTTGTGATTAGACGTGCTCCTATAAGTCGTCGTCAATTACATCTGTTGCAATTTTCGTGCATGTGGAAGACGACGTAAATACGGAGGAACCACCACTAGTCATGGTTTTCGTAAAGGAGACTACGTTGAGGCTGTTAAAGCCGGGAAAACCTACCGTGGGTGGGTTAGCGGCGAGACAGTAAAACAGGTTTCCGTTAGCGATATCAACTGGAAAAGAATCGGACAGTTCACAGCCCGGAAAGTCCGGCTTTTAAAACGTTCAACGGCCTTAATTGTCAACCAATAATTAGAGGCGCGGCTTTCCTACCCACCTTAAGAAGGATGGGGTATCCAGCCGCGAATAATTGATGAAAGATAAGCGTCCGTTTGCTTTTGCAGGCCTTTGGGAACGTTGGAAAAATCCAGCGGGTGAGATAATTGCTTCTTGTACAATTATAACCACAGTAGCTAATGACATTATCAGTCCGATCCATGATCGGATGCCAGTGATATTAGAACCTAGTGATTATTATTTATGGCTGCATCATCAGGTAAGTCAACAGGAGCTATTGCAGCCACTACTGATTCCCTATGATGCCCAGAAGATGAGTGTTTATCCCGTTAGCACTACTGTGAATAATGTCAGAAATAATAGTCCTGAGTGTATCATCCCTGTGGAAATTAATAATAAGTCCAATAGTCACTACCATTCTACATTTTAAATCACCATGACTGCTTTTACAGTAAGTTTCAACTCTATTATTGAACTGACCGATGACCAATTTTATCAGTTATGTCGAAATAACCCGGAGATTAAATTTGAGCGCAATGCCAAGGGAGAACTGATTATTATGTCACCTACTGGGGGAGAAACTGGTAACCATAATGCTGAAATAATCATTGATTTAGGTATTTGGAATCGACAAGCTAAATTAGGGGTTTGTTTTGACTCTTCGACATGCTTTAAACTCCCTAATGGTGCTGACCGTTCTCCGGATGTAGCGTGGATTAAACAAGAACGCTGGGATTCACTTAAACCAGAGCAACGCCAGAAGTTTCCACCGATTTGCCCGGATTTTGTGCTAGAACTAATGTCTCCAAGTGATAGGTTAACGGTGACTCAAGCCAAGATGGAGGAATATTTAAAAAATGGGGTACGTCTGGGCTGGTTAATCAATCCTCAAGCACGGCAAGTGGAAATTTATCGACCAGGACAAGTGGTGGAGGTGTTAAACTCTCCTAAGACTTTATCAGGGGAGGAAGTTTTGCCGGGGTTTGTCCTGGATTTACACTATCTTTGGTAAGCCTAGGATTATTGTGTGTTCCCGTAGCGGCTCTTTCAGAGCATCCCTTTTTTTTAGTAAGCAAGACGTGAGCAATATTTGCGGTTAAAGCTGTTAGATAATTACCCAAAAATACCATGACTGCTTTTACAGTAAGTTTCAACTCTATTATTGAAATCACCGATGACCAATTTTATCAGTTATGTCGAAATAACCCGGAGATTAAATTTGAGCGCAATGCCAAGGGAGAATTGATTATCATGTCACCTACTGGCGGAGAAACTGGTAACCGTAATTCAGAAATAAATGCTGATTTTGTGATCTGGAATCGACGAACTAAGCTAGGTAAAGTTTTTGATTCCTCCACATGCTTCAAACTCCCTAATGGTGCTGATCGTTCTCCGGATGTAGCGTGGATTAAACAACAACGCTGGGATTCACTTAAACCAGAGCAACGCCAGAAGTTTCCACCGATTTGCCCGGATTTTGTGCTAGAATTAATGTCTCCAACTGATCGGTTAACGGTGACTCAAGCCAAGATGGAGGAATATCTAAAAAATGGGGTACGTCTGGGCTGGTTAATTAATCCTCAAGCACGGCAAGTGGAAATTTATCGACCAGGACAAGTGGTGGAGGTGTTGGAGTCTCCTAAGACTTTATCAGGGGAGGAGGTTTTGCCTGGGTTTGTCTTGGATTTGCACTATCTTTGGTCAACCTAGGATTGTGGTTGCGTCAATAATCACTTCCCCAATGATAATTTTTTAAAAATTCAACACTAGTTTTTTAGAGGTCTGCTATGGGTCGTGCATCAAAACTAAAAAAACAACGTCGCCAAGAATCTCACGATGTTACTAACAGGACTTCATCCCGAGCTAGGTACGTATTATTTGAATCCAACACCTCTAATTACCTAGCCTCATTAGAGTTATTAGGTGGTATGGAACGGTTAAATTGGTGTCCTCATCCAGGGGGAGCACTCAAATTTGATTCCTCCAGTCAAGCCCAAGCCAAAGCTAAGCGGATTGCTAAGCAAAGAGGATACAGCCTAGAAGTGGTTGAGCTTAATTCTGAAAATGTTAATACTGACCAAAAACCTTAGTTACAACCTCCACATTCGGTTCAACCTCTATCCAAAGGGTGGCACCACCATTCTTGGGAGACTCGGGTCGATAGACTAACCGGGATGGCCCGCTGATTTCTACATAATGACAGTTGATATCGCGATTACCCCGTTTAACTGTAATCACTGGGTCTGTTGTATGGTTTTGTTGATTCTTTTGAAGTACTTCCTCGTTGAGGTAGATGTGAGTTAGGGATTTGCTTGGCTGTTTTCTCCAGGAGCCTTGTGGTCCACGGCTACCGGGAATTATCTTGGGCATACCGTTATATAGGGGAATCCGCCAAAAGCGACCCACTTTTTCGGCTCCTTGAATTCTGCCCTCTTTAAGGAGTTGGCGAACTCGTTGAGGACAAATACCTAGGAGATAGGCGGCTTGGGTGGTATCTATCATGATCGGACAACTTACTATAGCGCTATTGATTTATTCGGAAATATACCATACAATGAGAGCAATTGCCAAGTTTTATAGGGAACAGGGAACAGGGAACAGGGAACAGGGAACAGGGAACAGGGAACAGGGAACAGGGAACAGGGAACAGGGAACAGGGAACAGGGAACAGAGATTATTAAAGATTAAGTATTAAGGATTAAGCATTAAGTATTAAGTATTAAGTATTAAGTATTAAGCATTAAGCATTAAGTATTAAGTATTAAAGATTAAGTACTAAGTATTAAAGATTAAGTGTTGAATCTAGTAATAATGGTTTAGCAAAATTTCTGATCTCTGTGCATAAAGTAGGATAAAAATGAGCAAAAATATCTTTAACTATAGCAAATTATCGAAAACTACTTCTTAGATCTCCCGTCTCCACCCTATCCCCACACGTAAGCATTCAGGCGTCAGCCGTCAGCCGTCAGCCGTCAGCCGTCAGCCGTTGGCCAACGACTGATAGCACCTCAAGTAGCGTGTGCGTAGCACATAAGCTGAATGCTGAATGCTGAATGCTGTTCGCGTAGCGTGCGCGTAGCGCTTAAGCTGAATGCTTACCACTCTCGCTTATTCCCTGGCTCCAGCCCTATAGTTCTGACAGTAATATCGTCGAAATCGATAACCAGGGACTTTGGATATAGATTGTTTATCCTTAATACAACCTTGGGATTTTAACTCAACAGAGGCAGAAAAATTGACTACCCACAATTCTAAAGGTTTGGGCAGTTGAGCGACAGTTTTTTGTAGCGTTTCTGTAGCCACCCTTGGCTCGGTGTCTTTATGTGCCAAGAGAAACTGGGGTGAATTAATGGCAGTATCAACAACCTGGCGACGGTTCAATTCCCACGCTAAGCCCATGATTTCTCCTGTTTGTTCATGGCTTTTGTGAACTGTAGCAATCAGGACTGGAAGGGATTGAGACTGGCCATCACTAATCTCTAACATTTTAGCGATCGCAAGATCTGGTCGATCGGCTTTTTGGTAACTGACATGGGATGCGACTATGACTCCACCTACCAATCCCATCAACAGGATTAGTGCTACCCATTGCTGATCTTTGCCTTGGGCAGCTCTCCAACAACTGGCAAAGCTTGCTGCTAGTAACATAATTACGATGGGGAAGTAGACAAACTGGTAACGAGCGGCTAAGGTCAAATCAATCCCAAGACCGTAAGTGATTAATAAGAATAATGCGATCGCTCCCACCAGGAAACCGCCCAAAACCTGAGTCATGACCTTAGTCTGGGAGTGTAAGCTCTGAATTCTGAGTCCTCGACGCAACAGTTGCACGATCAAGAGCACTAATATTACTGTTACTAGTCCAGAGGTGACTATAATCGGTAGGGATTGCCCTTCTACTGGCAGCATCACTACCATGGTGATCAGCCAAGACAACAGTCTAGCTACAGGTTCGAGCAAATTGCTCAGGGTTGTGTCTTGGTGAACCCACTCTGTCAAACGATTACTGGAGGGGCGTGGCAAAATTGGCAGCCAAACTAAGACTCCCATTAATGTCCCGAGGGCTACCGCGTAAATTCGCCACCAGTATTTCCAAGAAAATACTGAACCCCCTGACCCAATCCGTAACCCAAGCATTACCAGTCCTACAGCTGCGATCACCAGGACGAAAAAGTAATGGACAGCTATGCCCAAGCTATTGACAATTACCCAAATTAATGCTATGTAAATCGGCAAGGGAGTCTGCCGTTGAAGCGATCGCGCAGCGTACACTAAACAACTGACTGAAGCGATAACTAATAGAATCCCTAGAGTGTAGTGTCGAGCTTCTTGGGCCAGATAGATGCCATAGGGTGAAACAGCCATCAGTGCTGCTGCGAAGTGACCCACCAGGGAAGAGCGAAACCCTAACCAACCTAAGCCAAACATGGCTGGAATGGAAATCACTCCCAGTAGCACACTCCAGGATCGCGCTACCCACAGGGATACCAATTGCCCATGGGCTGGAAACAGCTTCAGCCACAGATGGGTGAGGACGAAGTACAGTGGTGGGTGATTACTCTCTGTGATTAGGTTATTAATAACGGAATTGATGCTAGCACTAGAGTTTGGTTTGAGGGGAGCTAAGAGGGTATCTAAAGTAATCACCTGATCCAGCGGTACCCTGCGAAAACTATTGCCCAGGCTAAACACTAGGGTGGCAAATTCATCTGACCAGGGGGGTTTTCCGGCCAGATAGGTAAACCGTAAACCTGCTGCGATCGCTATCCACACCAGCAGTAATAGAACTATGACCCAACTACTCCAGCTCTTGTCCACTTGGGATTTTGGGTTGTTAAGAATCATTAGCCATTAATTCTATTTGTAGGTAGGAATAAACGTAACGTTCTCCCACACGGAAGAACGCGGGAGCGTGGTAGCCCCGTGATTTTAATCCGGGGTGGAAACGCGACACGGCAGGTGAGGGATTGCTCACCTGCCGTGGTATAATTAAGAAGTGAGTAAGGATAAACGCCTACGTGATGAAGCGATTCTAGTACCGGAGAAATACCGACCCTCAATGATTGCATTGCGTTAATCCTCTTGTGAACGGGTAAATAATTGCAGATCGCAGAGCGTATGGTACTGACAATTGTGGTAGTACCCGGAAAGCCTAATTTTCTCTTAAAAAAGTAGCGGGAACTGTCAAAATTAAATTGGCAGAACTCAGTAGGGGCGCTTTGACTACGCCTGTAAAAGTTCTTTTATGGACTCTTAACTAATCCCCGTCTTTTTAAAGCGGGGAGAGTCAATACTTCATTATCGTTGATGCCACTGTATAGTTACTTTAACTGAAATCTGTGCTGGGGCAGAGAAATAATACCGCTATGAAATAATTAGATGAGCTAATCATTGGGATAATTTTTTAATACTGATGAAGGACAAGCTCAAACCAGACTGGGCGGGGGATGACTTACTCTCCCGGTTCGTTAATCTGTTGATCGACACCAAGCCGATCTACAAGGTGATGCAATACCAGGCCAGACAGGTGCTAATTAAAACCGCAGAAAAAAATGGGATTGAGTGGCGGAAAAACTACCAGGAGTTAGAAAAATCAGGAGCAAAGACCTTACTATCCAAGATTACTAACCCTAGCCTGGTCTACCCAGACTACTACAAAGTCCCTTTCCATGCTTATGACCAGGGAAACCTATGCTGGGAAGCTGCCTTTGAAGCTGCCAGTGCTACCCAGGCTATGGGGTTGAGGGTTTGGCGCGATGAAAAACTCACTTGGCTTTCGGCACAAGAACGATTACGAAGTAGTTTTCATAAAGTACTAGGACAGTATAATCCCGAGATAGTCACAGATGTCCTAGATATTGGCTGCTCAGTTGGCATCTCTACCTTAACGCTACACCACTACTACTCCAGGATTAAAAAGGGCAAAATCCGCACCGTTGGGTTAGACTTATCCCCTTATATGCTGGCTGTGGCCAAGACCATGGATGAGACAGCAGAAATATCAGAATGGATCCATGGCAAAGGAGAGGACACCGGTTTACCCGACAATTCATTTGATGTGGTCACGTTACAGTTTGTGATCCACGAACTACCGCGCCAAGCAACAGAGGAAATTTTTTCGGAAGTGCTACGGATTCTACGACCTGGTGGCTGCCTTGGTGTTGTAGACAATAATCCTGCCTCCCCAGTCATCCAGAATCTCCCCCCTGCACTGTTTGTGTTGATGAAAAGTACAGAACCTTGGAGTGATGACTACTACAGCTTTAATGTAGAAGGGGCGATGATTAAAGTTGGTTTTGACTATCAGACCACGGTGGCCAGCGATCCTCGTCACCGCACTATTATTGCTACAAAACCTGGTTGAGGTGAGTGGGGGAAGTGTGGGGAGTGGGGCGGGGGCGCGTGGGGCGCGGGGAGTGTGGGAAGTGTGGGGAGTGGGGCGGGGGCGCGTGGGAAGTTTGGGAAGTCAAATCAGCAACTCTTGTCCACTGTTCCCTGTTCCCTGTTCCCTGTTCCCTGTTCCCTGTTCCCTGTTCCCTGTTCCCTGTTCCCTGTTCCCTGTTCCCTGTTCCCTGTTTCCTTTTCCCTGATCCCTGTTCCCGAGTTCTGAAAGAAGTCTTAGGTGCGCTTGACCCATTAAGAATTTAATTCGCCACGGGTCGCACCTAAAGGTTGTAGCAATCCCTCTTGATGCAGTGGCTAATACTGATAATTACGAGTCAATCCCAAATGAACTAGTTTGGGATTGACTCGCGGTTTGCAGCTTCCTGTGCCGTTCAAAGGTGCTGTAAAAACAACCCAGTTAGGTTATATAAGTAACTATATGAAAAAATCAGTATAATTTTTATAAATTTATCATGAAGACTACCCAAATTTTTTGCAAGCCTTTTTGAAATAAATGTGAAGATTTGGTGAATTATGAAAAAAAAGTAAAAATCTTGTGAATCAAGTCCAGGTGCTTGTCGAGTATCCTAGTCTTGCCCAACCTGAGTTCGACATAACTAACTTGATCCACAAGTCAGGAGCTTCGAGTCAGGAGTCAGGAGCCATAATAACTTAATTTTTAAGTTAATTTGGAATTAATTAGAGTTTAATGGGTAATTAACCAATAATTTCGGAATTATTCTCCTGAATTCTGCATTATGCCTCCTATATCCTCAAAAAACCAGCCAATTTATGACATGGAACTGAGGTGGCTCAAGACCTATTGCCCAAGACCTATTGCCCAAGACCTATTGCCCATGCTGGAATTTTGGCATCAATAGGCTCGGGGTAGACTCAAATCTAATCCCTTTACCCTTTCCCCTTTCCCCCGACAACTGCGGCGAAGTCTAATAAGCGCCCAAAGCCGGTTATGCCAAAGCATGGGCAGAATTTAGGGCAGCACTATGGTATTGATTGGACTAATAGCAGTCAAACCGAATTGGACTAATAGCCATGGGAGGAGGATATCCTGATCTGGCCAGCCTTGGCCTTTATCACCTTTCTCGTCAGAGAGATAACATAAAAGGAGTTCTTGCAAGCAGCACCTACACTAGGGAAAATTGATAGCCACCATCTACGAGGTCTTCTGGTTATGCTCACAGATGTATCCCAATTGGGTTCAGGACTGAAACAGGTTGTTAGGACTAATCAGGAGGTGTCGATAGAAGGGATTACTGGCTATGAGCAGGTGCGACCCGTGGCGAATTTAATTCTTAATGGTAAGAGCGCACCTATAGAAAGTATGGGGTTGGTGAGACTCGATGGCAATCAGGCGAAGCCAAGCTGTCAGTTGTATCGTCTCTATTTTCGTCTTGCAGTTGGCAGGGAAGGTATTCGATCCATTTCCTAGATTTCTTTAGATGTCTTTTGTTAAGAACATAAACAATCACTTTTAATTATGTCAGAAATTCTAACTCTAATCAAAAAACCAGAGATTCCCAGGAAATTAGTAAAACCATCTCAACCAATTGAACTAATTCAGCCATCAGAACCAAAGTTTATGGCTGTTGGGGTTGTAACTGGTGAGGTAGATTTGTCTGAGAAAATTCCTACCATTACCATTCAGGGTAAGTCTTACCCACTCTTTTTTCTGCTTAAGCACAACCGGAAAAGGTATGTGCTGGATATTCTCAAGGGGCACATAGAGGCCGGAAACCGAGAGCATCGCCTCGTGGTATATCCTAAGCCGATCCACTTCCCAGATAGGAACAAATTCCAGGATATCCGGTTTGAGGTAATTGGGATTTTACAAGAAGACAGACCCCATGCTTGGGCTGAAGCGATTGGCAATGGGTATTTCATCTTGGCTGGATTGTGGCAGTTCATCCCTGTTTGTAAAGTTCCCTGTGTGTCAGTTTTTAGGAACCACAGTGAACAATTAGTGAACTATCTCAAAACCCACCAGGCTACAGAAAGAACTCGGGTACTGAAGGCTGGTCACTGTCCATTATTCTGGCGGGACTCCCCGGTCAAACCATTCCGATTCAATCCCAAGCTCAAAGACCAGGGCAAGCCAAAATTCATCCAGGTCAAAGCCCGATTCCTTCCCCACAAAAATGCCTTCGCGTTTGTGGAAGAATTGGCACCCCCAATGGATCAGGCCCCACGGTTCTGCAAAGTTCGGAAAGAAGATAAGCAGGAAGCCTTGGCGGAAGCTAAGAAAAGAGCTGCTGAAATTGCGGAAAAAAGAGCTGCTGAAAGTGCTGAAAGTGCTGAAAGTTGAGTACTTATATTTACAATACCAATTCTGCTCAGTACCAACCTGACTCCCAGTCGAGCGGTTCAAACTTGACTGCTCAGGTGTTTGGTGCTGGCAATACTGGTAGGGTGATAGTTAAGACTTCAGCAGAGGTCAGGTAAGTCAGCACTGCGCTAGAAATTGATTGAGTGGCTATAGTATTGCCATGGCTTAACTATAGCGCTAGGCTAAACCAGCCAGTAAATGAGTTTTTGCTCACCAAAAACCTGTAATTAATCGTCTTGGTCTTCAAAAAACTCAACATCTTCATAGAGCTGGGATAGAGGACAGTCAAAGTCAATGCTGGTGATATGTACATCCGGTTCTGTTGCGTCTTTTGTGGTTTCATCCATCAAGTAAGTGGTAAGTTCCCATTTGCCTCTATCATTAAGTCGGTAGCATTCAATGCTCATGGTTTCCGAATCAATCAGGAGATATTCCCTAAGGGTATCAAGGCGGCGGTAGTGTCTAAATTTTTTACCGCGTTCGCGTAGCGTAGCCCTTCGGGCTAATCGCTACCTTCTGTACCAGGGGAAAGGACTTCCGCAATCAGACAGAGTTTAAAGTGGCCAATCTGTTTGTACCTGGTCCCAGATTTTAGCGGCGGAAGTTCTTAAAACAGGACTCTAAGTCGAAAAAAATGTCACAAACTGCCTGGTGAGATCGTTTTAGTTATAGAGGGGACAATCAATGACCTTGATCAATGACCTGGATGCCCCTGCTACGTTAACACTAAAACAAGAATGAGATTGAAAATGAAGAAATTTTTCAGCATCTTACTATGTAGCCTAGCCGCATTGTTGTTTGTGCTTGCACCTGTGGTTGAGCCAGCATTCGCAGCAACCATGTCCGATGGAGACCTATGTGTAGGTCTAACTACTCCGGAAAATGGCGGTGTTTACCTGGGAAATTGGGATGTTTCTACCGCATCAGGTTGCGGTGCGCCTAAGACAAAAATCTGCTCACACAACCCAGTAGGCGGTAGCGACGAAGCTGACTTTGAGGAAGGCAGCTGCTGCTACGTGAAGTGGGAAAGCGGACCATCTTTCCTTGGCTATATCTACAAAACCAACGGTGACGGCATTTATGAATGTAAGTCCAACGAAGTTCGTTAGGGACATAGCTAACTTTGGGGTAGGCGAGTGTGACCAACAGTAGTTAAACCTTGTTTAACTCTTACCCTATAGCTTCAATTCAATAATTCCGCTGAAATTCCTCCCGATGCTTACGTTACGGTAGAGCGCGGGAGGAATTTTTTATATTGATCTCAGTTATAATAAATCTTAAAAATCCTAAGTCATTTCCAATTGCTCATCTGTCTATGCCAGCCAAGGATATTTTTCACAACACCTTCCGGTTAGCCCTAGAAAAAGATAGCTGGGTGATCACCAACGATCCTTTACACATCAAAGTTGCTGGAACGGCATGGAAACCTTGAACTATCATGAATTAGTCCAAAAAATCCTGAAAACCCACGCTATCAACCTTAACGATGATGATACAGAAGTTCAAATGATTTTTGATAGTGAGCGCAATCACTATTTACTGATGATAGTGGGCTGGTATGACCAACGACGGGAATACGGAAGCTTAATTCATATTGATATCAAAGATAACAAAATTTGGATTCAGAGTGATGGCACTGAAGTGGGAGTAGCTAACGAGTTAGTTGAAGCAGGAGTTCCCCAACAGGATATAGTTTTAGGATTTAAGTCGCCCTTCAAAAGGCAATTTACTGGATATGCTCACCAGTAGCCTGTTACAGAAAAGCAGTTTAGTCGTAGGGTGGGCAAAAAGTAAGATATTTTCTCCATTAAGCTTATCGGCGATAAATTTTTGCCCACCCTACCATTATAGCTTCAATCCAATAGCCAACTAAACAAATCGCCCACAGTAATGCTTAACTCCCTAGCAAAGGATGGAACAGGAATTTGCTAGGATGATTGATCAAACACTTCGATTTGCTGTTTTGGACGATAAACGAAAACCGTTTGCTCTTCTGGATCAATCAACCAGCCCATTGCCGTGCCATACGTTAAACAATGGAGAATATTCTTTGTCACCTTGGTTTGACTTTGGTCAGGTGAAAGAATCTCAATTGTCCAATCAGGCGCTGCCTGGAAAACATTGGCAATTTCGCCATTGTCATCACGAGGAATTCTCTGGGAAACAAACACAGATACATCCGGAACGGTTGAGGGTCCACCAAAAGTACACCGAATTTATGGAAAAGCACGAGCAATTCGTTCTTGCTTCACCACTACATTAATATCAGTAACCAATTCCCCTTGAATTCTGCTGTGTTTTCCCTGTGGCATTGGTTTCTGAATAATTTGGCCATCAATGTAATCACTAGCAGGTTTTGTTTCTGGTAATTTAATAAATGCTTCCAATGACACTAGTTTTGAGTTTTGATTTGGAGAGTTTTGAATAATCATTGTCATTGGTCACAAACCCCAGGGAATTAATATCTATAGTAGAGAGCATTTAAAGCTGAGATTTAAACTAAATCTATAGCGGTTTTTAGTCTAATGATGTACACAATATTTTTGCCTGATTCTCTCTTACCTATTCCCTATTCCCTATTCCCTACTCCCTACTCCCTACTCCCTACTACTCCCTAAAAAATGCACCTCACCTAATTGAAAACCGCTATATAATCAAGCAATTAGCCATGGTAACCAAATTGCTAAACTCAGCAAGCTGACAAATAAAACTGGCATGGTAAGAATGAAGGTTAAACGAATATAATAAACCCAACTGATTTGGATTCCTCTAAAAGCCAAGACCTTCAACCAAAGTAGAGTTGATAGACTTCCTAAGGGAGTAAGTTTTGCTCCTAAGTCGCAGCCAATTAAATTACCGTATATCATCACTTCTTTGACAGCTGGATCAATATCGGTAATGCTTTCAATTGCCTTAGCATTCAGCAGTACTGTTGGGAAATTGTTCAGTACACTGGCAAGAAATGTGGCTAGGAAACCACTACCACTAGCCGCTAAAGTGAGTCCCCAATTAGAAAGGATTTCCAACCGCTGGCTTAACAGAGCAGTTATGCCCAGATTGTCCAAACCGATGCCGAATAGAAACAGGACTAGGATAAGTAAAATAATTCGCCATGGCAGTTGACCTGCTAGCTGTAAAATATAACTAAGTGTAATAGCACGACCGTTAAAGGAACGTGCTGCTAATGCCACCATCACTAAAGCTGCCATAGCAGCAATCCAGGCAATGGGGAAATTTAGCACTTTTGCGAACAAGTAGCCAATTAGGAGTAGTCCTAAAATAGGAAAACTCAATTTAAAGATTAAGGAATCTCGAATTGCACGATTAGGTGGTGGTAGACGGGCAAGGTTATAGGTCAGGGGGATTTGGGGTTCAAAATAGAACCAAAGAATGATGATACTAGTGGCTATTGTGGCAACGGTTACGGGCAACATCACCATGACATAGCGCAACCAGGAAATCTGTAAATAATCAACATAAATCAGATTTACTGGATTACTCATCGGCAGTAGTAAGCTAGCGGCATCGGTAATAAAACCACTAGTAAACACAAATGCCAGAGTAGCTTTGGCACTAAAGCCAAGCAGCAGCAAAATTTCCATCACAGCAGCTGTCCAGACTATAGTCGTGGCTAGGTTAGTAAACACATTGCTCAATAACATCCCGACTAGGATTATTAAGGAGAAAAGCAAATGGCCACGACCACATCCCCAATTAGCTATGTGAAGCGCTAACCACCGAAACCAACCTGCTTGACCTAAACTTAGGGCAAGAATAATTAGAGAAATAAGGGTGAAAGTGGCGTTTCCAACTCTCGCCCAGACTATGGGAATATGGTGCAATAGCAAAGGGAATAGGGAATAGGGAATAGGGAGTAGGGAGTAGGGAGTAGGGAGTAGGGAACAAAAATTATCACAATTCCTACACGGATCCCTATCTAACTAATAACTAATGACTGGTAATCCGATGGTAGGGAGTAAGTATTCAGCCATCAGCTATCAGCTATCAGCTGATCAGTCATCAGGTAATGCGCTACGCGCACGCTACTTGAGGTGCTTTTGAATAAGCGATGCAGCGCGGTCTTGGGGAGGCAGCGCGGTCTTGGGGGTTCCCACGGGGCAAACAGCGGTGCGGACGCAGGTTCCGCACACAGACCCATGCGCCATGAGCGACTGCCGTGGTTTCCCCCACTCGCTATTGCATCAAGACAACAGGTCAGCATTCGAATAATGCTGAGTTATGTCACAGCGTCGTTCGCACAGCGTGGCCAAAGGCCAAAGCCTGTGCCACGCTGTGCGAACGACTGTTCGCGTAGCGTGAGCTTTTAGCTCACGGCTGACTGCTGAATTCTTACGTAGGGATAAGTGATGATTTTATGGTACTATCAACCGTCAAGGGTCAACTGTAAACAAAACCTAAAGCATTAGGTAAAATGAACTCTTAGGTCACAAATAGTGTTATATTCCTTAAAGTTAAAAATAAAACCACTAGATATAGCGTGACATCTGCCAGAGTCTTCCCCAAACCCATGAACCATATCCAGGAGTGGACAGCTAGTAGTGTTGATGAACAGCTGACTCGCCTCAATGTAAGGTCTCTCGAAGGCTCTAGCCCATTTGAGTATCTCTTCTATTCCGACTCTCTGCCCAGACGCAATGATGGTCGAGTGCTAAACTCGATTCTGGAACGCTATCAACACCTCGAACAAGGGGGATGGTGGTGTTCTGGTATTGACTTGCTTACTGGTCAGGAGGATATTTGGGGCTGTTTCAAACCCAGCCAACCCCGTCAGAGTGGGGAAACTAGGAAGCTAATTAAATATGAACATCCCCCCAAAACTCCCACAGGTTTGTTTGCTCTGCGAGTACCTTTCCACCTGTGGCAACGGATTGCTGAACGCAATGATTTTACCATTCTCCCCACAGACCTTGACCACAATCAACCGGATCTAGGGTTTTGGCAGTGGCTAATCTCTCACCCCTCGATTCCCTTGTGTATTACTGAGGGGGCTAAAAAAGCTGGAGCTTTACTCACTGCTGGTTACGCTGCGATCGCATTACCAGGAATTAATGGTGGGTATCGAATCCGTAGGGATGCCCAGGGAAATCGGATTGGAAAGTCTGACCTGATTCCCCAACTACGGAAACTAGCTACTCCGGAGCGACCGATTTACATAGTCTTTGACCAAGACTCGAAACCGAATACCATCAAAGCTGTCAATGCTGCGATTCGTAGAATGGGATATCTGCTCAATCAAGCAGGTTGCCCTGTTAAGGTCATCACTTGGGATGCCCAGCTAGGCAAAGGGGTAGATGATTTAATTGCTGATCAAGGTCAGAAGACCTTTGAGCAAGTTTACCAACGAGCACTCCCCCTGGATACTTGGAAAGCTAAATCCCTAAGCCAGCTCACCTATCGAGCTAACTTTAAGGTAAATTGCCGCTATCTGCAAGAACTTCCGATTCCGGATACAGCCCAACTGATTGGGATTAAATCCCCTAAGGGTACTGGAAAAACCCAACTACTGGAAAAAATTGTCTCTCAAGCCCTAGCCCGAAAGCAATGGGTGTTAGTGCTTGGTCATCGGGTGCGATTAGTAGAAGCATTGTGCCAACGCTTTGGCATCAAGTATATCACTGAGGTCAGGGATGACCAAAAGCAAGGGGTGTTAGGTTATGGTTTATGTCTCGACTCCTTGCATGGGAATTCTCAGGCTCGCTTCAATGCCGCTAACTGGTCTGATGGCGTAGTGATTATCGATGAAGTGGAGCAAGTGCTCTGGCATGGATTGAACTCTAGCACCTGTCAGAGTAATCGCGTTGCTATTCTCAAATCCCTGAAAACCCTAATCCAGAATGTCTTGGGGGGGTCTGGTCAAGTTTATATTGCCGATGCGGACTTGAGTGATATATCGATAGATTACTTACTGAGCTTGTCTGGAGTTAACCTGGAACCCTTTATCATTGAGAATGACTGGAAACCCAACATTGATCAATCCTGGCAAGTTCATAACTATACCGATAGCACACCAAAAAGACTAGTGCGAGAGCTAGAAGCACACATTGCTCAAGGAGGCAAACCCTTTGTGTGTCTTTCGGCTCAAAAACCGAAGAGCCAATGGGGTACCTGCACTCTAGAAGCGTACCTGAAAAAGCAATTTCCCGACCTCCGGATATTGCGCATTGATTCGGAATCCCTTGGTGAAACTAGTCATCCAGCCATGGGGTGTATCAATAACCTCAACAATGTTTTAGGGGACTATGACATTGTATTAGCTAGTCCTGCTATTGAAACGGGAGTGAGTATTGATCTGCGGGGACATTTTACCTCTGTGTGGTGTATTGCCCAAGGGGTGCAAGGAGAAAATAGTGTCAGACAAACCTTAGGGCGAATCCGAGAAAATCTACCCCGGTTCATCTGGGTAGCCCCTTATGGCTTTAATCAAGTGGGTAATGGCTCCACGTCTCTATCCTCACTGCTGGCATCTGGACAGCGTTTGACCCAAATGAATATTCGGTTGCTACAACAATCGGATTTCGATGCTGTGGATGATTTAGATACAGGCTTTCAAGCAGAATCCTTGATGTGCTGGGCTAGAATGGCTGTCCGATTCAATGCCGCAATGGTGAACTATCGGGAATCCGTGCTAGCAGGATTGCGTGCTGAAGGTCATCTGGTGATGGATGTTTCCCCAGCCAGTTCCACTAAAGCTGGGAAAAAGAAGTCTAAGGGTTTACCCCAACCGGAAGAGTTGGGAGCACAGAATGCTCTGATGGCAGCTATTACTGCAGTTAGAGACCAAAACTATCAGGCTGAGTGTAATGCGATCGCATTTAGTCAAGACTTCAGTTATAGCCAATATCAAAAGATTAGCAAATGCCTAGTCAAAACACCATCGGAGCGTCGCTCACTACGGAAGTACGATTTAACGCAGCGTTATCGCATCCCAGTCACACCAGAACTAGTACTCAAAGATGACCAAGGCTGGTATCAGCAGCTACGGCTCCATTATTTTCTTACCCTAGGTCGGCAACATCTGGCAGAACGGGATGCTAAGGTAGCGCGACTGTTAATTGAGCAAGGTCAAGGGAGTATATTTCTACCGGACTTCAATCGTGCTGTGCTAGGAGCAATGATTGGTACTATGAAAGTTTTGGGGATACCAATTCTATTAGAAAATCTGGAACGAGAACTCAAAAATACTGATCAGGACTTGCAGGAGATGGCTGCGATCGCATTAGCAAACCGTTGTGCTATCAAAACCATCATGGGAATAGGACTAGCTAAAAAAGCAACTCCGATTGTTATTATCAGGCGTTTCTTAGATAAAATCGGCTATGGCTTACAGTGTATTCGTTATCAGAGCCAAGGAAAAAAGCGGTTCAGAGTTTATCAGCTAGTTAGTCCAGAAGATGGTCGCATGGAAGTGTTCCAGAGGTGGTTAGCTAGTGATGGTCAAAGGTTACGCACTAGTCAGAGTTGGCTGGATAATAGTTTATCCCCTAGGTCCGGTAACACTCAGTCAGTGGATTCAGAAACCAGTAATTATGTTCAATTGTGTTTGAATGTTTAGTCTTAATGTTTAGTCTTGATGTAAGCATTCAGCCGTCAGCCGTCAGCCGTCAGTGGTTAGTGGTTAGTGGTCAGCTTATTTTATTCAAAAGCACCGATCGCAATAGGCGCACGCTGCGCGAACAGTAGCGTGCCCGTAGCCCATTAGCTGAACGCGCACGCGTGCGCGTAGCGCTTAAGCTGATAACTGATAGCTGAATGCTTACTTCTTGATTTTTATGATTAGTAGCTGGTCAGGAAACGAGGTACTGATAGTGAACTTTCTGCACAGCTTAGCTCTTCTTTTCGATGCTAATCTTAAACCCAAGCTTCTCCTCGATTGCTTTGAGCTCACTAATCGCTGGCCACATATTTTTGATATCGTTTTGCCAGAGCAGCAAATCCCTTTCTCCTTCTGTCACTTCTGCTTCACCAAACAGCTCACCCAACCATTCAAATAGACCATCTATACTAACATCTTCCGGTGGAGTTACCCGATTCAATGTCCGCTGTCCAGGGGTCTCCAATGCCATTTTCAGCAAGTCGTAGAGCGTGCCTTCAGAGGACAGACATAAACACAAGAGCATCAATATCTGTATTTGCCGAATTTCATCCCTGTCACCACCTTTATCTTTATCTTCTCTATATTCTTTAGGATTCTGCTTGATCTTGACCATAGTGTCTTCGAGTAGTTTTTTTTAGTAATGTGTTCGAGTCTTCTTTATAGAACTTATCCAAACTTAGCTTTTTTCCCATTACTAGTAAATTTTATCATTATAAATTTGCTCATTATGGATAAGTTTGATGAAGTAATATTTAAGTTTACCCAAGAAGAGTGTAAGTAAGCATTCAGCTATCAGCTATCAGCTATCAGCTATCAGCTATCAGCTAAAGGCTATCAGCTAAAGGCTAAAGGCTAAAGGCCTGTGGTCACGCTACGGGAACAGTTTATGCCCATAGCCCATGCTACTTGAAAAATAAGCTGACGGCTGAACGCGCACGCGTGAGCTAAAAGCTCACGGCTGACTGCTGAATGCTTACGAGTATAACTCCTTCATCTATTGTTCCTAATCATACCATGTGTACAGCATTGGTATAATTATTTCCTTTAGCAACAAGTTACAGGAGTATTTCACAGAAAGCATTTTTTATGCTAGTTTAGAACATAGTTTTTACTGTATCAGTTTACTGTCAATTTTACATTAGGCTTCAGTAACTTATTCATCCATTTATCAGAAACGTTAAAGCCAAAACTCCACCGGTTCGCTTGGGTTTTATTAACAATACAATGCCACAGCAACTTGTGTGGCTCGCTTTCGATCTTGAAGAATCTAACCACTTTCGGCTTCTCCTCAAGGGTTACTAACTCCTTGGTTTCGGGATTCATGTAGCGGAAAAATGGTTTGCCATCCCCATTGAATTCACAGCGATCAAAATCAACGAAATACATCCGCCAACCTGGCTGAGTTTCGTTCGTGTGCCACATCCGATAAGCATTCGGCGGATACCATAAGCTTCCTGAGAACCTAATTTCAGCTCCAAAGAAACCTTCCAGGAGTTCGATTAACTTTACTTTCGTCCTAAAATAATCCTCGTAAAGGGAATGGTCAACATACCGATCCAGATTAATTAAGTGGAACTGACTCCAGGCATATTCAGGCTGGGATGAAGCCACACCTTGATCCAGGTAGGAGCGCAATGATTTGAGATACCGCTGTTGGAATTCTGGATCAGCTGGGGAAACATCGGCAAATTTAAAATTTGCTTCCCAAAAACTCTTTTCATACAGCCCTAGATCCACCGTATCTGGCTTGATTTTGAGCTTTCCGACCTCCTCAGCAATTTTCTCAAACCCTGGAATCTCGGAAAACTTAAACTCGTAGTGATAAGCGTGGGGGAACCCCTGATCAGAAGCAGACTGAGCACAATCAATGGCAATCAGAGGTTTGTCACTCTTGGGAACATAAGAAGCATTTGCTGCTGCTATGTCTTTTTTGGTAAAACAATAACCGTGATTGGCACCAAGTTTAACCAGCTCTTCTTCCGTTGTGATGGCCTTAGTTTGCTGTCTCAATGCTTCTGTATTTTCAAGAGCTTCATAAAACTTCTCCACCGCTTCTTTTGACATAGCTTTTTCAACCAGTTAAACCAACAAAATTACAACCACGACAATGATAATCCCAGAGTCTACCTTCACCGACACAATCTTTAAGCTCAATCTAGGTCTATCGGCTTATGCTGATGGAGGCGGATCGAGCATCAGAGGGGAAGGGACTCGCTCCGGATAGGCTAGCCGCAAAAAGTGCATTCCCATTCCAGCGATTCCAAGCATTAGATCGGGAAAGAGATCCTTAGTCGTAGAACCACAGAGCCACGTGCGAGCTTTCTCAAACCGACGCCACTGGGCCTGAGCTTGGACGTTAGCCTCCATCTGCAAATAAGGTGTGTCCCTCAGTTGAGAAAACCGCAGCAATAGCTCGGCATTGCCGGATCTGCCATGACATAGGGAATCGTTACCGAGCTTGTCAAAATTCCGCAAAGTAGCATTGAGAGCTGCGTAAGCCTCCCGCAGAATATCTTCGTCATTTTTCCCTAAAGCTGCCCAACTGGCAATACGGCTCAAACCAATTCCCGCCGACCCATTGCACCAAGCATTGGCAAAATGGGGTTCGTTTCTGTCAGCTACCATGATCGATTTGCGCAGGTCATACCAATCCTTCTGCTCCCGATCAAAGTGAGTCGCTTCATAGGCAAAGCATTGACGACCAGCCTGAATGTACTCTTGCTTGTCAAGATCACACCCTAACAAAATTAGTGCCCACCCTGGACCACTCGAACCGTGGGAAAAACCGGTCAGATTCTGCTGGTTTAGATCCGGTCGCCCACCCTCCCAACTTAGGGTGTCCCCCTGGCGAGTTGCCCCTTGGAGCAAATATTGAGCAGACTGTACGGCACAATCTATGGCACTATCTCTCCCTTGGCCAGAAGTGGTGTTTGCCAACCCCAGCATGACAGGAATCACCCCCGTGACTCCCAGCAAAAGGTCAAAGTATTTGTCCTGAGGAATCCGTGGCATCAGTTCGTGAGTCAACTCTACTGCCCGCTCCAGCAGTTCTGGTCTGTCCCATAGCTGAGCCAGGTGGGTTAACAGGTAAATCAATCCAGCTGTGCCCTGGTACGCCCCAACGAAGGGTGAACTAGGGTGCTCCATGGCGTGCTTGAAGGCTCGTTCTGCTGCTTGACGAAATTCTGGCTGGGGGTGAAGGGCATCGAGATAAGCCAAAAATAGGCAAATCCCTGCTGAACCCGTGTAAATATCTGGCCCGATATCTACCACACGTTTTCCAGTAGCTGTATAGTCGCAGGTTTGCCATGGAGCCTTACTCGGATCGGGTTCGAGCAATTCCCACAACTGCCAACCAATTTGCTGGGCGTAATTAACCGCTGAAGCGATAAAGTAGGGACTATTGAGTTCGTCTGTGGATAGGCTACTGTAGATGTACTGGTTCTGCCGGATTCGGTTCTCCTCAGATAATTTTTCAATGCGTTTGAGTGCATTGTCCAATGGGGAAATCGCGATCGCATCTGGCAGGGATTGTTGGTAATTGTGGATTAAATCTAGAGAGCCAGTTGCCTTAGCTGAGAAGATGGGGATATCCCATTGCCACAGGGATGCTAGTTCTAGCTCAGCCAGTTTCCCTTGATTGTCCCACTTTCGTTGATGCTCTTTTAAGGTGTTGAACAGCAAATCCACTTCTAGGGGTTCGGCAAGACATTTGGGATGGCGAGCGGCGATGATTAACTTGGCATAGGCTTGGGTTCCCCAATTAATGAAGCGCACTAATGAGGGATAAAATAAGTCTTGGAGGGACGTTGCGGCTTTAGTGGGGTTTTCTCGAAACCAGTTATAAACTCGGTTAAATCCCTCAACAATGGCATCTTTGTACTCCTGTGGCTGTACGAGCTGACCTTGGTAATAGATGCGATTGGTTGCTTCGAATTCGACCCGAATTCCCGATTGATATTCAACACCCAGGGCTAATGACATCTTAGCCTCGTTCACTTTAGGAACTTGATGGGGTATTTCGTAGGAGTCGCCGCCCCTAGACCCGCTCAATTTCATTTCATTTTTATCCTCCGGGTCTGGCCATTCCAGCAAACCTGTCTTGAAAACTGAATCGAGTACTGTACCGGGCATTTTGTCCATGCCAAGGGGCAACACTTCCAAAACCGTTTCGCAGTCGCAAATAAACCCCTTCCCATCAGCAACTAGGATGTTTTCAAAATGCAGATCGCCTCCCCCTAGGATGTAGAAAATGCTGAGAAATCCCCCGAGTTGCTGATAAAATCCCTCAGCAGAAGCTTGACTTTGGACATGGTTTTTACCAGAAGCAATAAACTCTGCATAACCATAGCCATCTCGACAGAGCACTCCATAGCTGGCAAACTCAACCACCTTATCCCTAGTCAAGGTTTCTAGCAGCCCTTGCATCGCTGCTTCAGATTGAATACAGCGAGGCTTATAAACAATTGTTGCTGGCTCAGAGTTAATCAGCTCCAGTTCCACGATCACTACGCTCTTGCCGCCAGCATGGTAATCCGAGTTGCCTAACTTAAAGGATTTGACTTGGGTTATGGGTTTCCCGGAGAATAACCTCCCACTGATTTGCTCGCAATCCCTAGCCAAACGCTGAATCACTTCCTCACCAAAATCACACAAGAAACCAGTTACCTGAGCTAACCAACGTGCTAGTACAGGAAACTGAAAATAAAAGCGGTGATAACTCCAACCGTCTTGAAAAGTCTGTTCCAGGTAGGCCAGATAAGCCTCTGGATCATCGGCTGATTTGGCGATCTTATTCTGAAGACAATAGACATTAATATTGGCTTCAACCGTCCAGGTTAAGGCCAGCTCAAAGCGATTAAGCAGGTTAATTTGAAGGTCACTGACGACTTGCTTTGAGATCACCTTAAGCTGATCACATAAAGGTTGCAATCTCTGGTGCAACAGCCGTAGAAAGGGTTCGCAGGCTATGGCCAATTTCCCGTGGTAGATATCGGGTTCGTACCAGGAACTCCCTAAAAAATCCCCTTTTGGTAAATCCAAGGTCGCGATCGCAGCGCGGTAGGTTTCTAGCCACTGACGGTGAGGTTTGACGAACTCCAATCGGTCTGCTTCCGACAACTCGTCCCAGTTTCGTTCGTATAATTTATACTCTGTCAGCAGTTGCTGTAGGTCTTCAATAATCGATTGACTGACTTTTCCTTCTTGCTCATAGGAATCCCTAAGCACCTGCACAGCCAACTTGCCAACCAGTTTTTTGATGTTCCAGCTATCCAACGGTTCAAGCTGGTTGGTACACCTAGCTTTCCCCTGGCCTTTAGCCAGTCGTTCAACAATGAGAGTTCGCTCAGCCAAATTACTAGCTCGGCAAGCCAGTTCCTCCAGCACAGAATCGTCAACCATAACCCCAAGAGTTACCAAGCAATACTAATAAACAGTTAACAAAGGGGGCTGGCATCACATCTAATCTTAAAAAATCCGATGTCATGCCAGCTCCTAGACAGGTACCTAGCCTATTGGATTAGAAACGGTCACAACCTACTTGGTCGTTCCATCACTAGTTTTTGGTTGTTCCATCGCAAACAATTGTCAATGGACCGGAGCTGCAGGTGGATTCACAACTAGCAGCGATATCAAACTCCCCTAAGGAAGCATTTAACAACTCGATGAAAGCGTGATCCTGCTTCTCAACAGATTCAGGTAGGGTAGTGGTAGCTGAGAGTCCAAAAGCTTCTGGGTTATTTTGAACTTCGCTACGGAACTCAGCGTCAATAGATGCCTGGTGCAGTACCTTTTCTAGGGTAGCCGTTGACATTATATTGCTCCTTTGTGCCCCCAATGGGCCGTAATTTTTACCATCTGCTTGTTGAGCAGACATTTATCAGTATATGCATAATTTTTTTCTAGGTAACATTTTTTTTACATTTTTTTACTTTTCTCTGAAGTCTTGAAATGTTTTTATATCGTGTATTTTTTCTGTATCAAAAGTTACATTTTTATAGAAAAGTATCCCTATAGCAATTTTATATGATTCGTGAAATATATTGCCCAAAGCTATCGTTATAACCCTTGCCCAGTAATGATTTACAATTTTGCATATTTTACAAATGATTTAGAATTGCTATAGGTGTATGGTGACTTGGTAAGCAGATAAGCAAAATAAACATCAAAAATTGGGGGTGAAACCCTACAGGCTATACACCGGTTCCACCTGTGCTTAATAAATAAGCAGAATGATTATTGACACTTGCACCCCTCCGACAACTGGGAATTTATAGAGATATGAGTGAAAACCACAGATTTGACGGTAAGTTTGGGCAAAGATTGTTAGGGCTTGTCCAGCCTTACTGGTATCCACTATCGGATCAAACAGGAACTTTTCTAGGGCTATTACTGTTACTAATAGTATTCCTATTAATAATTTCTTTTACTCTTGTCAGCCTCATTAGCTTAGGAGGACAGCACTATTTTCCAGAAATAATTAATAGTGTTGCTCCCGGTTTAGTGGACTCTGTTGCCATGATCAATAAGTCGCCAGCTATCTATTTCATTGGTTTACTTTTGCTGGCTACCATTGCTGGTTTTGCCTACTACAGGCAACAGTTACAAGATCATTGGCAACCATGGTTGATGTCAATAGTGATAGTGTTGTTACTGCTATCAAGTACTGGGGTGAATGTCTTAAGCAGCTACTTAAATCGGGACTTGATCACGGTCATGGCTAGACACCAGGCATCAAACTACCTGACCCTGCTCTTACTCTACAGTAGTTCCCTATTGGCCATTGTGCCCTTAATGGTTTTTTCCAACTACATCAAAAAGAGACTCTGTCTCGACTGGCAACAATGGTTAACCAAATATTTTCTCGATCAGTATCTATACAATAGAGCCTATTACGAACTCAAGACAAATCTTGATATCGATAACCCAGACCAGCGCATCTCCAAAGAAGTTGAATCTTTTACTCAAACCATCTTGGATTTTTGGGTTGCTATACTTAATCAAGTTGTTAATCTAATTGCTTACGGAATCGTTCTTTGGACGATTTCTAAACTACTGTTGACGGCTATGGTAGTCTATTCCCTGTTCGTCAACCTGAGCGTGATTTTTTTGAGTAAACGGTTAGTTGATCTTAACGGAGAAAAACTCGAATACGAAGCCAATTTCCGGTACAGTTTAGTTCGCATCCGCGACAATGCTGAATCTATCGCCTTCTCTCGTGGAGAAAATCAAGAATTGAGTTTAGTGAAGCAGCGATTTATTCAACTGATGCAGAATCTAAATCTGATTATCGGCTGGGAGCGGAATATAGAATTCTTAACCATAGCGTATCAAAATTCTATCTTTATCATACCTTACTTGACTGTAGGATCATTGTATTTTAGTGGTCAAGTTGAGTTAGGCACAGTTACTCAAGCAAGTATATTGTGCTTTCAGCTTTCGGGGGCACTTGCAGTGATTGTACGTCGGTTTGATACCCTTAGTGCTCTTGCTGCGGTGGTTAATCGCTTAGCTAGCCTGGCGGAGGTTTTGGAAGCGCCGACAGCACAACAGAATGCTGCTAACATTATTAAGACAGTAGAAGACAACTGCTTTGCCCTCGAAGGGATTACCTTGCAAACTCCTAACAGCGAACAGACCTTGGTCAAAGATCTCTCGTTGTCAGTAAAACCGGGTGAGGGGACACTAATTATGGGGGCGAGTGGCTGTGGCAAGAGTTCTTTGCTAAGAGCGATCGCTGGGTTGTGGAACACAGGAACAGGCTGCATCATGCGACCTGCCGTGGAAGACATCTTATTTTTGCCTCAACGTCCTTACATGATTCCAGGATCCTTGCGAGAACAGCTGCTTTACCCAAATGCCAGCCGCGACAGTTCCTTGGAGGAATTGGAGTCCGTGCTGCATCGGGTTAACCTTTCTGAGCTGCTGGCCAAGGTGGGCAGTTTGGAAGTCCAATTAGATTGGAGTAGTGTTCTTTCCCTAGGAGAACAACAGCGTCTAGCCTTTGCCAGACTGTTGCTGAATCAACCTCGCTATGCCTTCTTGGATGAAGCAACCAGTGCCTTGGATCAGCAAAACGAGCGGCATCTCTACCAGGAACTACAGCAAACCGAAACCACTTTTATCAGTGTTGGTCACCGAGAGAGTCTGCTGAAGTACCATCAGCAAGTTCTGGAACTATCGAGTGATTCTAGCTGGCAGGTGATCCCAGCCCAAAAGGTTGGTATTGAGCTCGGGAAGCTCCCAAATCCCCAATTTTCTTGAAATCCAATTTTCTTGAAAAAATTGCTAAAGTGATTTATAAGTCTGTGTAGTACAGTAACAACAATAGACGTAAGTATTCAGCTATCAGCCGTCAGCGGTCAGCTTAAAACAAGCTATCCCGCTGACGAGTTCAATGGACTCAAAGCCAAAGAGTATCAATTTCTGGCTTTTCGGCCAGGGAAGTGAGATTAAACGAATGCTTACCTGTTTCATTCAAAAGCTGATAGCTGATAGCTGACAGCTGAATGCTTACCAATAGACTTCGCCGCAGTTGCCTGGAACTTCGGATCAAGAATTGACCGAAACATTATCAAAAAAGCGATGCAGCCAGGTTTGTTGATGTTTCTATCAGCTGTGTAAGTCCTAGATTGATTAGTTAAAATTAACCCACTCTTGTAAGAGTGGGTTAGACAAAAAATTGTAAGCATTCAGCCGTCAGCCGTCAGCCGTCAGCCGTCAGCCGTCAGCCGTCAGCCGTCAGCTGATACGCGACACGCTGATTACTGATTACTGATTACTGATTACTGACCGCTGATAGCTGATACGCGACACGCTGATACGCGACACGCTGATTACTGACCGCTGATAGCTGACCGCTGATAGCTGATAGCTGAATACTTACAAAAAATTTAAAGTTAACCACCAATGGCGTTATTAGTACACGCCAGGATTAATGCGATCGTCGCCCGCATTATGAACCTCTGACCGAGGAGTCACGGTAAAACTCTTTTGATCAATTTGGTCTTGTAACAGTTTCTTCTGGCGTTCGCTTAGTCCCGGAATTTTCAGAACATCTTCTACTGACTTGTAGTCCCCCTCGTCTTTAGCATAATTAACAATCTTACTAGCCAAGGTTGGGTAGAATCCGCGATATTTGCGAAACTTACGCAAAGGAGTATTGTTCAGGTCAGTCTTCTTACCAAACTCCGTGGATAACTTGGCATCAGCCGCATTGCTCTGGGGTGACTGAGCCTCATTGCTATTGGATGACCGAGCGATTAAAGCGGTAGATGAGGGCAACGTTAAGTTATTTAAAGAAAATGTGTCTGCTGAAGACATAGGGGAAGCGATCGCACTTTGGGGTAAGCCTAAGCACCCCAAGCTAAGCACTAGAAGGCATAACACTGCCAGATGAACCAGTTTTCTCATCATAAAACTCCTTACTTACACAACACAGCACTAAGAGAAATTAATCTCTGTGGGTTTAGTTTAATTTTTGTTTCTCATCATCTCATAATATCGAAGTCCAGACACAAGACCTCAACTTTTTCCAGAACACCAGAAGTTACCACCCTAGTTCATTGACAAATGTTGCTTCGTAAGCTAATAGCTATCAGCTATCAGCTATCAGCTATCAGCTATCAGCTATCAGTTATCAGCTATCAGCTATCAGCTATCAGCTATCAGCTATCAGTTATCAGCTATCAGTTATCAGCGATTAGCGCTACGCCCACGCTACGGGAACAGCTAAAGGCCTTGGCCTATGGCCACGCTTTGCGAATGGCTGACCGCTGACCGCTGACCGCTGACCGCTGACCGCTGACCGCTGACCCCTGACCCCTGACCCCTGACCGCTGACCGCTGACCCCTGACCCCTGACCCCTGACCCCTGACCCCTGACCCCTGACCCCTGACCCCTGACCGCTGAATAAAGAATTCCTAAGCAAATCCTAAAATAGATCTAAAAGCTGACGGATAAATCTGACTTTTGTGGCACTATAACAATCCTGACAAGAAAAAATAGCAACAGGATTTAGCCATGACTCTACGATTGGGGGATACCGTACCCGACTTTACTCAGAATTCTAGCGAAGGGGAGATTAATTTGTATGAATGGGCAGCAGATAGCTGGGTAGTGCTGTTTTCTCACCCAGCGGACTTCACCCCAGTTTGCACCACCGAGTTAGGTATGGTTGCTAAACTCAAGCCCGAATTTGAGAAGCGCAATGTTAAAGTGATAGCCTTGAGCGTGGATGATGTTGACTCCCACAAAGGCTGGATTGGAGATATCAACGAAACCCAGACAACAACGGTTAACTACCCGATTTTGGCGGATCCAGATAAAAAGGTGTCTGACCTTTACGATATGATCCACCCCAACGCTGACAATACCCTAACCGTACGCTCTGTTTTTGTCATCGACCCACAGAAGAAATTGCGGTTAGTGTTAACCTACCCTGCTAGCACCGGTCGTAACTTTGACGAAATCCTGCGAGTGATTGACTCCCTACAGTTGACCGATGACTATAAAGTCGCCACTCCCGTTAACTGGACAGACGGGGGTGACTGCGTTATTGTACCCTCCATCAAAGATCCAGAAGAGTTGAAGGAACGATTTCCCAAAGGATATGAGGAAATTAAGCCCTATCTGCGGATGACACCCCAACCTAACAAGTAAAATAATTATCTAGTCTGAAGGATGAAGGATTAAGGATTCTTGAGCCTTCATTCTTCATTCTTAATTCTTCCTTATTCATTCTTCCTTCTTAATTCTTAATTCTTAATTCTTAATTCTTCATTCTTAATTCTTCATTCTTAATTCTTCATTCTTTATAATTTGTAATTTAAACTTGATTTAAATGGATATCAAAGCAGGTTTTGTTGACACAGTAGGAAATACACCACTTATTCGCTTAAACAGCTTTAGCGAAGAGACGGGTTGTGAAATCCTAGGGAAAGCTGAGTTTCTCAATCCAGGAGGTTCTGTAAAAGACCGAGCTGCCCTCTATATTATTAAAGATGCAGAAGAAAAAGGTTTACTCAAGCCTGGGGGTACAGTTGTTGAAGGAACCGCTGGCAATACAGGCATTGGTCTAGCCCATATCTGTAATGCTAAGGGATACAAGTGCCTGATTATTATCCCGGAAACTCAATCCCAAGAAAAAATGGATACCCTCAGAACACTGGGAGCTGAAGTCCGCCCAGTGCCAGCAGTACCCTACAAAGACCCCAATAATTATGTAAAGCTTTCTGGACGCATTGCCCAAGAGATGGATAATGCCATCTGGGCGAATCAGTTTGATAATTTGGCAAACCGACAGGCTCATTATGAAACCACTGGGCCAGAACTGTGGCAGCAAACTGACGGAAAAATTGATGCTTGGGTCTCAGCAACTGGTACAGGTGGGACCTATGCAGGGGTGGCGATGTATTTGAAAGAAAAAAATCCTAACCTTCAATGTGTAGTGGCTGACCCCATGGGCAGTGGTTTGTACAGTTATGTCAAGACCGGTGAAATTAAACCGGAAGGTAACTCTATTACAGAAGGTATCGGTAACAGCCGTATTACTGGGAATATGGAAGGGGCTCCCATTGATGATGCCATTCAAATTGATGACCACGAATGTCTCCGGGTAGTTTACCAGCTGCTGAGCCGGGATGGATTATTTATGGGAGGGTCTGTCGGGATTAATGTCGGAGCTGCTGTTGCTCTGGCTAAACAAATGGGACCTGGTCATACAATTGTGACTGTGCTTTGTGATGGCGGTGGTCGTTATCAGTCACGGCTATTCAATCGGGAATGGTTGGTATCTAAAGGACTTTCTGTGGGTGATTGCACCTCTTGAGGAAAAGGGTGCATCTCATATTTGTAAAAAAGATCGGGAGTGTGGGGCTCGGGCGCGGGGCTCGGGCGCGGGGAGTGTGGGGAGTGTGGGGCTCGGGCGCGGGAATTTTCGTCCGAATTTTTGTCTAATTGTAAAGGTGCGCTTTCCGCATCTAATTATTAAATTCGCCACGGGTCGCACCTAAAAGCGATGCAGCTTCGGAACAGGGGAGGCAGTGCGGTCATGGGGGTTCCCCCCATGACCGCACTGCCGTGGTTTCCCCCACTGGCGCTTTGCATCAAGACACTGAGATGCACCCGAGGAAAAAGGATAAAGGGTTCGTAATCTTTGTAAGTATTCAGCCAATAGGAACGGGAAACGGGGAACAGGGAGCAGAAAGGAATCCTTTACACTTCTTAATAATCTTTCTTTATAACACAAATAAAAACAAATAAAAGTACCCTTTCGAGTACTGTCACAGATGCAAGGATACTTGGTATTGTAATTGATATGGATCAATATCAAGCCTTGCTCTGTGAGCACCTTGAGCACCATAGGCACCACGGATGTCCCTAAAAAGACACCTACAGACAATGGTGCCAATGCTTTCGTAAGCATTCAGCCGTCAGCTGTCAGCCGTCAGCTTATTTTATTCAAAAGCCAAGTAGCGTGGGTGTAGCGCATAAACTGTTCCCGTAACGTAGCCATTCCCGTAGCGTGGCCAACGGCCAAGGCTAATGGCTGATACGCGACACGCTGATAGCTGAGTGCTTACAGGCTTTCCACTTTGGAAAGACACCTCAAGTCAACTGAGCTTTTGGTTATAAGTCGAACCTAAGCTCCTTCGCTGTAGGGGCTAAGGGGCTGATAGCTGTTTGCAGAAAGTGTAGCATGGGGGTCGCGCCTTAGCTGACCGGTCAAACTAGATCAGTGTCACAAATCAAGACTTAATTCTCATTATTTATTAAGAATAATCATTAGGCTTCTTCAATAAAAACTGAAGTAATAAGCCTCAACTTGGTATGTTGATTTTTCTAGAGGAAGTACACCAGATGCAAACCCAAGACCTCCTAAAATCCCCTAATCGTCAAAAATTTGATGCAGTAGTTGATTCTAGCTGGAAACAAAAAGAAAACTCTGAGGTATATACATTTATTAAACGCCAACTCAAGTACTTCAATCTTGAACAGGAACTTGATATAGGCCAGATACTTTTTGAAGGCTGTCTTCGTGGCGTTAGCAAAATTGAATCTGGACAAGATATTCAAGACCCCTCAGACTGGCTAAAAGCTACCTGCTTCTACATAATCCTAGACCATATCCGAATCACTTACGTCTACAGCAGTTCTGACTGGCAGCTGACCACAAGCAATTGGGAGCAAGCATCGCAAGCGCACGCCATGGGCACCTACAACTAATGTGGCAACTAATGTGGCAACTGATGTGGTAATTCCTTGATGATCACAAGGGCTATAGTCATTAGGGTCACTCTTGGACAAATGTAAGTAGGGGCATACTAAAACACCCCTATGGAAAGATTTTTTATGCCAATTTGGCAACACAGCTCGGTAACCTCATTGTTTCATGGTTATACCCTTGATCAATTTATTTTCCCCTACCTACTTATCAATCTCACAAATCGAGACTTAATCGTCACTAAGTGAGTAATAGTGATCATAAAGTTTCTCAAATACAATTGAAATTCAGGGCATCATGTGCTTTTATTTTTACCGAGGAACTACACTATATGCAACCTAGAAAACCTCCAAAGTCCCCTAATCGTAAACAATTTGATGCCGCTGTTAATTCTATTTTAAACCAAAGAGATAAATCGGGATTGTTTGCATTTATTGAATTTAGACTCAAGCAGTTCAATCTTGAACACAAATTTGATATATTTGACATATTTATTGAAAGCTATATTCGCGGAGTTAGCAAAATTGAATCTGGACAAGATATTGAAAATCCATCAGCTTGGCTAAGAACAACCTGCTTAAATGTGATTAGAGAGCATTTTGCCAAGAAAGGAAAGCATTGGAAAAAAGAACGTGAGTTTAGCTCTATAGAATACCAGATTAGCTCCAATGATTCTTCCGATTATTTATCGGATCAATATGTCAAGGAAATACTGTCAGATATTAGACAACTAGTAAGTCCTCTAGATTTTGATATTTTTGTGTTACGAGTGATGGAGGAATTGTCCTGGATTGAAATTGAAGAACGCCTGAACTTAGCAAGTAATACAGCCTTGCGAAAACGATATCAGCGTATGAGGAAAGTTTTGAGAGACTATTTTTTTGATATCGACAACTCTATGCTCGAAGACTATGGCTTATCCTGAAGTAAGCATTCAGCCGTCAGCTGTCAGCCGTCAGCTTCAAATAAACCTCGTTCGCGGTAAGCATTCAGCCGTCAGCCGTTGGCCAAGGCCAAAGGCCACGCTACGGGAATGGCCACGCTACGGGAATGGCCACGCTACTTGAGGTGCCGTCAGCTTATTTTATTCAAAAGTCAAGTAGCACCATCTGTAGCCCATAAGCTGATAACTGATAGCACCATCTGTAGCACCATCTGTAGCCCATAAGCTGTAAGCATTCAGCAGTCAGCCGTCAGCCGTCAGCCGTCAGCTAAAGGCTCGCGCTGCTTGAGGTGCTTTGTGGCACAGGCCACAAGCGCTGTGACTTTACTCAGATTAAACCAATGCTTACCGGTTTTATTCAAAAGCTGATAGTTGCTAGCTGATAGTTGCTAGCTGATAGCTGAATGCTGATAGCTGAATGCTGATAGCTGAATGCTGATAGCTGATAGTTTATAGCTGAATGCTGATAGCTGAATGCTGATAGCTGAATGCTGACGTTATTCTTAAGGATTTCCAGTGAAACAAGCAAATTTATGACGTAGAGTTTCACTGGTCTTAGGTGATTTCTGGGAAACAAAGATTTCTAAATACTCTTCTAACTTAGCGATTTGGTTTTTATAGGTATCAATATCATTGTCACTCAGCCAGCTAAATTGTTTGGCTATAACTAGATCAGCTTTATCTATCAACAGGTTAAGGATTTCGTCAGCTTCAGCTAGTTCGAGGATCTCAGCCATACGGTTGCTGTCTGACACAGACAAAGTTGGACGCGCTGCCAGTTGGCAATACTCCAGCAATAGTTCCAATCGGCGTAGATTTGATTGGGTTGGGCTTTCTGTTGAGATCGTGTACATAGAAAATCTGTTCATGTCACACCACTTGTTACTTTGATTGGGCTTCAGTCTTGATTGGGCTTCACTACATTAGTGAGATTTTTTCTGTAATTAGGACAAGAATCCAAGGGATTTTACAGAAGCTTTATCTCTAAGAGGTTTTTTGTAAAGCAACCATGAAGGTTGAATGGGAAAGGTTGAAGGTTGATCAGGTTGAAGGTTGATCAGGTTGAAGGTTGAAGGTTGACAAGGTTGAAGGTTGAAGGTTGACAAGGTTGAAGGTTGAATGTTGAAGAGGTTGAATGTTGAAGGTTGAAAGTTGACAAGGTTGAAGGTTGAAGGTTGAAGAGGTTGAATGTTGAAGGTTGAAGGTTGACGGTTGAAGAGGTTGAAGGTTGAAGGTTGACAAGGTTGAAGGTTGAAGAGGTGGCAGGTTGAAGAGGTTGAAGGTTTAATAACCTGTAACCTGTAACCGCGTCACCTGTAACCAGCTAACCTGTAACCTTCAACCAGATAACCTGTAACCTTCAACCAGATAACCTGTAACCGCGTCACCTGTAACCAGCTAACCTGTAACCTTCAACCTGATAACCTTCAACCAGATAACCTGTAACCTTCAACCTGATAACCTTCAACCTGATAACCAGATAACCTTCAACCTGATAACCAGATAACCTGTTCCCTGTTCCCTGTTCCCTTTGCTATATGAGTTAGAATGTCTACCGTAGCTTGGCCAGTTTTTTGCCAACTAAATTCACTGGCTCTAGCAAGACCTGATTGGCGAAGATGCGATCGCATTTGAGAATCGGTTGCTAGTGCTGCCATGGCTGCTGTGATTTCCTCAGGGTTGTAAGGATTGATTAATATAGCGGCATCTCCAGCTACTTCGGGTAAGGAGGAGAGATTGGCTGTAATTACAGGAGTACCGCAAGCCATTGCCTCTAATACAGGGATACCGAAGCCTTCCCAAAGACTGGGGAATACAAATGCGATCGCATTTCTAATCATGGTCGGTAACTGGTGCTGAGGAACATATCCCAGGAATTTGACCTGACTGGATATATTCAGTTCCTCCGCTTGGGCTTCCAGCAATGGTGTGTAGCGTTTATCCGTTGCGCCAGCAATCCAGAGTTGGTAGTCCTGGCAATTGGGTAGAGCAGCGAAAGCCTCAATCAGCCGATGGAGGTTTTTGTGGGGGTCTGGCCGTCCGATGTAGATAAAATAGGGACAATTTTCCCGGTTTTCCCCATCTTTTCCACCATCTACTGTATCCACATAATAATATTGATTGGCATCGTAAGCCAGTAAGATCGGAGTGATTTTTGCGGCTGGAATCTTGAAGAAGTCAGTAAGGTCTCTAGCAGTAGCCCTAGAGTTACAGATGATGTGTTCTGCTTGAGCAAGAACTTGAGGGATATAGTAGCGTTGGTAGGTAGTTAAAGGTGAGAAACCCTGGGGAAACCGTAACCCAATCAAATCATGAACCATTACCACATAGCGGCAATTGGTAAATAGGGGAGCTTCTGGAACAGGAGAAAACAGAAGATGCGTTCGCAATTTTTTATAAATTCGCGGCAGTTGAAACTGAGTCCACAACAGACGGCGAAAATGTCCTTTCGTGCCTTGTTCAGGGCTTAAATTCCCTGGAATTGGGTAGCAAGTGTAGGTAGTAGCACTACAGAAACGGCTAGACGCAGTGGGGGAAATCAGTAGAGTAGGGTCGAGAGGTTTTAAATAAGGAAAAAGATTAGCGGCATAGTTAGCAATACCCGTGGGTTTGGAAAATAGAATCGAGAGATTGACCAACAACTGGCTCATAAGGAAATAATTAAGAATTAAGAATTAAGAATTAAGAATTAAGAATTAAGAATTGAGAATTAAGAATTGAGAATTGAGAATTGAGAATTAGCTATTTGTAAATGCTATATACTGCAATATTAATTATCATTTTAAGGGAATTATCCTCAAAACAAATACTTTACATCATAAGTGGGATAAACCCTATAATTTTTGTTGACTATTGTAATAACATTAACATTAATCAACCCCTTTCTGTTCCCGATTCCCTGTTCCCTGTTCCCTGTTCCCTGTTCCCTGTTCCCGATTCCCGATTCCCGACTCCCTACTCCCTACTCCCTACTCCCTACTCCCTACTCCCTACTCCCTATTCCCTTTACAACCAATTACCGACCAGAATAAAAGGTGCCCAAAACAGAGGTTCGTTAAACTTGGTATCCCCAATTAAATCTAGTTGGGCTTTCCTGACCGCTTCTGCTTTGGTGATTTCTGGCTGTTTTAGGTATTCGTAAAACTTGTTGATGAATATAGCAGTGGAGTCATCACGCACTTTCCACAATGTCCCTAAGGTAGAACGCGCTCCTGATTTAATGGCAAAACCCGCTAACCCTAACATGGCTTGATCATCCCCTTTAGCAGTTTGACAAGCACTAAGAACGAGTAAATCAATTTGGTCTTCTCCCAACAATTCTTGAGTACGCAGCAGTTGCTCTAATTCTTTGACATTAATTTTATTTTCCCAGGTTAGTATAAACGTCTCCTCAGCTTTGGAGCTAAACTGACCATGAGTAGCTAAGTGTATCACATTGGAGGTTTTAGTAGTTATTTCCTGGGAAACTCTATCGCTAGTGAATTCTTGATTGAGCATGACTGAGTCTGGGTTCAACCTTTTAGCAATTTGCTCAATTTCCTGTTTCACCCCTGGTAAAGCTTTAAAGCCTTGACGAGCTTCACTCAATCCCCCAGCAATGATACTAAATTTTTCTTTTCTTAACGGTTGTGGATCTAGCAGTTGCAAGCCTAGAGACAGGGAAATATTGTATTTTTCGACTAGATACTGCTCTCCATCGTGTAAGGCTGCCATCGGCAGTTTACGTAATTTGCCATCCAGGATAAACACGAGGGTTTTGGTATCCGTTAAAATTTGCTCTTGTTCCGCAGGTCGGATTAGCCAGTCATAAACTTTTTGGAGGTGGGGTAAGCGTTGGTCTTGCTTAAAGACAGGATGGAGGGAGCTCAAAAATCTGGTTAGGGTTTGATCCACCTCTGCTGCAGACACAGAAGTAGAATAATACCCAATGGGTTTACCGGGGGCGGAGACAATCACAGCTAAACGTTCTGGCAAAATAATCGGGTAAATTACTGTTGCCGACCTGTCAATCTGATCAATTTCGGCAACATTGGCATCTAAACAAGCTTGCCGGAAAAAGTTATCCAGTTCTGCTAATTGTAAATCCTCAATGACCTGGCGTGCTTTTTTTAGATACTCTTGACTAGGATTACCGTCTAGCAACAATTCTACCAGCTCTCGGTATACTGGTTCAACGCTTTTTCGGAAGGAAAACTGGATATCTGGATTAATGGAAACCAAATCACCGCGCAAGCTTTTTAAGTCTTTGACTGCTTCGGTATAAGCGGCGATCGCTTCGGTCGATTTTCCCTGTTTTTTGTGCAATTTTCCTAATTCCCAAGCCGCTTGGGAACTAATTTCCGTAGCGTTAATTTGTTGGGCAATAATTAAGGATTTTTGGGTAAGCTTGATAGCATCAGCTAACTGACCATTGCTACCATAAAGTTTGCCCCAGTGATAGAGGGCATAGGCTTCAGCTTGGGCATCCTTGAGTTTTCGGGCAGATTTAACCGCTTGCACAAGGATTTGATTGACTTGTTGGAGCGCTAATGATTTACCTTGGTTACCCATTTGTTGCCAACTAGCTGCTAAGTTTACTGCCCCATAGATAGAGGAGCGACTGGGCTGTAACTGGCTCAGTTGTTGGTAAATTCGGGGAGCGAGAGCATTAGCCTTTTGCCACTGTTCTAATTGGACATAAAGGCGTAGTTGGTTGAGCCGAGTTTTAAATTTTTCTTCTGGATTGGTAGTCGCTTTTTCTGCGCGTTTAAAGTAATCTAATGCTGCTGAATTATCTCCAGCATCAAGGGCTGTATTTCCTAAACTCAACAGGATAATGCCTAATTGGTTAGTGGCTTCCAGACCCTGAGCAATAGATAAACTTTGTTCGAGTACCTCTCTACTAGCGTTTACATCCCCCAACACTTGTAAAGCAATGCCTAAACTTCTGAGCATTCCTACTTTAACAGCAGAATCTTCTGTAGTTACTAATTGTTGATTAATCTCTTCGAGTAGATTTTTAGCACGATTATAAAATCCTAAGCTTTGGAGGGCTTCAGCTTGGTTAATTTTGCTAATCAAAGCACCAGTTTTATCTCCCGCTTGATCATAATACTTTTGTGCCCGTTGAAATGTTTCTAGGGCAGATTGGTTTTGTCCAGTGTGGAACAGGAGTCTGGCCTTGGTATTAAGAATTTGCGCCCACAGCAGAGGATTGTTACTGGTAGCTGATTCGACTAGATTAAGGCTGGATTCAATCGCGGTTTGGGCAAGGTCCCACTGACTGAGGTGTTGGTAAGCTAAGGATAGATAATTCAAACTCAAGGCTTGATGGAGAGAGTCACCCTGAGTTGCGTAATCTTGGGCTGCTTGTTCCCAGATTTCCGCTGCTTGGGCAAATTGTCCCCTGTTGAAATAGGCTCTGCCTTGGTTAAGTTTACTAAGTTTACTGGTAGGCTGAGGAGTTTGGGCTTGCAGGGTGGGAGGAATACTGACTTGGGGGTGGTGAGGGGATGCGATCGCTAAACTAGCTAAAGTAGGAGTAGCTGTCAGTGCTAGCAATAAACTGGGTAATCCGACGGTGACTAAATTTAGGATGGTTTTCATGATTCTCTTGGTAATAGATGGTTAAAGTAGGGTGGGCAAAGTAATTTAATCATTAATACTCCAAAAAACCAAACTGTTTTTGCCCACCTGACAAGCTTTACTAAAGCTAAATTTAAAGTAGGGTGGGCAAAGTAGTCTAATCATTAATACTCCAAAAAACCAAACTGTCTTTGCCCACCCGACAAGTGTCAGTTAAAGTAGGGTGGGCAAAGTAGTCTAATCATTAATACTCCAAAAAACCAAACTGTTTTTGCCCACCCTACAATTTAATCCTCTTTAATAGCACAAGTTGCTCGTAGAAAATCCCCAGCCTGGCTCGAGTTGACAACAGCGATTAGTTCCACATTACCTTGCTCATTAATAATCCAAGCATTAGCTTCCACTATCGGTGCTTTGGTATTAGTTTCTGGTTTATTATCTTCAGCTTCGGGTATGGCGCGCACTATGGATAGATCCGATATATCCCGCACATCCGATAAAATTTGCCCACCGGGCACCATAGCACTGGGGTCTTGGGGGATGCCACCCCGTCCGGTAATATAAAAACTACTGGTAGCAGTCCAACGGCAACCTTTAGCGATTTGTTGAGTGAGATCGCGCAGTTCTGTCGGTAGTTGAATTAAGCCATTAGCTGGATCGGAGTCAGGATTGTTAATGGTGATCAGGCCATTTACCCCAAACTCAGAACTAGCAGTAATGTCACTATCTGGAAACTCAAATAACCCTTGGGTAGTAATGGAAATATTTCCCCCATTGCCTAGATTAGCATTAGCGTTGATCAAGCTGCCTTCTATCAGAGTCACTAAATCGGAGTTAATGGTAATATTGCCGCCATTACCATCGTTATCAGCTTCTGTGGTAATGGTGCTGCCATTACGCAATAGTAAACCGTTTGTGATCTCCAGCTCAATATTGCCTTTGTTCCCATCGAAGGTGGAGGCGGTGATACTAGCACCATAATTAAGGTTGATGGTATCAGCCTTGATAAATAATTCTCCCCCATCACCAAATCCTCGATTTCTGACCCTAATTTGGGCATCTTGGCTATCGGGATCCCCTGAGAGAGTTAACTCGGAAGTGTTAATCGTGATTTGGCCAGCATTAGCAGTGGGGATGGGAGGTACTCCAAATCGTCTTTGGAATCCATCACTAGGACGTGGTACAGTAGTGGCAATTAGAGTGGTGGTAGAAGGAGTTGTCAGGGTATCAAGTAAGGTTACCGACTCCGAAGCATTGATAGTAATACGACCAGCATTACCAGAACTAAAACCAGAAGCAACAATTACTCCACCATCCTTGATCAGCAATCTTGCGGTATTTACCTCCACAGTACCCCCATTACCTTTACCTAAAGAGGAAACACTAACTACGGCCTCCTGGTTGACACCTGAAATTAAACCCACTATCTCGATCGATTCCGTAGCATTGAGGGTTATATTACCCCCATTACCGTCGCCAGCAGCAAAAGCGAAAATGTCTGCTATTGCTAATCTCAATTGATTAGTGGAGATGGTAATATTTCCTGCTGTTGCCTCGCTGAAGCTCAAAGAACTTATCCTACTATGGAAATTCCTCGGATTATTAGGGGTAAAACCCATCATATCTACTGATTCAGAAGCAACGATTTTGATATTCCCTGGCGAACCTGAACCAAAACTGTTGATCAATAGATTTGCTCCTCCAAAGACTTTTAAATTTTTGGTAATAATGTCTAGATCTCCCCCTTTACCACTCGATATGGTGAGGTTAGCCACAAAGGTATTGATACTACCGTTGGCATCATTCTCTCCAATAGTGACACTTTCGGTACCATGAAGTATGGTATCGCCAGCATTCTGAGTTCCTTCATTCTGAGTTAGTATGCTGGAGTTATCTCCTACTGTAATGGTTGCTCCCCTCAATCGGATCGAGCCAGCGGTGTCGCCACTGGTATCAAGGAGGGCGCTTTCGGTCAGTTGAATGTCCCCTAAGTTTGAGAGTTGACTCAAGTCCAGATCCCAGCCGGATCCTACCGGTGTTAATTGCACCATCGCACTAGAATTATTGCTTCCTACTGCTGCCATTTCGATTTGTCCTCCTTCTGCCGAGAGCAAACCACCCCTGAGGCTAATGTCTCCTCCTACCAAGGCTAAAGTATTGCCCGGTTGAACCTGTAATTGGGAGCTAATATTACTGCGATCAAAAGATGCGAAAATACTGCCATTGAGGGTTTCTCCTGGACCAGTTACTGTAATATTTCCCGGATTTGTTCCCATCTGTAAACCAGGAGTAATATTAATGGTTAGTAACGGCGCTTGGTTTGGTTCAGTGGCACTAAATTCAATCCCATTTCCAAATACTACACTCTCGGCAGTAGTGGCGAAAAATGAACCTCCTATATTCAAGGAAGCATTTTGCCCAAAGATAATCCCAGCTGGATTAATCAGAAATAAATTAGCGTTACCATTAGCGCGAATCAAGCCGTCAATATTAGAAATATTCCCTCCGGTGACACGGCTAAATATATTCACAATATCAGCAGCATTGTTAAAAAAGGCTGACCCGTTGCTGGGTACAGAAAATTCCGAGAAGCTATGAAATAGATGATCTGAAGCCCTGACCCCAGATTCAATCAAGAAATTCACCCCATCATCACTAGTCACCGTAGTGGATAAGGTGCCATCACTGCTGATTTGGGCAGTGGCGATGTTGGGGATGAGGACACTAGAGACTAAAAGATGGCCGAGTAAATAGCATCGCTGAATAGTTTGATTCATCAACTTGACCCTGGTGGCTGATGTAACTTCGGTTTGAGTGGGATATGGTTATTTTTCCCATCAGCGATGGTCAAACTTACAAATCGTCAGCCGTCAGCTCAAGTAGGGTGGGCAAAGTCATCTAATCATTAATACTCCAAAAAACCAAACTGTCTTTGCCCACCTTACCAGTAATCAGCTAAAGTAGGGTGGGCAAAGTAATTTAATCATTAATACTCCAAAAAACCAAACTGTTTTTGCCCACCCGACAAGCTCTACTAAACCTAAAGTAGCTAAAGTAGGGTGGGCAAAGTAATTTAATCATTAATACTCCAAAAAACCAAACTGTTTTTGCCCACCCTACAAGCTCTACTAAACCTAAAGTAGCTAAAGTAGGGTGGGCAAAGTAATTTAATCATTAATACTCCAAAAAACCAAACTGTCTTTGCCCACCCTACAATCTAATCCTCTTTAATCGCACAAGTGGCTCGTAGGAAATCGAGCGCCTGGTTCGAGTTGACAACAGCAACTAATTCCACATTACCTTCCTCATTAATAATCCAAGCATTAGCTTCCACTATCGGTGCTTTGGTATTAGTGTGTGCTTTACGATCTTCAGCTTGGGGTATGGCGCGCACTATGGATAGATCAGATATATCCCGCACATCCGATAAAATTTGGCCACCCCGCACCATAGCACTGGGGTCTTGGGGGATGCCACCCCGTCCGGTAATATAAAAACTACTGGTATCAGTCCAACGGCAACCTTCAGCAATTTGTTGAGTGCGATCGCGCAGTTCTGTTGGTAATTCAATTAAGCCGTTAGCGGGGGTGTAAGGATTGTTAATGCTGATCACCCCATCTACCCCAAACTCAGAACTAGCAGTAATGGCACGATCACGAACAAATAAGCCTTGGGTAGTAATGGAAATATTTCCACCATTGCCTCGATTAGCATTAGCGTTGATCAAGCTGCCTTCCATCAGAGTCACTAAATCCGAGTTAATGGTAATGTTGCCACCATTACCTGTTCCTCCTGCTTCTGTGGTAATGGTGCTACCGTTGCGTAATAGTAAGTTGTCTGTGATTTGCAGGTCAATGTTACCGCCTTCACCGGATTGAGTCGAGGCGTTGATAGCAGCTTGATTGTTCAGAAAAATCTGACCAGCATTGATTTCTAAAGCACCTGCATTACCTGTGCCATCGTTCCTTACCGTTACCTGCGCTCTATCTGTAACTCTCAAAACTGGTGTGTTAATAATAACGCTACCAGAATCTCCACTGGGGATAGGAGGTAATCCCAATTGCTGTTGTAGAACCTCATCTAAGACATGGGCACTGGAGAGAATTAAACTACCATTGACTGACCCTGGTACAGTACCACTCACCTCAACCGACTCCAAGGCATTAATAGTTATAGTGCCAGCTACACCACTATTAAAGGTAGAAGCATCAACCCTTGCGCCATCTTGGAGTAACAATCTGCCAGTATTAATGATTAAGTTACCAGCTTTCTGTGTACCACTTACAGAAGTACTGAAGGCACTAACATTAAAATTATTAACATTGAAGCCAATTAGTTCAGTTGATTGAGCATTAATGATGATATCTCCCCCTTGACCACTTCCCAAAGCTGTAGAGACGACAATTCCTCCATTTCTGACCCTCAATTGCTCAGTGAACAGGGTGATATTTCCTCCGTCACCAATGTCAACAGCTACAGAACGCAACTGTTGACCATCAATGGTCAATTGCTTGGTAGAGACGGTAATATTTCCAGCAGTGCCAGCACGCCAGGTTGAGGTTGTTATGTCACTGCCATTGGTAGGATTAATTGGAGAAAATTCCCGAAGTTGTATCGATTCAGTAGCATTAATCGTGATGTCACCACCCCTTGCAGGAGTAAACGTTCTTGAAGCAATTCCTGATCCCTGAGAAAGCAATAAGTGCTGGCTAGAGATCACAATATCGGCGGCCTTTCCTTCTTCAGGGGCCTCTCCTCTTGCAATCGTTTCTGTTAATAAAACGCTACCTAACTCTCCATCATTGTTATCGGTTCCAATCAACTTGACTGAATCAGAAGCAGTTAGGTTAAGTGTTCCTCCAGGCTGTAAACCTCGATTTTGCAGGAGCATTCTGGAACCACCCAGCAAGGAAATGTTTTGTCCGTGTACTTGAATAGAACCACTGCCTTGACCACTAGCATCTGCTAGCGCCAGAGAGAGCAGCTCCACATTACCAAAGCTTTGCACTGCTTCGTAGCTAAATTGCCAGGTTTCCGAGGTTTGAGTGAGATTAACCAATCCCTCTCTGACACTAGCTAACTCAATTAATCCCGAATCCGCCGCTATTATGCCTCCATCTAAGGTAATCTCACCGCCAATTAGAGCAAGGGTATTGCCAGCACCAACTCGCAAACCTGTGAAGCTGGTTACAATAAAAGGATTTTCTCTGGCGATGGTATATCCTGGACCAACTACTGTAATATTTCCCGGATTTGTTCCCATCTGCAAACCAGGGGTAATATTAATCGTTAATAACGGCGCTTCGTTTGGTTCAGTGGCACTAAATTCAATCCCATCTCCAAACACTACACTCTCCGCAGTAGTGGCAAAAAATGAACCACCTATATTCAAGGAAGCATTTTGCCCAAAGATAATCCCAGCTGGATTAATCAGAAATAAATTAGCGTTACCATTAGCACGAATCAAGCCGTCAATATTAGAAATATTCCCGCCGGTGACACGGCTAAAGATATTGACAATATCCGCAGCATTGTTAAAAAAGGCTGACCCGTTGCTGGGTACAGAAAATTCCGAGAAGCTATGAAATAGATTATCTGAAGTGCGTACCCCAGATTCAATCAAGAAATTCACCCCATCATCACTATTCACGGTAGTGGATAAGGTGCCATCACTGCTGATTTGGGCAGTGGCGATGTTGGGGATGAGGACACTAGAGACTAAAAGATGGCCGAGTAAATAGCATCGCTGAATAGTTTGATTCATCAACTTGACCCTGGTGGCTGATGTAACTTCGGTTTGAGTGGGATATGGTTATTTTTCCCATCAGCGATGGTCAAACTTACAAATCGTCAGCCGTCAGCTGTCAGCCGTCAGCTGTCAGCTAAAGTAGGGTGGGCAAAGTAATTTAATCATTAATACTCCAAAAAACCAAACTGTTTTTGCCCACCTTACCAGTAATCAGTTAAAGTAGGGTGGGCAAAGTAATTTAATCATTAATACTCCAAAAAACCAAACTGTTTTTGCCCACCTTACCAGTAATCAGTTAAAGTAGGGTGGGCAAAGTAATTTAATCATTAATACTCCAAAAAACCAAACTATTTTTGCCCACCCTACAAGCTAAAAACTGATTGGAACCAAACTGTTTTTGCCCACCCGACAATCTAATCTTCTTTAATAGCACAAGTTCCTCGTAGGAAATCGAGCGCCTGGTTCGAGTTGACAACTGCGACTAATTCCACATTACCTTCCTCATTAATAATCCAAGCATTAGCTTCCACTATCGGTGCTTTAGTATTAGTGTCTGGTTTACTATCAAATGCTTCCGGTATGGCGCGCACTATCGCTAAATCCGGTATATCCCGCACATCCGATAAGATTTGCCCACCCCGCACCATAGCACTGGGGTCTTGGGGTATGCCACCCCGTCCGGTAATATAAAAACTACTGGTGGCAGTCCAACCGCAACCTTCAGCGATTTGTTGAGTGCGATCGCGCAGTTCTGTTGGTAATTCAATTAAGCCGTTAGCGGGGGTGTAAGGATTGTTAATGCTGATCACCCCATCTACCCCAAACTCAGAACTAGCAGTAATGGCACGATCACGAACAAATAAGCCTTGGGTAGTAATGGAAATATTTCCACCATTGCCTCGATTAGCATTAGCGTTGATCAAGCTACCTTCAATCAGAGCCACTACATCGGACTTAATGGTAATATTACCGCCGTCGCCATCATTATCAGCTTCCGCAGTGATGGTGCTGCCATTACGCAATAGTAAACCGTTTGTGATCTCCAGGTTAATATTGCCTCCTTCCCTAGAGAAGGTGGAGGCGGTGATACTAGCGCCATAATTGAGGTTGATGCTATCAGCGTAGATAGATAAGGTTCCCCCATTACCCTCTCCGAGATTTCTGACCCTAATTTGGGCATCTTGGCTATCGGGATCCCCTGAGATAGTCAACTTGGAAGTGTTAATCATGATGTTGCCAGCATTGGCACTGGGGATGGGGTCTAGTCCAAATAATCTTTGGACTCCAACACTAGGACGTGGTACATTACTGGAAATATTAGTAGAGGAACCAGGAGTTTGCAACGTGTCGAGTAAGCTTACGGACTCCGAAGCATTGATAGTAACAGTACCAGCATTACCGGAAGCACCAGCAGAAGCACCAATTACTCCACCATCCTTGAGCCGCAATGTTGCTGTATTTACCTCCACACTACCCCCATCACCTTCACCAAAAGAGGCAGCACTAACTACGCTCTGCTGGTTTACACCTGGAATGAAACCTACGATCTCAATCGATTCCGTAACATTGAGGGTAAGATTACCCCCATGACCTTCACCAGCAGTAAACGTTAAAATATTTGCTACAGCTAATCTCAGTTGATTGGTGGAGATGGTAATATTTCCGGCGTTTTTTTCGCTGAAGGTCGAAGAATTTAAATTACTAGTGAAAGTACTCTGATTATCAGGGCTAAAACCAATCATATTCACCGATTCAGAAGCTTCAATGTTGATATTCCCTGGGGCACCTTCTCCAAAGCTATTGAGCAATACTTGTGCTCCCCCAAAGACGTTTAAATTTTTGGTAATAATGTCTATATCTCCCCCGTCACCACTGGATATAGAGAGGTTAGCCACAGAGGTATTGATACTGCCGTTGGCGTCATTCTCTCCGATAGTTACACTTTCTGTGCCATGAATTATGGTATTGCCAGCATTCTGAGTACCTTCATTCTGAGTGAGTACGATCGAGTTATCTCCTACTTTAATGGTTGCTCCCCTCAATCGGATCGAGCCAGCGGTGTTGCCACTGGTATCAAGGAGCGCGTTTTCGGTCAGTTGAATATCCCCATTATTTGAGATTTGACTCAAGTCCATATCCCAGCCCGATCCTACCGGTGTTAATGCCACCATCGCGCTAGAATTGTTGCTCCCTACTGCTGCGATTTCGATTTGTCCCCCTTCTGCCGAGAGCAAACCACCCCTGAGGCTAATCGCTCCTCCTACCAAGGCTATAGTATTCCCTGGTTGAACCTGTAATTGGGAACTAAGATTACTGCGATCAAAAGGAGCGAAAATACTGCGATTGAGGGTATTTCCTGGACCAGTTACTGTAATATTTCCCGGATTTGTTCCCATCTGTAAACCAGGGGTAATATTAATCGTTAATAACGGCGCTTGGTTTGGTTCAGTAGCACTAAATTCAATCCCATCTCCAAATACTACACTCTCGGCAGTAGTAGCAAAAAATGAACCTCCGATATTCAACGAAGCATTTTCACCAAAGATAATTCCAGCGGGATTAATCAGAAATAAATTAGCTTTACCATTAGCACGAATCAAGCCGTCAATGTTAGAAATATTCCCTCCGGTGACACGACTAAAGATATTCACAATATCCCCAGCATTGTTAAAAAAGGCTGACCCGTTGCTGGGTACAGAAAATTCCGAGAAGCTATGAAATAGATTATCAGAAGTGCGTACCCCAGATTCAATCAAGAAATTCACCCCATCATCACTAGTCACCGTAGTGGATAAAGTGCCATCACTACTGATTTGGGCGGTGGCGATGTTGGGGATGAGGACACTAGAGACTAAAAGATGGCCGAGTAAGTAGCATCGCTGAATAGTTTGATTCATCAACTTGACCCTGGTGGCTGATGTAACTTCGGTTTGAGTGGGATATGGTTATTTTTCCCATCAGCGATGGTCAAACTTACAAATCGTCAGCTGTCAGCTGTCAGCCGTCAGCTGTCAGCTTAAAATAAACCTGTTTGGCCTATGGCCACCCTACGCGAACGGCAGAATTTAATAGTTCGAGATTATAGCACTACCCATTAAGCTGTTTGACATTGATACAAGCCGCAAAAGCTGTTATAGCAAACGTTTGCCTTTTGCCTTTTGCCTTTTGCCTTTTGCCTCCATTGCCTCTTGCCTCTTGCCTCTTGCCTCTTGCCTCTTGCCTCTTGCCTCTTGCCTTGTCCGTAGCGCTATATTAGATTACTTCGTACCATACAAGCGATCGCCTGCATCCCCAAGTCCTGGAACAATATAGCCATGGTGATCTAATTCTTGATCAATAGCCGCCGTGTAAATCACTACATCTGGATGGTGCTGTTGGAAATAGTCAAGCCCTTGCTGTGCTGCTAATAAGCACAGAAACTTAATTGACTTCGGGCTAACTTCTTTGAGTCGGTCAACAGCAGCAACGGCAGTATTACCTGTAGCTAACATCGGATCAACCACCAACACATCTCGCTGACTCATATCATCGGGGAGTTTGAAATAATATTCGATGGGCACAAAGGTATGGGGGTCACGGTACAAACCGATATGACCAACACGAGACGATGGGATGAGTTCTAGAATACCATCTAAGAGACCCTGTCCGGCTCGCATAATCGAGACAATCACCATCTTCTTTTCTGAAGCCAGCATCGGAGCTAGCATCGGCCCAATTGGTGTATTGATTGGTTCATCCTTCAGGGGCAAATCCCGTGTTACCTCGTATGCCAACAATAACCCAACTTCTTTCAGGAGTTGACGAAATTTGGCTGTACTGGTTTCAGCCTGACGCATCAGGCTTAACTTATGCTGTACAAGAGGATGGTGAATTACTTTGACATTATTGATCATTAGTGATTGGTGCTGACCTGTAAGCATTCAGCTATCAGCTATCAGCTATCAGCCAAAGGCCTGTGGCCACGCTACGGGAATGCCTGACGGCTGACGGCTGACAGCTGAATGCTTACGCTGACCTATTTGACTTTAGCAGAATGTGAGACTATTTCAAAAATAAACGGTTGCGTGGCTAATTTGTATATGGCTAATTTTTAGATAAAGTGTGATTAGCGCATTAATTATTGCCACCTCAATAATAAGATAGCATTTACTGCTGATTTATGATAACACCAAAAAATCCTCGCATCGCTCTTTACTGCTGTTCCCTATTCCCTATTCCCTGTTCCCTTTTTAGATCAATCCTATGTTTACATCTCAACTAAAAATTTTATATTATGAATACTAAATTATTGAGTTATCAGCGCCTAATTCACCTTAGCACCGCGTTGGGTATTCTTTTTCTAGGAGCTTGCACGGGAAAACCCAACCGTCTAACCCAGCAAAGCTTTGAGGTCAAATTCTTAGTCGGTAGCGCTTTAGGGCAATTCTGCGAGCAAGCAGCGGAGCAATTTAACCAACAACAGCCCAAATTAGCTAATGGCAAGGGGTTCTCTCTCAGCTGCGAAACTAAAAGTAGTAGCGATGTGGTAACTAGTTTGACATCCCTGGCGCAACAACTCAAATCCCGTAGCCTTAAGCGTAATCGGCCAGAATTTCCTACCTTAGTTTCGGTGGATGGGGAAATTTATCATCGTCAGTTAATCGATCAGATCAATCAGATTTTCCCAGGGAAAGATTACATTGGAGAAATTACCGATGCACCATTGTTAGCCCATAGCCCGATGGTATTTATGACATCAGCAGAATTAGCCGATGGATTACGCCAGCAACCGGATTTGTACAAAGCTTTGGTGAATACCAAAACCCACCAGGAACTGGATCCCAATAGCCCTCAATTGCCCATTCACCTTGTCCACACTGCTCCTACTGGCTCCAATTCTGGTTTACAAACCTTAGTTGCTCAATTTGCCAGTGTATCTGGTAAAGGACCAGAACAATTGACAGTAGCAGATGTGCAGGGTTATCAGACACAGATCCAAGCCATACAAAGTAAAGTGATTCGCTATGGTGTCTCTACCAGTTCCTTGGCAAAGGACATGGTAAAGAATGGTTCCTTTTGGGCATCGATTGCTTCAGTGTACGAGTCTTCGGTGATTGCTGCAAATTCTAATCAGCAAGCTGGGCAAAGCCGCTATGAGGCAGTGTATCCCCAGGCAACCTTTACCTCCAATATGCGAGCAATTTTACCCAAAGCTCCTTGGGTGAGTAGGCAGGAAAAGGCGGCTGCGCAACAGGTGATTGACTATTTGCGATCGCCTCAAGTGCAAAAAATTGCCACAGAACTTGGTTTAAGGCCAGGTGTACCAGAAGTGCCATTAGGTGCCAAGTTTTCTGCTCAATTCGGTGTTGATTCCAAGGCCAGATATGATTCCCTGGGTTCCCCTCAACCAGAGGTAGTGGCAGCCATGCTCAAGTCCTGGCAGGAATTTGCCAAAAAACCCTCACAAGTGGTGGTGCTGGTAAACTCTTCCGGTTCTATGTCGGAGAATAAATTAGCAGCGGTTCAAAAGACTTTGCGCGCATACATCGAGAGTTTAGGACCAAAAGAGCAAATTGCCCTGATTGATTTTGATTCCGAGATTCGTCCACCAGTATTGGTAGATAGCACCCCTCAAAAACGCGATCGCGCTATGGCGTTTATTGTTAATCTCAACCCTGACGGGGGTAATCGGTTATATGATGCTGCCCTCGAAGCCCGTAACTGGTTACAAAACAATTACCTAGAGCGTGCCATTAATGCTGTGGTGATTTTGACCGATGGCGAAGATTCTGATTCTAAGCTTCGTCTTGAGCAACTGTCTCAAGAACTGGAAAAAACTGGCTTTTCCAGCGAGAAGCGAATTGCCTTTTTCACTGTTGGTTACGGTAACGAAGGAGACTTTAAGCCCAAAGTACTAGAACAAATTGCTGAATTTAATTGGGGATACTACCGTCAAGGGGATCCATCAAGTATTTTTAAATTAATGGCAGATTTAAAACTAGAGTTTTAAAAATTATGATGGATTAATTGATAATGAGTCGCTCTAAATTATAGAGCTATAGTTGATCAGCCGCCTTATTCTACCGATATTCTCCTCCAAGAATTTATTGCCCATGGTTCGAATGACCCAGATGTTGCCACCGTTTACCAAAGTATTGCTCTCCATCGGTAGCAATAAGCACCAGTTGACACTCCCCGCTCTAAAGAGACGGAGATTCTTACTTCAATGAGCTGTCTTGCCAAACCAGGTCGGAACCAGAAAAGGTAGAGGACAATTCGACCTAAGCGTTTAGATCTTATAGATCTAGGTTTCGGTGTGCTGGAAACGAAACCTGATCAGAGCGATGCAGCGCGGTCTTGGGGAGCCAGTGCGGTCTTGGGGAGGCAGCGCGGTCTTGGGGGTTTCCCCCACTCGCTATTGCCGTGGTTCCCCCCATGAGCAACTGGCGTGGTTTCCCCCACTCGCTATTGCATCAAGACAGGGTCGCCTTAGTACAAAACCTTGATCCCTATTCTGCATAACCCTAAAAATATAAAGGCGACCCTCTGATTACGGTAACTTCAAACCCCACCGTACCTTACCTTTTTTTTACATAGAGATAGATACTTTTTTTATCTAATTTTTTTTTCATAGACGTTTAAGTCGTTAGACCAAATTACGCAATATGTATCTGTTACATATTTTTTACGTTGTCTACTTATGATTAGATAGTATTTATCTGGTTTTTGGTTTTTTGTTTAAATTCTAATAACACGCAGTGCGAAAACTGTCAAGTTTTAACTTAAAAAGAAAGCCGTCCTATAAGGACGGGGCACGATTACCCAAAATTTTTGGTAAACCGGATCAACACTCAGCACTCAGCACTCATACCAAGTTGCGGTCAAACGTACAACTTTCTCTTCCCCCAATCTCCCCATCTCCCGATCTCCCTATCTCCCCATCTCCCCATCTCCCTATCCAAGCAATCTACTATCTTTGAATGCAACTCGGTATCAGCACTCAGCAATCAGCGCATATGACATAATTGAAACCGATAAGACCACCAAATCGTACAACAATAGCAGATAATTGATTCTTGGAAGCAAATAAATAATAAATAAATGATAAAGACTGCATGGGTGTTTCCCGGACAAGGTTCTCAGGTACCAGGTATGGGAGTGGACTTATTAGACCTGCCCTCTGCAAAGGTTAAGTTTAAGCAAGCTGAGGAAATTTTAGGCTGGTCTGTTCTAGATATTTGTCAAGGGGAGTCCGATCAGTTATCTCAAACCCTCTACACTCAACCTGCCTTATACGTAGTTGAGAGTATCCTGGCTGATTTGCTCATGGAACAAGGGGAACGACCCAATCTAGTAGCGGGTCACAGCTTGGGAGAATATGTTGCCCTCTACACTGCCAGGGTATTTAACTTTGAGGCAGGGCTAAGGCTAGTCCAACATCGGGCTAAATTGATGGATAGTGCTTCTGATGGCATGATGGTTGCTCTGATTGGCTTCAAACGCCCAGAACTTGAAGAAAAAATCGAGCAGATACAGGATGTTGTTATTGCTAATGATAACAGTCCTGCTCAAGTGGTAATTTCAGGTAAACCAACAGCAGTTCAAGATTTGCTGAGTCAGATTAAAGTGAAACGGGCTGTTCCTCTAAAAGTGTCCGGTGCCTTTCATTCTCCCTTAATGGCTGAAGCAGCGGCTCAGTTCCAGGAACTCTTGCTGTCTGTCCCCTTTGCTGATGCCCAGGTACCAGTATTATCGAATGTGGACCCTGTACCCACGGTCGAGGCAGCTACCTTAAAACATCAACTCCAGTCTCAAATTACTGGCTCAGTGCGATGGCGAGAAATTTCTCTGAGGCTACCAGTGGAAGGGATTGAGAAAGTGGTGGAAGTCGGACCCGGTAAGGTGCTGACTGGCTTAATTAAACGGATGTGTCCCGAGTTAATTTTAGAAAACGTTAATAGCATTGCTGATCTGCAGCAATGCTTAGCAGTAGGCTAACTCGAAGCCCTAAGCTCAATCTGATTCAGGTCTTGGATGGCGGCGCGCTGCTCTTTGACCGAAAACCCTGAGGGCGCAAGCCCCTAAATTCTATTTATGGGGTTAGCCCGAGCAGGAATTTATTCCCTAACTGCTCGGGAACTTTTATCTCAGCTAACCGACTACAATATTAAGTAAAGATAGAAGACAAGGAGGTGATACTGAAGTGTTAGTTATGGAGTTCAAGGCTGTGTTGAAAAAGCCTCAAGAGTTGGCAATCAATGAAGCTATTAGAACTGCTCGCTTTGTCAGGAACAAAGTGCTTCGGTACTGGATGGACAATCGCGGAGTAGGGAAGAAAGAACTCTATCGCTACAACACTCAACTAAGGGACGAATTTGAATTTGTCAAGAATCTTAACAGCCATGCTTGTCAAGCCTCTGTTGAGAATGTAGAGCGTGCTATTAAGCGGTTCTTCGACAATTGCAAGAAGAAAGTCCCAGGAAAAAAAGGATACCCAAAATTCAAGAAGCATTCCAGGTCTGTTGAGTACAAGCAATCAGGATGGAAACTATCCCCCGACAAAAAGTCAATCAAGTTTACAGACAAGAAAGGGATAGGAAAAGTTAAACTCAAAGGTACGTGGGACTTATGGTGCTTCGAGCAAAAACTCATCAAGCGAGTTCGTGTAGTACAAAGAGCCGATGGGTATTACGTTCAGTTCTGCGTAAAAATTGACAATTCAGAACAACTGGAAGCTACTGGATATACCATTGGCCTGGATGTTGGACTAAAAGACTTTTACACCGACTCTGATGGATATTCAGAACCTAACCCTAGATTCTATCGCAAAGGCGAAAAACGCTTAAAGTTTCATCAACGTAGAGTTTCCCGAAAAAAGAAAGGCTCTACTAACCGAAAGAAAGCTATTAATAGGCTAGGCAGGACACACCTCAAAATAAGTAGGCAGCGTGAAGAACATGCCAAGATACTGGCGCGTTGCGTAATCCGGTCTAACGACCTGGTCGCCTACGAAGATTTGAGAGTTAAAAATTTAGTTAAAAACCATTGCCTTGCCAAATCTATTAATGATGCAGGTTGGTACAAGTTTCGGGAATGGCTAGAGCACTTTGGCACTAAGTTTGGTCGGATAACTGTTGCAGTAAATCCTGCTTATACTAGCCAAAACTGCTCTAGTTGCGGAGAAGTGGTCAAGAAGTCATTATCCACTCGAACCCATGTTTGCAAGTGTGGATGTCAGTTAGACCGTGATCACAATGCCGCCATAAACATCTTAACGATAGCCTTAGGTACGGTGGGGCACACCGGAACTTATCAAAACGCTCGGGGAGACTCGACCTCTACTCTGCTTGGTTCCGACCTGGTTGAGCAAGTTGGCTCGCTGAACCGAGAATCCCCTGGCATAAGCGCCATGGGGAGTGTCAAGCGCCGCTTTGATGGAATCCCCCCAATAGTTATCAGAGTTTAGATATGGCAAGTGTCGGGATATGGCAAGTGTCGGGAGATGGGGAGATGGGGAGATGGGGAGTGGGGAGATGGGGAAATGGGGAGATGGGGAGATGGGAGCGATTTTTATTAAGGGTAATTATCCTGACATGATATGAGGAGCGCGATCGCATATCGGTTCATGGCAAAGGCATCTAAATTCTAGAAGCCTTACTCAGCAGAAAAGATTTAAAAATTCGTAAGCATTCAGCCGTCAGCCGTCAGCCGTCAGCCGTCAGCCGTCAGTGGTCAGCCGTCAGTGGTCAGCCGTCAGTGGTCATATCAAATCCGGATAATTGCCCACACTTACGATATCCAGACAACATCTTTCTCCCCCTGCTCCCCTGCACCGGAAGCTCCCCTGCTCCCCTCACCAGGAAGTATGGTTATTCAACCGGATTTGATATCAGTGGTCAGCTTATTGTATTCAGCTATTCCTAAAGTAGCGTGCCCATAGCCCATAAGCTAATGGCTGATACGCGACACGCTGATACGCGACACGCTGATAGCTGAATACTTATCAAAATTCCTAAGCAAAAATACTTATTCAATGACTCTCATATCCAGTAGGCATTTCCAAATAAGATGCGAATACCACTGCATATCGGTCAAATCCAGAACCATTAGGTTTTTTTGACTTTCTCAAACTTACCTAACATTTTTGATGCAGTCGCTTTTGAAATCATAAAAATATGAGAAAATGCAAAATCACAGAGTAAATAAGTCAGTCATTTGACATGGGATGGCTGGAAAAGGTCTCTGGATTGGTGGTCTTTAGACAAAAGATCAACCACTGTTTCCTTATGCCTACCAAACTGACTTCTGCTGACTTCCCCCTGACCAGTCTAACATCTTGACCCAAGGGGTTTCGGTTAGTGGAAAAAGTTGGCTAAATCAGCATTTTTATAGCTGATATATTTGCTGTAGTTATTGTCTTAACCATATTCCTAAAACAAATCACTTTTATTACCAAAGGAGCTGCCCATGCTTGAAATAATTAGTATTCAAAAAGCTGATGAAACCAGTAAATTAAAAAATAAAAAAAATGGAATAATTACTGGCAGTTTGGAAATAATTATCAAAATCAACGAGTTACCTACAGTAAAAACTGTTAAAAACGGCTGGCAGGAATTTAATGTTGATTGTGATGGCACGATTTTTACGATTAAGGTCAAACCTAAAGTTTGGAAAAAAATCACGACTGCTAATGAGATGTATTCGATGTGGGTCGCTGTTATTACTGGCAAACTGGGAGCGAAAATTAACAAAGGGTTTCGGGTAGAGCAACCAGGCATTCAAGTATTTGAGAAAAAACCCAAGGCACCGAAACCAGATAAAGCACAGCTACAAGCCCAATCACAGGAACAACTACAACCACAAGCACAAGCCCAATCACAGGAGCAGCTACAGGAGCAGCTAGCCCAATCACAGGAACAGCTACAACCACAAGCACAAGCCCAATCACAGGAGCAGCTAGCCCAATCACAGGAACAGCTACAGGAACAGCTAGCCCAATCACAGGAGCAGCTACAAGCTCAATCACACGAACAGCTAGACCAATCACAGGAGCAGCTACAAGGTCAATCACAGGAACAGCTACAGGAGCAGCTAGCCCAATCATACGAACAGCTACAAGCACAAGCCTAAGCAAAGACCAAGAATTGGGCGTTAAACTGATTTAATCTGAACAGTTATTATCAAATTTCGTTAATCGTTAATTGAGAATTAATAATTTTAAATTAACGATTAACAATTAACAATTAACAATTAACAATTAACCTGGATTCCTGCTCCAGCGGGTGGGTTCCTCAGCCCCCAAGCCACAAAAGGTAATGTTATGCTGGCGTAAATGGCTAATTTTTCATAGTTGGTTTACAGGCTTTAGCCATAAGCCATTTCCTATAGGCTATCTCCAGATGAGCGATCGCATAACTCATATCCTTCTGATTGATGATGACCCAGTTTTCCGATTGGGTATAAGGACTGCCTTGCAAGCCTTCGAGGATCTACTAGTTGTAGCTGAGGCTGATACTGGTACAGAAGCCCTATCAAGATTAGCGGCACTAGAGGCGACCAACTCCGTGGATTTGGCAATTTTGGAACTAGCTTTGGATCCCCCTAATTCAACTGAAGGGATAGCCTTATCAGGATTGCCACTGTGTCAGGGATTAAAGCAGGAGTACCCTAACTTGCCAATCTTACTACTGACCAGGGAATCTCAACCCACTGTACTAGCAGCAGCTCAAGCATTGGGTGTAAATGGGTACTGCCCCAAAGGAGTAGCGATCTCTACCATTGTTGAAGCCATTGGTCAAATTATTGAAGGTCAATCCTATTGGCAGACACTGTCTAACTTACCTACTGTATCTTATCAAGCTACAGGTTTTGCTCCCTGGTATCAACAGTGGCGTAACTCAGGATTCAAACAATTTGAAGCAGCTTTAGCCCAGGTCAATAGTCAGCTGCAAAATCCTCGTCTTTCCAATTGGGATTGGCTGTTTTGGACTGGACGCCGTCGAGAACTGTTGGTAGCCCGTTGGCTGGCAGATCAGCTATTACCTGCTAGCATCATTCTGGTGGAACCGTCACGGGACAATTCCTTAGTCCCAATGCCTAAACAGGAAAGGTCACTGACTGTTGCGCCAATGGCTCAATCCCAGCTTAGCCCTAAGGCACCACTAGTTGACCAGACAGTTAACTGGACAATGAACCGGACAATGGTAAAACTTCAATCCGGTTTATCCAACCTCTCTGGTGTTCCTCTAGAACTTGACATTCTCCAAGTAGAGAAAAGAGCAGAGTTACTTGGTTTAGTCTTCCAAACCTTTGAAGAGCTGGTTGAAGATTTGCGCTTGTCTCAAGTAACACTGGAACAGTTACCTCAGAAGCAACAGCTGATTCTGAAAGATCTGTGGGAAGCATCAGTCACAGATTTCTTCGGAAAGTATTATACCTTGTACACGGAGAATACTCAACTAGAAGTTGTCACTATTTTGCTGGGTAACTATCCCATCGTAAAAAAGGCAATTCTTGATAAAATTCCTCTAGTTATTGACTTATTATCTCATCGACTATTTGACAGCTCATTAACAATTGATAATATCTCCTATCCAGCCCACACCCCTGAAGCAATTCAACGGTCAGAATTTATCCTGGACAATTTAATTATCCAAATTGCTAATGGGGTGATTCAACCGTTATTAAATCAATTGGCAGATGTAGAAATTATTAAGGTAAATTTTTATCATAAAAATCTAATGTCATCCCGGGAAATTGCTCGATTTCGCAATAATCTCTCCTGGCGATATCGCCAATATCAACTATTTGGTGAGCCACAAGCAATTTTTGAGAGTCGATATGATTTATTTATCCTAACTGACACTGGCATTAAACAAACCAGTATCTATGCTCCCCGGCGTCGAGAATTAGAAAAGCTGGGAGGTTTCCAGCTAGCTGTGACTTTAGCCTATGAGCTACGGGATGCTCTTTCTCCCCGTCTGCAAGCGGCTGTTACTTGGATTGGTAATGGTGTGGTGTATGTCTTAACCCAAGTCTTTGGTAGAAGTATTGGTCTAGTGGTTCGTGGTGTAATTCAGGGCATTGGTAGTAGCGTCCAAGAGGCCAGGTTTGGGAAAAATTCTGGACGTGGGAAGTAGGGGAGTGTGAGGAGTGTGGGAGGTGTGGGAGGTGTGGGGCCCGGGCGCGGGAGTTTTATTAGAATTTTTGCCTAATTTCATGCATTGAGATGTAGCCCTTGATGGTAGCTTATTATCAAGGATTAAAAGACAGAAAAGGACGCAGGGAAGCCTTATCTCAAATTCAGCGAGACTGGCTTGAAGGAAAGAAAGGGAAAAAATATCAACATCCTTACTATTGGGCAAGTTTTATTTTTTCTGGGGATTCGACACCGATGGAGTTTTGAAGGTAAGCATTCAGCGGTCAGCGGTCAGCCGTCAGTGGTCAGTGGTCAGCCGTCAGCCGTCAGCCGTCAGCCGTCAGCCGTCAGCTTTGTGGCACAGGCTTCTAGTTTGTGGCACAGGCTTTGGCCTTTGGCCACGCTGTGCGAACGACGCTGTGACTTAACTCAGATTAAACCAATGCTTACCTCTTTTATTCAAAAGCTGTTCCCGTAGCTTGCGCGTAGGGCATTATCTGAATACTGATAGCTGAATACTGATAGCTGAATACTGATAGCTGATAGCTAATGGCTGATAGCTAATGGCTGATAGCTGATACCTTAAGGTTTCATGACTCATTCACAGTCATACCCTTTTTGCCATTACTCTCAGTATGTTCTACTACCTCCGAGCCTATAGGATTAGCTTGATGCTGAGATGGAGGCAAAGCGGGAGCTAATATTTCCCAAGCCTCCTTGGCAATGGGCAGATACTGATCGTGAGCGGCTTTAGCTTCAGCAAATTTTGTTAAGGTTTTGGCAAAATTTCTATCCGTTGCCAGTTTCATATGTTCCGGTGTCAGGGGGTCTGGGGAAAATAAGGCTTCGATCACTGGCCGTAATTCCACTGCTTGTTGGTAAGCTTGTTCCAAGTTGACCCTTAAACTTGCTAAAGATGCGATCGCTTTTACTGACTGAATAATCTCTGCTTCCTCACCATCTGTACTACCGGTAGCTAGTGGCTCAACTAAAATCAAATCGTCAGCACTCAAGCCATCGGCAAAGCTATCCTCATTGACGGTAGTGTCTTCTGAGTCTTCCATGCGCCGTTGAATCTCTTCGAGGGCTTTGGCTCTGTTTTTGGCATTGTCGGTTCTGCCGGGGACTTCAACGAAAAAGCCGAGTTCCTTTAAATCCTTGGTTGTATATTGCACCGTAGCTTTTGACATAATGTTTACCCTAGTTTCGGTGTCCGATTAGATTCATCCTACTTAAATTAATAGTACGCCTGATCGAGTTCACTATGGAACATGGTTCCAAAACCGCAATGGCGTAAGCATATGCGCTACGCGCACGCTACGCGAACAGCTATCAGCTATCAGTATTCAGCTATCAGTATTCAGCTTATGCCCTACGCGCACGTTACTTAAGGTGCCTATGGGCTACGGGCAGACTACTTGAGGTGCTGGCTGACGGCTGACCGCTGACCGCTGACCGCTGACCGCTGACCGCTGACCACTGACCGCTGACCACTGACCGCTGACCACTGACCACTGACCACTGACCGCTGACCGCTGAATGCTTTTGGTCTAGCTAAGAATTTTTGCTTACTGAGTATTTATTAAGTTTTGTAAAAATGAGTGTTCAAGACCTAGAAAAGTGATATATACGTCGTTACACTAATCAAAGTGTGTGTTTCTACTGAGTTTGATTAAGTATTAACGGTGTGAGGCTTGTGGAGCCTAGATGATTCCTATCCAAATAACCCTAAAAAACTTCCTCAGCTACCGCGACGCAACTCTAGACTTTCGGGGTCTTCACACTGCCTGTATTTGTGGTCAGAATGGAGCCGGGAAATCGTCCCTGCTAGAAGCCATTACCTGGGCGATTTGGGGACAAAGCCGTGTTGCTTCGGAAAACGATGTCATCCATACTGGGGCGAAGGAAGTCCGAGTAGACTTTATTTTTCAAAATAATCAACAAACCCATCGAATTATTCGGACTCGCCACCGAAAACAGGGGAGTTCCCTAGAGTTTCAAGTGGAAACACCAAATGGTTTTAAGTCTTTAACCCAGAAAGGAGTACGAGCAACTCAATTATTAATAATAGCGAATCTCAAGCTAGATTACGATACCTTTATCAACTCCTCTTACCTGCGTCAAGGTCGAGCCGATGAGTTTATGGTCAGGCGTCCCAGTGAACGGAAACAAATTCTGGCAGATTTGCTCAAACTAGACCAGTACGAAAAATTGGCAGACCAGGCAAAGGATTTGTCAAAGCAGTTGAAAGGTCAAGTAGAACAGCTAGAGCAAAGTTTGCAGGGTATTAAGGAACAACTCGGAGAACGGGATGCGATCGCAAAGGAAACAGCTACCCTGGAAACTGCCTTACACCAGCTGCAACAAGACCAAGACCAAGACGCCCAACAACTCAAACAACTACAAGCCATTGGACATCAGCGGAATAGCTGGGAACAACAGCTGAACTTTGTTAGGACACAATATCGTAATCTTACTCAAGATTGCGATCGCATACAACAAGACATTGCTACTGCTGTTGCTCAACAACAACAACTTTCTGAACTACTCTCTCAAGACCAACAAATTACTGCTGGTTATGCCGAATACCTCCAGCTACAAGAACTTGAAGAAAGTCTTGCCGCCAAATTACAGACTTATCAGAAAGCGCAACAGCAACGACAACAACTCCAACAGCAGCTCAATCAAGAAATTAATCAACTTAATCTGCAAATTCGTGATATCCAAGCTCAACTAGAAGCCTTGGGTACTCAAGAGCAAGAGATTCAAGATACCCTCTCCCGTTCAGGGCAAGTGGCTACAGCCCTCGCACAACTTAACCGATCTCGTGAACGCCTCAAGCAGCTAGATAATCTGCAACTAGAAGTCTCTCCCTTGTTGCAACGCCGTGGGTCTATCCAAAGCGAACTTGACCGGGTTCAAGCCAGACTCAGTGCCAAATTAGAAGAACTAGTCTCTTCTGAAAAACAGTTATCCCAGCAAGTAGCAACAACACCTCAGCTGAGACAGGCGGCACTTCAGTTAGAGGCTGAACTTGGGGAATTAGAGAAAAAGCGGGTCTACCTGTCTCGGTTACAGGACAAAGGACTAGAACGTCGAGGCTTTCGAGAACGCCTCCAAGAAAACCAACGCCGCTATGAAAAATTATTGGGGGAACTGACCCAAAAAATCGAATTGCTGCAAGTTCAGAACGCAGTTTGTCCCTTATGCGAGCAGCCTCTAGATGCAGCCCATTCTCACCGGGTGATTCAGAAAACTACTGCTGAGCACAAGGATGTTCAAGATCAATTCTGGGTAGTACGAGAGCAGCTAACAGTTTGTGAACGAGAACTTCAGGTGTTGCGCCATGAATACTCCCAAATTTCCAAACAACTCTCTCCTTATGAAGAGTTGCTAGAACAACGGGGACAACTAGCAGCACAACTAGAAGCCACTGACGAAGTTTACGACCGACTCTATGAAGTATCTGAGGAAAAGAAAGAACTGCAACAATCCCTTAGTATTCCTGGTTATGGGGTAGAATTACACGAAGAACTCAGGCAACTCGACCTCCGAGTCCAACAGCTCAACTACGATGAACAAACCCATGCTCTAGCACGGGGGGAAGTTGACCGCTGGCGCTGGGCTGAAATCCACTCGGCTAAGCTAGAAGAAGCACGGCGGCGTCAGGAAAAAATTGATGCCCAGAAACCACAGCTGCAAGGAAAGCTGGATACTCTTCAAGCCTCGGTGCATCAGTTACAAACGAATTCCCCGTTGAAGCAGCAATTGGATCAGCTGGATCGATACATTGCTGAGATTGGCTATAACTTGGATGCTCATAATCAGGTTAGAGCCTCGTTGCGTCAAGCCCAATCTTGGCAACTGCCTTATCAGGAATTACAAACTGCCCAAGAGCAACAGCCCCAAGTCGGTCAACGCTTGGCAAGCCTAACTCAAAGCCTCCAGAGCAGACGCTCTAATCTCAAGGAGGTTAATACACAAATTGAGGACATTGTCAAGCAAATGGAACAAAGTCCTGATGTCACTAGGGACATCCAAGCCTTAGAACAGGGGATGAAGCAGCGCCGACGGGAAATGGATAAACAACTATCCCAGCAGGGGCGTCTCCAACAACGGTTGCAGCAACTGGAATCCCTACAAAGTCAGTATCAACAGCAACTCGAAAAGCTGCAACAACTCCAGCGGCAATATCGGGTGCATCAGGAATTAGCGATCGCATTTGGCAAAAATGGCATCCAGGCTCTAATGATAGAGAATATTTTGCCTCAACTAGAAGCCCAAAGCAATCAAATTTTGGCTAGACTGACTGGGAATCAGTTACACATCCAAATTGTTACCCAAAAGGCAGGGAGTCGGTCTTCTAAGAAAAAAACCAAACTGATTGATACCTTAGATATTTTAATTGCTGATGCCACTGGTACTAGACCTTATGAAACCTATTCCGGTGGTGAAGCATTTCGGATTAATTTTGCCATTCGTCTGGCATTAGCACAACTGTTGGCCCAACGCTCAGGCACATCCTTACAAATGTTGATTGTGGATGAGGGGTTTGGCACCCAAGATGCCGAGGGGTGTGAGCGACTGATTGCAGCAATTAATGCGATCGCATCCGATTTTGCTTGTATTCTAACCGTGACTCATATGCCTCAGTTTAAAGAAGCCTTTCAGACCAGGATTGAAGTATCTAAGACATCCCTTGGCTCTCAGTTAAGTTTATCGATGTGATCAATGCTAATATTTGTAGCAAAGGGAGTAGGGAGTAGGGAGTAGGGAGTAGGGAGTAGGGAATAGGGCATCAAGAATTATAACAATTCCTACATGGATTGCTAATAACTGATATAGCACTACGCATTAAAGTTAGGACATTGATACAAGTAGCAAAAGCTGTTCTAGTAAGCTATTGCCTATTGCCTATTGCCTATTGCCTTCCCCTCCTGGGAGGGGTTAGGGGTGGGTTCCTCTTGCCTATTGCCTATTGCCTTCCCCTCCTGGGAGGGGTTAGGGGTGGGTTCCTCTTGCCTCTTGCCTCTTGCCTATTGCCTATTGCCTTCCCCTCCTGGGAGGGGTTAGGGGTGGGTTCCTCTTGCCTCTTGCCTCTTGCCTCTTGCCTCTTGCCTAGCGCTATAGCTAATAGCTGATTGCTGACGGCTGATAGCTGATAGCCCTACAAAATCAAATCCATTGCTGTTTTTATAATTTCCTCGCGCTCCACCATTTTAGCAATTTATTCAGCTTCATAAGTTCCTTCAAATGCTTCTAATGAAGCGCGGTCTAGTGCGGATTGATAGGCATCTTCTAAAGTTTCTAATAATTCCGCTTCGGTTAGATAAGTTCCTTTAGCCTTGTGGCGCTTATTAGTTCGTTGAATTTGTTTAACAGCATTACGGATTGATACTTCCCAAGATTTAGTCGTCCGTTTCTCAGCCGCTTTTTTGATTAGCTGTAACAGCAGAATAATTCCGTAGCTAAATAGTTTATTCAGTTTATCCGATTTGCTGATCTCCTCCAATTCTTCAATCAGTTCCAGGGCTTCAGGGATTTTGCCTTCGTACAGTAATTCCTTTAGAGTGATTAATTCTTCCATTGGCTATTCTTCCTCCGCTTTTCAATTGACCCGTCGCGACTATAGCGGTTTATACCCTAATTAGGTACACAGGATTTTTTCCCTCTTGTATCTTCCCTATTATCTTTTCCCTGTTCCCAGATCCGCTGTTCCCGACTCCCGACTCCCGACTCCCGACTCCCGACTCCCTACTCCCTACTCCCTACTCCCTGCTCCCTACTCCCCTTAACCCATTACCCATGACCAAAAGAACCGTAAAATTGCCCAATGTCTCCAATTGGGATATTCAAATAATTCCGCAATTGTACGGTTATCTTAATCTTGAAAGAGCTTCTACTATAGTAATATCTAAACCGAAATCTCGGCACTATAGAGGCTGTTTTATAGACGAGCTAGTTTCGGGTATTGTGTTGACTAACGTTAAGAAGACGGTAGGACGATAACTACTCCAACGGGAATCAACTATCAGGGCATCTACACATAGGGTTGCAAATAGGTTGTTGTAAACTAAGAAGCTGATTTAACTGTTGGCTGTAAACTGTTGACGACTACTGACAACAGTTTACCAGAGGCTAAGAGTAAAAATGACGCTAATTGGAATATAGCACCTCTAAGCAGGGTTGCATCTACTTTTTTTTCTCGCTTCTTATTATCACTTAGTTTAGAGTTTATTCCGGAGAACCTTTATAAATTCTTGCTTGCTGCTGAGGTGTTATCCATGCTCCTCTTGAAAACTGGGTTTGAGGTGGTACAAACTGTTTTTGCAGTGGACTATATTCCAGAACCTCTCCCGTTTCTATCTTATAGACCCAGCCATGAAGCCGAATTTCCTCACTTCTGAGTCGAGATTGAATAACTGGGTAAGTACGTAAATTTTGTAGCTGGTTAAGGACATTTTCCTCCACCGCCCCATTCAGGAGTTCATCACCTTCATAGTCTTGATAGTGTTCTTTGATAATCCGGCGAGTAGCTTCGGCATGCTTGAGCCATTGGTAAACCGCTGGCATGTCCTCTTCTAGCTTGTCGATTTTCAGTAAACCTTTCATCGCTCCACAGCGATAGTGACCGCATACGACAATTTCGTTAATGCCTAAGGCATAAATAGCATACTCTACTGCTGCTGGTTCACCGCCATTACTTGCTCCATAAGGCGGTATGATATTCCCAGCATTGCGGATGATGAACATTTCACCAGGCTCAGTTTGAGTAATCAGACTCGGGTCAATGCGAGAATCTGAACAGGTGATGAATAGTACTCTGGGATGCTGCCCGTGAGACAGTAACTCAAATAGGTCTCGGTGGGTCTCGAAGTATTTGGTCTGGAATTGATGCAGACCTTGAATCAACTGCTTCATTTAAGGCTTACAGCTAGATGCTCTATAATTGGGATCTTCAATAATTTTATAGGCAATAGCCGTCTTAATTGACTTTCAGGTTTGTATTTCGGTCAGCTATCAGCTATCAGCTATCAGCTATCAGCTATCAGCTATCAGTTATCAGCTATCAGCTATCAGTTATCAGCTTATGGGCTACGCCCACGCTACACGAACAGGCAAAGGCTGACGGCTGACCACTGACCGCTGACCACTGACCGCTGACCGCTGAATGCTGACCGCTGAATGCTGATAGTATTTATTGAATGGGTACGGAGAGGGAGGGATTCGAACCCTCGTTAAAGTTGCCCCTAAACAGCATTTCCAGTGCTGCGCCTTCAACCACTCGGCCACCTCTCCAGGTAAAGTATTCAGTTGGAGCTTTGAATTTTTTCAATTCATCGCCCGATTTCTTATTGTACAGAAAATTATATAGGAAGTCAATGACTCAATCGTACACCATTCAGATTCATAATCGCCAAACTGGTGCTAAGCACAAGGTAAACGTGCCAACAGACCGCTATATCTTGCATTCCGCAGAAAAGCAGGGTGTGGAGTTACCCTTTGCCTGCCGCAATGGAGCCTGTACCACTTGCGCAGTGCGAGTGTTGGCTGGAAAAGTCTACCAACCGGAAGCCATGGGACTATCTCCACAATTGCGGGACCAAGGCTATGCTCTATTATGTGTGAGTTATCCCCGGTCAGACCTAGAGGTAGAGACTCAGGATGAAGATGAAGTCTATGAACTTCAGTTTGGTCGATATTTTGCTAAAGGAAAGGTTCGGTTTGGGCTGCCACTGGATGAGGATTAGGACAATAGCGGAGCAGAGGTGCAGTAGAGCCGGTAGCCTGCTTAGTTGCTTTCTGCTCTTGCTCGGGGGTTGCCAATTGACAAATGTCCCCAACCAGGTTGAAGCTCAAGTGCAACAGGTGATCAGTGGACACACGGTGGATGTGTTGATCTCCAATCAAGATCCACCATTAATGGCACGAATCCGGATGATTGGTATAGACGCACCAAGCTGGAAACAAAAGCCTTGGGGAGATCAGGCAAAAACCTGCTTACAGAAGATCCTCAGTGAAATTAGTGAAACTGGTGATCAAAAATCGGTTATGTTAGAGCTTGATGTTGAGGAAAAAGACCGCTATAGTCGCTGGTTAGCCTATGTATGGCTAGATGGTGTGTTGGTCAATGAGCAGTTGGTAGCTAAGGGCTGTGCCTTAGCGTCACCCCTAGCCCCCAATAATAAATATGATGATAAGATAGCCCGTGCTCAAGAATACGCCAGAATTATGGGCTATGGGATTTGGAACCCAGATCAGCCTTTGCGCTTGACACCAGCAGAATTTCGCCGTCAAAATCCTTAGGGTCATTAGTTATTAGTCATCAGCAATCAGCCATCAGTTATCAGCAATCAGCCATCAGTTATCAGTTATCAGCTATCAGCTATCAGTTATCAGCTATCAGCTTTCGGCCTGTGGCCAAGCTACTTGAGGTGCTTATGGGTCAAGTCCCAGCGTCGTTCGCACAGCGTGGCCAAAGGCCAAAGCCTGTGCCACGCTGAGGTACTTTTGAATAAAATAAGCTGACCGCTGACCGCTGACCGCTGACCGCTGACCGCTGACCGCTGACCGCTAACCGCTGACCGCTGACTGCTTACCGACTCAATTGATAAACTACAGGTTATCTGCTCAATGACAGAACATACCTCCGAACAACTACAAACTTTCCTTGATATTGCCGCTAAAGCTGCCACTGCTGCTGGTGATGTTTTGAAAACTTACTGGGGCAATCTCAAAACTGTAGAAGAGAAAGGACGTCCTGGAGATTTAGTCACTGCAGCTGATAAAGAAGCAGAAGCAGTAGTCTTAGATATACTCAAAAACGATGTGCCAGACCATTCGATTCTGGCAGAAGAATCGGGTCAACTGGGAGACAATCAAAGTAAATACCTATGGGCGATTGACCCCCTCGATGGTACTACTAATTATGCCCATCAATACCCCATTGCTGCTACCTCTGTGGGGTTGTTGATTGACGGCAAGCCTCAGGTGGGAGCAGTATATAACCCCTTTCGGGATGAGTTATTGTGTGCAGCTGTGGGCTTGGGGGCAACCTGCAATGGTCAGCCAATCCAGGTTTCCCAAGTCTCTGACCTGGGTAAGAGCTTGTTAGTGACTGGATTTGCCTATGACCGGCGGCAGACTTCCGATAACAACTATGCCGAGTTCTGTTACCTGACTCATCTGACTCAAGGAGTTCGCCGTAGTGGTTCTGCATCCATCGATTTGTGTGATGTTGCTACTGGACGATTGGATGGCTATTGGGAACGAGGGCTTTCTCCTTGGGATGTAGCCGCTGGTATCGTTATCCTAGAAGAAGCTGGTGGTAAAGTTACCGCTTATGATGGCAGTCCTATTGATATTAATTCTGGGCGGATTCTGGCAACTAATGCCAAGATTCACGATAGTCTCAGTACTGCGTTGTTAGAGACACCACCTTTATCTTCTTGGAAATAAAATAGTAAGCATTCAGTTATCAGCTATCAGCTATCAGTTATCAGCTATCAGTTTTCAGCTATCAGCGTGTCGCGTATCAGCTATTAGTTTTCAGCTATTAGTTTTCAGCTATCAGCTATCAGTTTTCAGCTATCAGTTTTCAGCCATTCGCGTAGCGTGGCCCAAAGGCCAAGGCCAACGGCTGACGGCTGACGGCTGACCACTGACCACTGACCACTGACGGCTGACCACTGACCACTGACCACTGACCACTGACCACTGACGGCTGACCACTGACGGCTGACGGCTGACGGCTGACAGCTGACTAATTATTTATAATAATAGATGTAAAGTCGATTAATTGGCGTCCCTAAGTGACGCATTTTTTATACCTAATGTCTATAATTTATACAGAAAATGTTGCTCAATTTTTCCATGCTGTTTCTCAACAAGAAGATTTAAAACAGCAGCTAATAGCTACCAGAAATCCAGAAGAGGTAGTTAAGGTAGCACAGGATTACAATTTTAAGTTTACCGTAGCTGACTGGCAACAGTTTATCCAGGGGCATCACTCCAGTCAGCCTACCAGTGATACTTTTAAAAATGAAATAATAGGATTAGATGTTACAGAAGAACAGTTAGATGCTTGGTGGAAATTTGCTTGGGAAACAGGAGATATCAATCTGATCGGGTGGGTTTCTGATAAGAGAGATGCTATCACTTGGGTGCAATTGCTAGATGAGTTTAAAGTGATTAAAAAAAACGATTAATTGTCAGCTATCAGCAGTCAGCAGTCAGCGGTCAGTGGTCAGCCGTCAGCCTTTGCCTGAAAGCTGTTCGCGTAGCGTGCGCGTAGCGCATAAGCTGATAGCACCTCAAGTAGCGTGCGCGTAGCGCATAAACTGATAGCTGATAGCTGATAGCTGATAGCTGATAGCTGATAGCTGATAGCTGAAAACTGATAGCTGATAGCTGATAGCTGATAGCTGATAGCTTAAGATTCAATCACCCCATTAATCAGTAACGCTGCCTTAGTTTTGTCTAAAATAACTTTTTCATAGGTTTTGATCGAGTCCTTATGAATCGGTGTTGCCATGAACCGATAGTGACTGGAGGTTGTTAGTTCATCAATACTAAGGTGAGTTGCCATTGGGTCTTCTATCTGATACTCTTTCTCGAAGTAAAGTAAGCTAATTGTGGTCAGGTGTATGCGATCAGCAATAGCAGCAGCAAGCAAGCGATAAAAACGAGCTGCAAAACGGGGGTCTTGCTCTAGTTTATGGGTTAATTTAGCTCGATCAATTGACCAGACAATGGAGTCTTCTAAAGCTTTAACTGTAGCTGAAGGGGGATGATCTTTCACAAAAGACATTTCTCCGACTACTTCACCGTTGGATAATCTAGCAATTTCCCGACTTTTCCAAGCTTCGACGGAAACGGTTAAGATGCCATCGAGGACAATGTAGAGTGCATTGATCGATTCTCCTTCATGAATCAAGACATGACCAGCTGGAATTTCTTTACTCTCCCCTGTGCCAATCATCCAATCTCGGTCACTGTCATTCAATTCATTCCAAGCCAGAAGCACTTCTGTGATACTAGGTTCCCATATCCCTCCTCGCTTGATCAGGTTATCCTTGGTCTGTTCAACCAGACCGGGATTTTTGCCAAACCGAGTTCCTGTGACTTGGGCATTACTGAGATTAGCATCGCTTAAGTTTGCTGAAATCAAGCTAGCCCCACTCAAGTCAGCCCCACTCAAGTCAGCCCCACTCAAGTCAGCCCCACTGAGTTTGGCATCTCTTAAATCAGTATCACTTAAGTCAGCATGGCTGAGATTAAGACTACTGAGATTAACACCCCTAAGGTTAGCACCTGCAAAGTCACTAGTAATATCTAAACCAGCAACTTCTGCTAATTTCAAGAAATTCTTGGTCTTGGCTGCTCGAAAACCTTGGAGTGTCTTGATAATTTCCTGGCTTAATTCTTGATTAAACATCCTGCAATACCAACCGACTTACATAAGGTTTTAATTGGCGCTTGAGTAAAAATAAGACAATCTTTCGATCTAGGACTGCCCGTTCTTCTCGACTAATTTCTTGAAACCATATTCCCTCCGCTTCATAAAGATGGACATTTTTCGGCAAAACTGTGAAAATAGCTTCGATATAACAGGGTTGATTGATGTCTAGTTTGGTAATGCTGCCTAACCATATACTGCTCAGGGTTCCAGTTAATAATGGCTCACCACTTTTGGTAGCAAAAACCCAGGCTGGACTAGTTTCTCCACCTTTGGATGTGATCTGGTAATCCATGATGGTGAATTCATCAGTTTTTTCGTGATTGATATTTTTACTGAGATTTAATTCTGTGCCAAGGTTGAATTTAACTTGATTGGAAGTAGGGTCTAAACCCATGGACATCTTCTTGTCATGGTGAATTTGAATAGCTTGCTTTGACCGTCGCTTTTTCTCTATGGAAACCTTAAAATCATCATTAAAACCACGGTGAGAATAGGGAAGTTTGCCATTGGTTAAGTTCAGCCTTAGCTCTCCACCGGTTAGCCCAAGTTTGATGCTACCACCGGGTAGTTCTAAAAATTGATCATGAAAGTTTATAGTTAAGAATAGGTCAATTTTATCTGGCTGAACGATAGTCCCCTCTAATTTCATGAACAGGCAATCTTCGTATTTATTCTCAATTTCAATAGTTTCAAGTTCTTTTGGCAAATCCTGGGTTACTACCATGCCCGTTGAAATTGGAATTATGAAGTTACTTTGATTAAAACCTAACATAATAATTTATATTTTTTTAATCTATGTTGATCAGAAATTAAGATTTACGAAAGCTATAATAATCCTCAATTTATTCCGAGAAATTACTTAATTACAGGAGTTTTCAATCGGGAATCGGGAATCGGGAATCGGGAATCGGGAACAAACAAGAGGCAAGAGGCAAGAGGCAAGAGGCAACAGAGAACAGTTTACCCGGTGGGTGGAATGGGCATCTTGCCCGTTATCAATATCTAGTCGAGCGGGCAGGATGCCCACTCTACTGCTATTCATTACTTGATTCAGCAACGCCAAAAGCCAAGCTAGCTAGCCACAGTTAATCCTGGTGGGCAAGGTGATTGGTCAACCCAAGCGCTCCAACCAATTTATCTCCCCTTGCCCACCCTACAAAACTGTGGTGCGTTACGGGACGGACTGTCCCAATACTGGCTACTGATAAAACCAGGGTGAGTCCGTCCCTAACGCACCCTACCCAACTAAAAATTCATTCTTCATTCTAAATTCTTCATTCTTCATTCTTCATTCTTCATTCTTCATTCTTCATTCTTTATTCTTCATTCTTTATTAGTCTATTGCTTTTTGACTTGTTCAGCGAAGCTTCCTAATTTCCTCTACAGGTATGCCAGTAGTTTGGCTAATGGTTTCATCATCCAAAAGAGGCAGAAGTTGGCGTGCAATTGCTTGGGCTTTTTCTTTCTCCCCTTCTTCTTTACCTTGTTTCATACCTTCTTCTCTTCCTTGTTTCATACCTTGTTTCATTCCTTTTTCTCTCCCTTGTTTCTCAGCAAATAGAATCAGCCCTTGTTGGTCATGAATAAACATTTCTCGTTTTCCTAGTTCCTCCAACTCTTTCCTGGTTAAATTCGCCTGAGAAGCAATCCCAAATGCCTGTTGAAACTCTGGTAGTTGTGCCATTTTATCTGGGACTGTATCTAAAGAAGGGGCATTTTTTAAAAAAAACATCCACAACTCATCCAATTCTTCTAACTCCTCCAACTGCTTCTCAAATTTCGGTAACTCTACAAACAATAATTGTAAGTAATTTTCTACGTAGCTGATGTTGGTACTTTTTTCTCGGAACTCAAAATGATTAATTACCTGATTATTCTCAGGAAACATAATAAAATCGGTAATGGTCAGAGCAATCACTGGTTTGAGATAACGGTAGCCTTCCCCTTGACCTAATTGTAGTGAGTAAGCTTTAGCTGCGTTATACAAAACTCGACGAGCAAAAGACTCTACCTGCAAAACCTGCATTTCAATAATCACTAGAGAACCATCCCTCAGCTTAGCTTTCACATCGAGGAAAGAGTCTTTGAGGATTGGCAGAGGAGAAGACTGATAAGGATCAATAATTTCTAAATCTTGGATGAGAGGTTGATTGTGATAGACAAGAGCATTGAGGAAGCTAATCAGAATCGGCTTACTTTCCTGGGAGGCAAAGATTTTTTTAAAGGCAAAGTCGGTTTTGGGGCTGATGAATTTCATGGCTGAGATGGGGCTGAGGGTGCGTTTACTCAAAAAAGTAGTAGACTACAACTATGATACAGCAATTTGCAATTCAGTTAGGTACAAATTTCTAGGTTTTAGGGAGCAGGGAGCAGGGAGCAGGGAGCAGGTAAGAGGGAAGAGGGAATAGGGAAAAAATCCTGTTGAGCTTACACTCCCCATCTCCCCACCCTTGCCACACTTACTTTCTTTTTTACAACTATGATATCGACCCTACTCCTCCTCTTCTTCTTCCTTTAGCCAACGCCAAATCAACAAGCAAAGATTCAAGACTATGATTAGGTTTGCATCAAGGAACAAAGCTAGTAACTCCACAACGAACTCTATTAATAGCCAAACTTTTCGGTTGCGATTAGTCTTCTTGGTCATAGCGATCATTGTCAATGTAAATGCTTATGACTTCTAGCTTATGGAGTAAAAAAATAGGTGTATAGGAGTTTGATATAAAAATTTTGGACGGTATTGACTGGAAAATATGCCTAAATAAAGCCAGGCAGTTTAATCAGCTTAAATAGGAATTAATAAACTAAAATACCCTAAAATAAAAACAAATAAAAATTTGTTATAAGCTAACACAATTTCCAATCTACATGGCAGAATTTAGGTAAGCAGAAATGTAAGCATTCAGTCGGTCACAGGCTGGAAGCCTGTGCCACAAAGCTGAGGCTAGAAGCTTATGGGAGTTAAGTATCACAGGCTGGAAGCCTGTTCTACCTCTTGCCTCTTGCCTCTTGCCTCTTGCCTTTTGCCTTTTGCCTTTTACCTACTCCCTACTCCCTACTCCCTACTCCCTACTCCCTACTCCCTACTCCCTACTCCCTACTCCCTACTCCCTACTCCCTTTCTTATGATAAATACCATGACCAACCAACAATCTCAACAACAACAGTTCCTGGCAGAAATAGCTGACCATATTTTCCCGATATCGAAAAGCTCTGAACCCCAAAAACTATGCTTTCAACTGCGTTTTAGTCCTGAAAACTGGCAAGAAGAGAATGTGGAGATTGCTCGTAAAATCAAAAAAGAACTCAAAGCGTTTGACAAAAAGAGCATTAATGGTACCCTGGCCGAAGTACTGAAAAAGCTGAAAAATCAGTTTGGGGAGGAAATGGCGAAACATGGGGTAAATTGGGAGCATAAACGAGGAAGACCAGCGGATGACAAACAATCTCCCTGGCGAATTGCTTATGGGTGGTTATGGGAGCAGAAATTTCCTTACTGGCAAATGGATGGGCTTTGGCAAAACCTAATTCAAACAGCGGCATCGCCTTCCCATTGGCTTCGTTTTACTCCAGATTCTCCTTCCAGAGGCTTGGTTGTACCCCCAGGTAAGAAAAACGAGCCACCTGTAATTGGTTTGGGCATTCCCTACTATATGCATGTGGAGCTAGATTGTGACCAAGAGCATCTGTTGTTATTAAATCGCGGTTTAGATACCAACTATGTAGTCTGTCCTTCCCAAGCTTTTGCTCCAGTTAATCGACTCAAAGACAAGAAAATTCTGATGCCTCAGTCAGGGGCAATGTGTGAAGAGATAAAATTTGATAGGGTAGGGCAAGAAGAGTTTCTGGCTATTGTCTTAGAAGATTCTTTAGATTTTCCTTGGTTAACGCCTAATGAAGAGGAACCAGCTCCCATTTGGAATCCGGAACGGCTTAAGGAATTGTGGACAAGGTTGGGAGAATATAGCAATAATTGGCAAGCATTTTATCGCTCTTTCGAGGTAGTAGAAGCATCTGCTTAGAATTAGGTAACAGGAAATAGAATAGGAAAATACTATGGACGAACAACGAATTCAAGAGTATAAGAACTTCCTAATGTCCATCTTACTGCTGGCAATTGCAACTGACCATAGCCCTCAGTCAGTTTACCCCCTACTGCAAAAGAATCTCGACAAGCTAGATGAAAACTTAGAGCAGATACTGCAATTGTTGGCAGGGGAAATCCTCCCTCAACTTGGGCCAGAAGAAGCTCAAGCTCTTGCTGGAGAAATTTTCAAGTTCGGCAATTTGATTCAACATTTTACTCTGGGTAACATAGCCAGTAACTTAGAAATTGCCATTGCTAGTTATGAAGTCGTTGCAACAGTTGCCACCTTGGAGGCATTCCCTCAAGATTGGGCAAGTATTCAAAACAATCTCGGCACTGCCTACTATGACAGAATCAAAGGGGAGAGAACAGATAATATAGAACAAGCTATCGCTCATTATAGAAATGCTCTACAAATCTTTACCAAGTTGGGATTTCCCGAAAATTGGGCAAGGACTCAAAACAATCTCGGTCTTGCCTACTGTCACAGAATCAAAGGGGAGAGAGTCGATAATCTTGAACAAGCCATCGCTCATTATAGAAATGCCCTACAAATCTATACCAAGTCGGCATTTCCCCAAGATTGGGCAATGACTCAAAACAATCTCGGCGCTGCCTATTTGTACAGAATCAAAGGAGATAGGGCAGATAATATAGAACAAGCTATCGCTGCTTCTAAAAATGCCCTACAAATCAGTACAAAGTTAGCATTTCCCCAAGATTGGGCAATGACTCAAAACAATCTCGGCGCTGCCTATTTGTACAGAATCAAAGGGGAGAGAGCAGATAATATAGAACAAGCTATCGCTCATTATAAAAATGCCCTAAAAATTCGTACTAATTCGGCATTTTTAAAAGATTGGGCAACGACTCAAAGCAATCTCGCCAATGCCTACTGTGATAGAATCAATGGAGATAAAACAGATAATATAGAACAAGCTATCGCTCATTATGAAAATGCCCTAAAAATCCGTACCAAGTTAGCATTTCCCCAAGATTGGGCAACCACTCAAAACAATCTCGGTAATGCGTACTTCGACAGAATCAAAGGAGATAGGGCAGATAATATAGAACAAGCTATCGCTCATTATGAAAATGCCCTAAAAATCCGTACCAAGTCGGCATTTCCCCAAGATTGGGCAATGACTCAAAACAATCTCGGCAATGCCTATAAAAACAGAATCAAAAGGGAGAGAGCAGATAATATAGAACAAGCCATCACTGCTTATGGAAATGCTCTACAAATCTTTACTCCAGCAAAATTCCCTCTCGATTGTCTGCAAACAGCTCGCAATTTAGGTAACCTTGCTGTGGAAAATAACAATTGGCAACTAGCTATCGAAGGCTATGCCCTAGCTATCCAAGCTGTAGAACAAAGCCGGAGTTGGGCAATTGATGAGGAGCGTCGCCAAAAAATTATTGCTGATGCCATTGGCGTGTATGACAGAATAATTCAAGCTTACCTCAACTTAGGAGAAATCGAGAAAGCAGTGGAATATACTGAACGTTCTCGTGCCCAACGGTTGGTAGATATGATGGCTAGTAATGAACTCTACCAAGGGGGAGAAATTGTCCCAGAACTAGAACAGCATTTGCAAGACTACGAGGAACTGCAACGGCGTATCAATCTCCTCCATTTTGGTTGTCCATCGAAGGCTGTTCCAGTTTTGACAGGAACTCCTGATAAAATTATGTCATTGGGAATGAGAGTAAAGCAATCTGATCAATCCTTGACTAGGGAAGCTTTATTAAAATACGAGACAGAAATCCAGGCATTAGAGGCACAAAAACAGCAAGTTTGGCAACAACTGCGCCGCTATGACCCGGTTTTGGCAGGACAAGTTCAAGTGGAGCATCTCGATTGGGAGCAAATACAGCAGTTAATCGAGGAACCAACGACTGCTCTGCTTAGTTTCTATACAACGGATGAGGATACCCATATTTTTATCCTACTTAAGGATCGCAGTCCTCAAGTTTTTACTTGTGTAGGCCAGGGAGGAAAAGTACTACAGATTTGGATTGGAAAAAACTGGTTTATTCCCTATGATGAGGCACAAAGTGAATGGAAACAGAAGATGGGGGATTTTCTTGAGGAACTTGCTGAGCGCTTGCAGTTGGAAAAGCTGGTGGAACACTATCTGACTGGGATTGAGGAGTTGATTATTGTCCCTCATATACTTTTGCATCAGATTCCTTTTGCTGCGTTGCCCTTAAAACGAGGGGAGCAAGAGGGTTTATTAGCACCAGAGCAAGACAAGATTTCTGTTTCCCAAACTCGTGGTATGGTCTTCTCCAGCAAATCCTCCAAACCCTCTGCCACTAAACCTGTTACCAACACTACTTATTTATGCGATCGCTTTCGTATTCGCTTGGTTCCCAGTTGCCAAATCCTCCACTATTGCCACCAACGCCCAGCAATCCCAGGTCAGGAAATGGGTATAGTCGAAGATGCGACGGAAGATCTGCCCTTTGCCAGTTTTGAATGCAAAACCCTGGCGGAAATGTATCAGGTTCCTGGTGAGCAGCGCTTACAAGGACGGAATGCCACGGTCAAATCATACCAAACCTTAGCCCAGCAAGTGCATATCCTCCACTCCAGCCATCATGCCCAATCTAACCCCATGGAGCCCTTGGAATCTCAGTTACGGTTAGGAGATGGTTCCCTGACCCTGGGTCAACTCTTAACTCCTGCTTGGCGGATGCCCAATCTTTCCGAAGTTTTTGCCTCTGCCTGCGAGGTTAATTTCACTGTTACCAAAGTTACTGATGACTTGCTTAGTCTAGCTACGGGTTTTCTCTGTGCTGGAGCCAGGAGTGTGGTTAGTACCCAGTGGTCCGTAGATGATTTGGCCAGTGCTTTATTAGCAATTTTTTACTACGATGGCCGCCGGTCAGGGATGAGCCCTTGCCAAGCACTACAGCAAGGGCAAATTAAATTGCGCAATTTAACGGGAAAGGAGTTTGCTGATAACTATCAGGCTCAGTTAACGGAACATTTGGAACAAAAGTTAAAGGAAGCCAATACTGCTAAACAGAATGCTAAGGATCAGGGAGATCAGGAAGAGTTGGATAAGTGGGTCACAATTGTGGATAAATTCGAGATACAAGGAAAGCGTTTGGAGTCTTTGAGTAAGGATGATTTTCCTTTTGCTCATCCTTTCTTTTGGGCTGGTTTTGTTTCCCAAGGAATTTAGAATGAAGAATGAAGAATGAAGAATTTAGAATGAAGAATGAAGAATTAAGAATTAAGAATGAAGAATTTAGAATGGATAATGGAGAATTTAGAATTGATATCCTGTAGGGTGGGCAAAAGGTGAGCACAGATCAGCTGTAGGGAAAACTCTAGGAATTTTGCCCACCAAAAAGCCAGATCCTGTAGGGTGGGCAAGGTGATTGGTCAACCCAAGCGCTCCAACCAATTTATTTCCCCTTGCCCACCCTACAAAAATAAATTCTTAATTCTTAATTCTTCATTCTAAATTCTAAATTATGACTAACCTTCAACCTGCTAACCAAAAAAAAGTAGCCGCAGAAATACTTTCCACGGCTAGGATTTTTCGACTATGCACTCAATTTTATCAGCTATCCAATCCTGATCGGATGTGATTAGCCTTTGGCAAGGGGGGGAAACCCCCCCAGAAATTTAAGGTGTTAACGCCAAATCCAATATCTGGTGATCATCGTAATATATTCGTCTGGAGTTCCAGTGGGCTGAAGAGGACCCCATTCGGAAATTTGGATGTAGCCGAGGGCATTCAGGATATAGGCGGTATGGGTGATTTGCTGGCGAGACCCTTTCAAAATATACGGAACAATGAATCCGTTTGAATTATTGTTTGAATTGGGCTGAGAGTTTTGAGTCATAGTCGAGAAATTGTTTTTGAAGTTTATACTATAATCATAATGATTGTATTTTAATTTGTCAAGGAAAATTGAGAATTAAGAATTAAGAATTGAGAATTGAGAATTGAGAATTAAGAATTGAGAATTGAGAATTTAGAATTGAGAATTGAGAATTGAGAATTGAGAATTTAGATCCTGTAGGGTGGGCAAAATGTTAGCACAGATCAGCTGTAGGGAAAACTCTAGGAGTTTTGCCCACCAAAAAGCCAAGCTAGCCACAGTTAATTCTGGTGGGCAAGGGGATTGGTCAACCCAAGGGATCCAACCAATTTATTTCCCCTTGCCCACCCTACAAAACTAAATTCTTCATTCTTCATTCTTCATTCTTCATTCTTCATTCTTCATTCTTCATTCTTCATTCTTCATTCTTCATTCTTCATTCTTCATTCTAAATTATTCATTTTTATATTTATACATTTATTTATAAAGTAAACTAAAAGTAAATTCTTCAATTACATCTGCTCCTCAAGAATGACAAAAAAAGATATACAAGAAAGAACGCTAAACTTTAGCGTCAGAATAGTGAATCTCTGTAAATTTCTGAGACAAAATGGTGGGACTGGATATGATTTAAGCAAACAATTAATCCGCTGTGGAACAAGTATTGGAGCCAATGTTGAGGAAGCACAAAATGCAGAAAGTAAACGAGACTTTATTCATAAAATGAGTATTTCACTCAAGGAAGCTAGAGAGACCAATTATTGGTTAAAAATCTTAATCGCTACCGAGAAAAACCTAGAACCAAGATTGCTGTCTTTACTCAATGAATCTAATGAATTAATTTCTATTATTTATGCAATTATTAAAAACACTAAAACTAACAATTAATTATCAATTCTTCATTCTTAATTCTTCATTCTTAATTCTACTTGGTGGTGCGTTACGGGGCGGCCTGTCCCAAAACTGGCTACAAGGTTGAACATGAGGGCAAGCCCGCCCCTAACGCACCCTACGCAATAAATTAATTGTCAATTCTTAATTCTTAATTCTTAATTCTTAATTCTTAATTATTCATTCTTAATTCTTAATTCTGCTGTAGAATCAAATCTAACTCCCCGATACAGTGCTTCTAAACTTACATAAAAGTTGACACTTTCGAGGGTAAAGGTATCACCTTTATCATAGGGATAAAGGACCCAAAACCCTTGCTGATTACGCCTAAAACACTCTACTCCTATTGTCTCTGACTGGATTAGAACATACTCCTGCAAAGTTTTTAGCTTACGGTATTTAGCAAACTTACTCCCCCGGTCGTATGCTTCTGTAGAGGGTGAGAGCACTTCTACAATCAGACAGGGGTACTGAATAAACTGGTTAGACTCTTGATCTCTAGAATCACAAGTTACTACTACATCTGGATAGTGGTAGGAACGAACTGAAGAGATTTTTACCTTCACATCTGCGATATAGACCTCACAGCTACTGTCTTGTAGGTGAGTATTTAGATCACTGGCCAAATTTAAAGCAATCCGGTTGTGGGGTTTCGAGCCTCCGGTCATGGCGAAGACTTCCCCATCACTATACTCATAACGAATCTCCTGAGTCGGTTCCCACTCCAGGTATTCTTGGGGATTCATCCGGTAACGCTGTGGATTAGCAATCATGGTTTTTTCCAATCAATGGGGTATGGGCAGACCTGGTGGTGCGTTACGGGGCGGCCTATCCCAAAACTTGCTACTGAGAAAATTAGGGCGAGCCCGCCCCTAACGCACCCTACATTCTAAATTCTAAATTCTAAATTCTAAATTATACTTGGTGGTGCGTTACGGGGCGGCCTATTCTAATACTGGCGCTCGAAGTGTAAAATTAGGGCAAGCCCGCCCCTAACACACCCTACGCACTAATTTATCCTTTCCACAAAACAACCTTCAACCTAAATTCTTAATTCTCAATTCTTAATTCTTAATTCTTAATTCTTCATTCTTAATTCTTAATTCTTCATTCTTCATTCTTCATTCTTCATTCCACATGTTTTTGCCAAGCCAATCGTGCTGCTCCCACCATACCCGCTCGATTACCTAATTCTGCTTTAACTAACTCTAAACCAGTACGGGAGGAAGGCAAAACTCGTTGCTCTATTTCTGCTAGAGTTGTTGGCAAGAAAAATTCGGCACTAGCACTGATGCCACCACCAATAATAATCGCTTCCGGTGTCAGTGGATAAATAAGACTAGTTAGCCCAATCCCTAATAAGCGTCCGTAATCTGCCCAAAATTCTAAAGCTTCCTGGTTTCCTTGTTGGGCTAATTTACCAAGTTCTGCTGGTTCTTTGCCACTGTTGCTTCGGATTGCCCTAATGGAAAGGTATTGCTCTAGAGAACCGCGATTACCGCTATTACCCTCGGGACCATCGGGATATAGATTAATTAATCCCAACTCCCCAGCAGACCCGAGATGACCTGTGAAGAGTTGACCATCGAAAATGATTGCCCCTCCTACCCCTGTGCCTAGGGTGAGTAGAATCAAGTTCCGAAACCGACGACCAGCCCCTAACCAAGCTTCTCCTAAACCAGCACAGTTAGCATCATTAGCAACAACTGTGGGATAACCGACTTTGGCTTCTAACTGATCGGCTAGGGGAACATCGTGCCAATCCGTTAGGTTAATCGCAACCTTAGCAATTCTACCAGCAACATCAGCAGGGCCAGGACATCCAACCCCTATACCAATTACTTCTTCCCTGGTATCGAGACGAGAGATTGCTTCTACTATTGCTTCGATCACCGCTGTTGGTGTTGCGGGCTGGGGTGTATCTACTGTTAGAGACTCCAGTTCGGTTCCATCTTCACGGAAGCGTCCCAACTTAATCGCAGTGCCACCTAAATCAATGCCTATGGCTTGGGTCATTAGTCCTTAGTGATTCGTTGTGAGTCATTTTAAGGCAAAAGGCAATAGGCAAAAGGCAAAAGGCAAGAGGGTTTTAGGGAATTTCAATGCTTCTGACGAAATCGGGGATTAATCAACTCGCTTAATCCTTCTCCTACTAAGGACAATCCTACTACCATCAGTGTCATGGCTAAACCAGGGAAGAGCGCTGTCCACCAAATCCCAGTGGGTAAGGCATCGAGGGCTTGACGTAAGTCATGACCCCACTCTGGGGTTTGTTCTGGCAATCCTAATCCTAAAAATCCCAGTCCTCCCAAGATTAAAATCGCATCAGCGGCGTTGAGGGTAAATAGAACTGGTACACTTTGAATCACATTGAGAAATAGGTAGCGCGATAATATCCTACCAGGGGAAGCCCCCAGAGCTTGAGCGGCTTCGATGAACAATTCAGTTTTGACGCTAGTGGTGTGATTCCGGACTACCCGATAGTATTGGGGGACATAGGAAATACTTAATGCGATCGCAGCATTGAAAACTCCTCTACCGACTACAAAGGCCAGAGTCACCGATAGCAGCAGTCCTGGCAAGGTATAGATCGTATCCATTAAAAACAGTAAGACCCGATCGAGTTTGCCACCGAGATAACCACTGATTAAACCCAAAGGGACACCAATAATCAGGCTAAGGGTGGTGGCGAGAACGACTACTTTTAGAGCAGCTTGAGAGCCAAACCAGGTGCGAGAGAAGACATCATAACCCTGGCGAGAGGTACCAAACCAGTGATTCCAGCTCGGTGGTTCATGAATGGGATTACTGAGGGACTGGGTAGGGTCTTGTAGCCATCCCCAAGCTTGAAAGGTAGGAGCGAAAAGGGCTACTACGACAAAGCACCCAGTAATCACTAGTCCCGCTACCATTAGTTTCATGGATAGACTAGGCCCTCTAGTAAAAGGCAAAAAGCTGGGGAATGATTGTTTGGTTGAGGTCATCCTTCATCCTTGATAGTCCTAGCATTTTTGATACAGCGCTTTGCAATTGCTGTTAGGTACTTTCGTTCTGGCTTTTTAGGGAGCAGGGAGCAGGGAGCAGGGAGCAGGAAAACAATCCTGTGTAGCTGATAGTTCTGCAAACCGCCGTATTGATCAGTTCTATTGAAGCTTCTTCCCCCTACTCCCTATTCCCTATTCCCTATTCCCTATTCCCTACTCCCTACTCCCTACTCCCTACTCCCTACTCCCGCACCACCCCAAGGGCAAAATCCCTTAAACAGTAGTAGGTAAATACCGTTCAATGGCTTCACGATACTCACTCTTTTGCTTAACTCCTTTAAATTCCGCTAGGAACTCTTTGTCCTTAAATAACTGTACCGTAGGTGTTCCCACCACTTGAGCATTTTCAGCTATTTCTTTGTCTTGGTCAATATCGATTTCGACAAAGTGAATTTTGCCATTATACTCATCTACTACTTTATCCAGCATGGGCTTGAGAACCTTACAAGGACCACAACTGGGGGAAATATACTTGACCATGATTATGCGATCGCTTTCATGGAAAAGTTTACGCAAGGCATAGCCCCCCAGATGGCGTGTTTCCTTGATATCAAAGGTTTCCGCCGTCTCAGCTACTACTTTTTCTTCCGTTTCTTCAGGTTTTTCAGCCGTTGGCTGTTCTGATGCCGGTTGTTGATGATACTCATGAATTAAGTTATTGGCAGATAGCCAGCGTTCTGCTAACATAGCCCCCATACAACCTGTTCCAGCCGCAGTGATAGCTTGACGGAACTCATGGTCTTGGACATCACCAACCCCATAGACTCCCTCTACACTAGTTTCCACCGAGCCTGATTTAGTGACAATGTAACCCACCTGATCTAACTCCAGTTGTCCTCTAAACAAGGACGTGTTAGGAGTGTGACCAATAGCGTAAAACATCCCCCGAACTGAAATATCCTTTTCCTCACCAGTTTGAGTATCCTGGACTCTTACGCCAGTCATCGAACCATTGTCTCCAAACACATCAACTGGCTGAGTATTCCAGTGAATGGTAATTTTGGGATTATTCAACACCCGGTCTTGCATGGTTTTGCTAGCTCGCATTTCATTCCGACGTACTAGCAGATGAACATGGGAACCATACTTGGTCAAATATACAGCTTCCTCTGCCGCTGAGTCACCACCCCCGACTACCGCCACTTCCTGACCACTGAAAATGGGAGATGCACCATCACAGATGGCACAAGCTGAGATACCATTACTCCAGTACTGAGCTTCGCTGGGTAAATGCAACCGTTTCGCTGTTGCTCCGGTAGCAATCACAATACTATGGGTTTTTACTTCCCGTTCTTCAGAGCGGACAGTAAAGGGACGCTGACTTAAATCTACAAAGATCACATCTTCGGTATAGCATTGAGTGCCCCAGCGTTCTGCTTGAGCCTTCATCCGTTCCATTAATTGAGGTCCGGTGATTCCCTCTGGGAAGCCAGGGAAGTTTTCTACTTCTGTAGTAGTCATCAGCTGTCCACCAGGGATTCCCCCAGCTTGGAAGCCTTCAAACATTAAGGGTTTCAGGTTAGCTCGTGCCCCATAAATCGCTGCTGTGTAACCGGCAGGACCAGAACCGATGATGACAAGATTTTCTACAGGGGAGTTAGACATTAAAGCAAACTCATAACGACTACGCTTTTATTATAAACCATTATACCATATACAACTTAGCTAATGCTGTCACACATTTAAATTGTGAATAGGGGCGCTTTGGAGGTAAGAATTCAGCTGACGGCTGACGGCTGACGGCTGACGGCTGATGGCTGACTGCTGAACAGCTGACAACCTGAATTGCTCAAAACAGAGGTAAATTAAAACTCATCCCGGTACCGAATACTGTCCCATCAAAACTAATTCTGGAGTTGGACGAAGAACCAAAGCTTTGTCCACCATACAAATAAATTTGACTATTGCTAGAAATCTTATAACTTAAACGACCAATCAACTGATGATAGTCATCATACCGTTCCCTTTCGGTATAGTCAGATAAGGCAAGTTGGTAATTAAGAGCTGCTTTAAATCGGGGGTAGGGGTAATAGGCTAAAGATGCTCTGAAAACATTACTAATCTTAGAGCGTGTGTCTGGATCAGCAAAACGTAGGTTTAACTTATAGGACGTATCTAAGGCTAAGTCCTTTGCTAACCAATCCCGTCGGCTAAGTCTAAGATACAGAGAATTATAATGAGCGAAGCGATCGCCTCCCTCTTGCTTGAATAACTGTTGATTGCTCCATCCTAACTCCCCATAGGTTCTTTTCAATAGCTGCTGACGAACTCCTAGGTTAACTTTCAGTTGATTATAATCAAGTTGGGATCTATCTCCATAACGCACTACATTACCACTTACTGAGGTTATGAGCTTAGTGTCAGGTCCGAGGGATGGTAGAGCTAATAAGGTTAGTCCTGGTCTCAACAAACCATCATCAACTGGATCCACTCCAGCGAAAATATTATCGCTTCTGAAATAACTGACTCTACCCTGTAAATATACTGTAGGTTTAGGGGGAGTCGGTGGTTTTTCTTGGAGCTGCAAACGCAGCACCCCCAGTTCCGGGTCTCCATCATTAGCTTTGGAATCTGAGTTTGAACGATTATCTCCAGAAGCAGGTTTACCTTGAGATATCTGTGACCTGTCAACTACCTCAGTTGAGCTAGAACCCGATGAGTGCTCACTAACAACAAAGGAAGATAATATTTCTCCACCACTCCCGATTTTCACCTGAGATAACTTAGGAGTACAATGCTGTTTTACCTGATCAGTATTAGGTTGGTGTTCTGTACCACTAAACACTGAAGTAACTGCTGACTGATGGGAAATACTGTCTATGGGGTCACATCCAGACCAAGCGGGTTTACTGATTGTCAGTGTACTCAATAAAATCAGATGTCCTAAAGTCGCTAAATACGTTTTTTGCCTCTGGTGCTGGTAAGCCTGAATATCCTCAAAGTTGTCGTGATTATTTTTATTTATTGAAACCATATTTATTTAAAAAAATATTGTTAATTTAATAAAATTTAAGTTAGTATAATTTACACTCAATTAACTTTAAAAAAAATATAAAGCTAAATCCTAAAACTTAACCTAGTAGTTTAATACTAATTGCTCTATAATAGTCTTTGCTAAGCTGTGAGGCATCTACAGAATTTTTCATAACTATTAGGTGCGCTTTCCGCATCTAATTATTAAAATCGCCACGGGTCGCACGGGTGCATCTCATTTTTGCTGTTTGAGCCGGTGGTGCGTTACGGGGTGGGCTATTTCAACGCTGGCAAAGAGGCGGAAAATCAGGGCAATCCCACCCCTGAAGCACCACTAGCAAAATTTACAAAAGTGAGATACACCCGGTCGCACTTGAGGTAAACAGAATTTTTTTCCTGTTCCCTGTTCCCTGTTCCCTGTTCCCTGTTCCCTGCTCCCTGACTAAAAAATAGACAAGTTAAATGAGCAACAGCTTACCAAAATTGATCAATGTAGGTAGAGGATTTTTCTCCCAGCTAATAATTACTAACCACCAGCGGTGTTTTCAGGATTGACTAACCTGTATTTCATACTACTCTGAAGAAAAAATATCCTGACTTGACTTAGAGCCTAGAGAATGTCGTATAGGAGAGTTTTGTACCTACTCTTCGAGAAGGCAACGCCAAAGCCCCGTAAGCTATCAGCTAATGCGCTACCTCCCAGCGTCGTTCGCACAGCGTGGCCAAAGGCCAAAGCCTGTGCCACGCACACTACTTGAGGTTCTGATCGGGAAAGTTCCAGTGTCGAAAGCGCGACTGCATCAAGAAAAGAGCTAAGCATTCGTTTAATCTCTGTTAAATCAGCTGATAGCACCTCAAGTAGCACCATCTGCTGACGGGGTGACAAACAGCCTTAAAAGCCTTACTGGGTGTGGGGTGTGGGGTGACGGGTGTAGGGGAAGATCAGGAGCTGGCTACGTTGCTAGGGACGGTTGAATCAGGTATATGACCGATTGTTATCGCTGGGCTCAGTCCAAATTCCCTTCTATTTTCCCCACCCCCCACACCCCACACCCCACACCCTGTATACTTTTTAGCCTTGTTGTCACCGCCTCAGCACCATCTGTAGCGCATTAGCTGAATTCTGACCTCTCAACTACCTGACAATACTGACCTTTGAGCTATTGGAGCTGCCCCGTGTTTCGCAAGACAGTCTTAGTACTTTCCATCTCTCTATGGAGCGTTAATTTACTAATTTTTTCTAAACCAGTCAGTGCCGAAATTCCTTTAACTCGTGCTGTGGTAGAGAAGCTACGTAACCGAGTGCGATTGATTCCTCAAAATCAGTCAGCTCGACCAGCCCGTCCATCTGATGCCATGACGATAGGAGATGCACTGGTAACAGCTCGCTCCTCCATGGCTCAACTGCGCTTCAATGATGGTTCCCTAGCCCGACAAGGAGAGTTAGCTGTCTTTCGATTTATACCTAGAAGTCGTACCTTTGAGCTATCTAATGGGACACTGCTGCTGTTAATTCCTCCAGATCGGGGTAAAACTCGAGTGCGTACACCCAATGCCGTGGCTGGGATTAGGGGGTCAGCTCTGTTCATGCGATATATCTCTGATACCAATACAACAATTGTTGGAGCTCTGACCAATAGCGGTATTGTGGTCTATAATCGCACTCGTTCTCAAGGTAAGGAATTAAAAGCTGGGCAGATCGTGGTTATAACCGAGGATCAAATTGAGCAGGTTTATGAATTTGACCTCAGAGAGTTTTATGAAACCAGTGAATTAGTCAAAGGGCTGAATTTGACCCAGACAGAACCGGCAGATAGTCCAGATCAAGCTTTGGATTTAGTGCGAGGGGAAATTGCAGATGCTCTAGAGGCGCAAGTTCCTATTATTGGCAACAACATAATTGTTAATCCTACTTTCGTTCGTCTTCCTGAGAGTGAATCGGACGAGTTTCCCAGTGCTGATTTTAGTGTGATTGATGGTGGTGTTGATGTCTTAGATCAAGATGTGGGTTCTGAGAATTCCAATGCCGATATCACTGATCAGGTTAACCAGTTAGATATTAGGTCTACCTTGGAAACCGGTGAGTTTCTTAACACTGAGCAGGAGGATCAAACTGTTGAACTGGATCCCGAAGATGTTGACAAACCACTAGAGCCGGAACCAGAGCCGGAACCAGAGCCGGAGCCTGAGCCGGAGCCTGAGCCAGAACCGGAGCCTGAGCCGGAGCCTGAGCCAGAACCGGAGCCTGAGCCGGAGCCTGAGCCAGAACCGGAGCCCGAGCCGGAACCTGAGCCGGAGCCGGAACCAGAACCTGAGCCAGAACCGGAACCGGAGCCGGAACCGGAGCCCGAGCCGGAACCTGAGCCAGAACCGGAACCGGAACCGGAACCTGAACCTGAGCCGGAACCAGAACCTGAGCCCGAGCCAGAACCTGAGCCGGAACCGGAACCGGAACCGGAACCAGAACCTGAGCCAGAACCGGAACCAGAACCGGAACCGGAACCAGAACCTGAGCCCGAGCCAGAACCTGAGCCGGAACCGGAACCAGAACCTGAGCCAGAACCCGAACCTGAGCCAGAACCGGAACCAGAACCAGAACCAGAACCAGAACCGGAGCCGGAGCCAGAGCCGGAACCAGAACCAGAACCGGAACCAGAACCAGAACCAGAACCAGAACCGGAGCCAGAGCCGGAACCAGAACCGGAACCTGAGCCAGAACCAGAACCAGAACCAGAACCGGAACCTGAGCCAGAACCGGAACCCGAGCCTGAGCCCGAGCCTGAGCCTGAGCCGGAACCTGAGCCTGAGCCTGAGCCGGAACCTGAGCCTGAGCCTGAGCCGGAACCTGAGCCTGAGCCCGAGCCTGAGCCGGAACCAGAACCTGAGCCCGAGCCTGAGCCAGAACCGGAACCAGAACCAGAACCAGAACCGGAACCTGAGCCAGAACCGGAACCTGAGCCAGAACCGGAACCCGAGCCTGAGCCGGAACCTGAGCCTGAGCCCGAGCCTGAGCCTGAGCCGGAACCTGAGCCTGAGCCGGAACCGGAGCCAGAACCGGAAATTCCTGTTCAACTACCCGATCCAGGTCAAGGAGTAGAGGATGGCTTCCCTGGTCAAGGTCAAGGAGTAGAGGATGGCTTCCCTGGTCAAGGTCAAGGAGTAGAGGATGGCTTCCCTGGTCAAGGTCAAGGAGTAGAGGATGGCTTCCCTGGTGGAGGAAATCCCTGAGCTTTTGACGTTAGTTGTGGTGCTTGAATTTATTCAAGAAAAGCCGTCTTAGCCATTAGTTTTTTGTCAGCAACAGAGTGGTCTGATTATCCATCAGAGCAGGTTTACCATCACTGGTATGGGAGCTAAATGACTCAAAATAGCGACGAACTGGGGTAGGAAACTCAGGAAAGTTGAATACAGCATCACCATCAGCAATATTAGCCCAGAAGTAGCGTAGACTCGGAGCAAGTTTCTGGGCATCTGGTAACGGTAAATTTAAGGGGGGAGAAGTCAGGAGTTTCACCATGAATGGATAAGAGCGATCGCTCATCCATTCTCTAGATATCTGGGGTAGGTTTTCCCAACCAGGGACTGACTCCACTCGATGAGATTCAATGTGTAACCATCTTTTGCCCTGATTATCGGTAGACAACTGCAATATCCGGTAGGGGTGAGGATAGCTAACTAATGAACCTGTGGTGATTTCGTAGACTCCCTCTTGATAGGCGATATCCTGTACATGCAAGTGACCTGTAAAGAGTAGATTGACCCCAGCAGTTTTGAGAATATTGTGTAATATTGGACCATTTTCCAAGATATACCGATGTCCCAAGGGATGGTTAGCTTGATCGGGCAAATGCTCGATGACATTGTGATGCACCATCACCAGCACCAATTTATCCTGGCACTGGGAAAGCACTTGCTCAAGCCAGATCAGCTGTTGCTGATCAATACGCCCTACCTGTTTACCACCGGTATCGAACTGGTTAGAATTTAACCCAATCAGCTGTACTCCAGGCAAAACTTCACAGGTATAGTACAACTGCTCGGGATTTTCATAACCAAATTGGCGATAGTAGTAGGGAAATTCCTTTAGTCCAATCGAGTGTTCATTGGGTAAGATATTGGGGACATCATGATTTCCAGGTACGACGTACACTGGAAAAGGCAACTGGCTCAATCGCTTTTGTAACCAGGTATGATTGTCTGGTTCACCATGCTGGGTTAAGTCTCCTGGTAGGAGGAGGAAATCCAAGGCTTTCTGCTCTAAATCCTCCAGAATCCTTTCTAGGACTGGAATACTAACTTCTACCAAATGAAACCGATTGGGATGATCCCAGATGGTTTGGGGTAACCCGATATGTAGGTCACTTACCACGGCAAAGCGAAAATTTAAACTCATAGCTAAAACTTTTCTTGATTAAACCCTAGATTAATTATTATTAAAATTATCGCTCATGACGTTTGCTGTTATACCATTACAACTCCTTGTTTAGGTTAAATTAAACTGCTCACCTATTCCTAATGGATAATCTTTAATTTAGCCTGACATAATTTAGTCTATAAAAAACTTTAAAGATTACATTTAGGATAAATAGAGATGAGTTGGAATTGCCTTCATTGATATCACATTTACAACTAGATTAGGGATATAACCCCTAATCCCTGATACCCCATCCCCTGAGTAAAGTAAGGAGGTGCTAAGGTTGGCTAGAGTCCGAGTGCGACAACACGTTAATCCACTTAGCAAGCAATATCAGATGCCGGTGAGTCCTCCGGATTGGAATCAAGTTTATGCCCAAACGGCTCTTCCATTACATCTGGATATTGGCTGCGGGAGAGGGGAATTTTTATTGCAGATGGCAACACAACAACCCCACTGGAATTTTTTGGGGTTAGAAATTCGGGAACCATTGGTAAAACAAGCCAACAGTAAGGTGGTGGATTTAGGGTTGAGCAATCTCTTATTTTTGTTCTGTAATGCTAATAGTTCTATAGATTCACTCTTTAGCTCTTGGCACCCTGGTGCCTTGCAGCGCGTCACTATTCAATTTCCTGATCCTTGGTTCAAGAAGCGACAAGCCAAACGACGTATAGTGCAGCCCACCTTGGTTGATACTCTAGGGGCTTATTTGACCAGTGGAGGAGAGGTCTTTCTACAATCGGATGTGGAGGAAGTAGCAGTGGAAATGCGATCGCGCTTCGATGCTCATCCAGTCTTCTACCGGCCAGAGACTGCTTGGCTGCCAACCAACCCCCTGCCAGTGCCTACTGAACGGGAAATTGCCACCCTCGCTCGTGGTGAACCTGTGTACCGAATGTTGTTCTTTCGCCGTGATGATGTTTAAGGAATAGTGGAGTAGGAACACTCGTAGCCAAACCGCCTTCTGATTCAATCAGATCAGCGGGCTACTGGTCAGTATGCTCCTGCCCAATTTGCTTCTCCCCTATGGTTCGCTCTACCTAATTAAAGCATGAATAACCATCAAGCTGAGGCAACTCAGGCAGAAATTATGGTTGTGGATGACACACCAACCAATTTGCAGCTGCTATCTTCGATCCTGATTGAGCAAGGCTATCAGGTTAGGAGCATGATCGATGGACTACTTGCCTTGGAATCAGCATTGTGTGATCCACCGGATTTGATTTTACTCGACATTATAATGCCAAAGATCGATGGCTATGACGTCTGTAAACAGCTGAAATCTAATCAAAAAACCCAGGGAGTTCCAGTTATCTTTATCAGTGCTCTGGATGAAACTTGGGACAAGGTGAAAGCCTTTGCTGTTGGTGGTGCTGACTATATCACCAAGCCATTCCAGGTTGAGGAAGTTTTAGCCCGTGTGGAGAATCAATTGACTCTGCACAAGCTACAAACACAACTGATTGAGCAAAATCAACTGCTGCAACAGGAAATTCGCGATCGCATTTCCGCCCAAACTGCTTTAGAAGCCCTCAATCAAGAACTTGAAACCAGAATCCAAGCTCGCACAGTGGAACTAAGAGATTACTTAGAACAGCTACGCAGCTTGGAATCGCAATTGCGTCAATCACTGGAGCGTGAAAAAGAAGTCAGTGACCTTAAATCTCGGATTATTTTTACCATATCCCATGAGTACCGTACACCTTTAATGACAATTCTATCCTCTGTAGAACTCCTAGAAAAGTACCGTCATAAATTGACTGATTCTCAGCAAGTTAAACATTTTTGGCGGATCCAAGCTGCGGTCAAACATATGACTACCCTAGTCAATGATTTATTATTCATTAATCAAGCAGAATTCGATAGATTAGAATTCAAACCAGTTGCTCTGAATTTAGTAACATTTTGTCAGGAGTTAGTCTCCCCGATCCAATCAAGCATTGGGGCTAAACATAGCCTAATCTTTAGTAGTGCAAGAGACTGGGAGCCAATATCAGGAGACCCCAAAATCCTAAGACAAATCCTCAATAACCTCATCTCCAATGCCATTAAATATTCTCCCGATGGTGGGACTATTTTAGTACAGCTAAATGGAGATGAAGAGAAAGTCATCTTACAGATAATTGATCAAGGCATTGGCATTCCTAAAGAAGACCAACCAAAATTGTTTGAGTCTTTTAGTCGTGCCAGTAATGTGGGTATAATTCCAGGAACAGGACTAGGGTTATCAATTGTCAAAAGTTGTGTAGACTTGCACGGTGGTAGGATTCACGTGGAAAGTGAAGTGGGTGTCGGAACAACCTTTACCATCAGCTTGCCCAAGAATTTACCAGAAGAGGAATAAGTCGGTCACCTAATTAGGCAGCAATTGGTATAAAATAATAAATTGTGCCATTATTATAATCCGTCAATGCCTAAACTAAAAAGCCGCAAAGCAGCTGCCAAGCGTTTTAGAGCTACTGGCAGTGGTAAAATAAGACGCCGCAAAGCGTTTAAAAATCACTTACTAGAACACAAGACCTCAGAAAGGAAGGGACGCTTGTCTAAGCTGAGCTTGGTAGACGAACGGGATGCGGATAATGTTCGCCTGATGCTGCCTTATATGTAAATCTTAACAGAACAGCTAAACTGCTAACACTACTAAAGTAAACAAACTAGCTAGAATTAACCATGACACGGGTAAAACGCGGTAATGTCGCTCGTAAGCGGCGTAAAAAAATTCTCAAACTTGCTAAGGGGTTCAGAGGTTCCCACTCGAAACTTTTCCGCATTGCTAACCAACAAGTGATGAAAGCGCTGCGGAATGCCTATCGTGATCGCCGCAAGCGCAAGCGGGATTTTCGACGTCTGTGGATTACTCGCATTAACGCAGCAGCACGTCAAAATGGTATTAGCTACAGCCAGCTGATGGGTCAAATGAAAAAAGCCAATATCCAAATTAACCGCAAGATGTTGGCACAGCTGGCAGTGCTGGATCCAGATAGCTTTAACAAAGTGGTGGAATTAGCGGCTAAAGCTGAGTAAGCATATGCGCTACGCGCAGGCTACGCAAACAGCGGTCAGCCGTCAGCTTTTGGCCATTCGCGTAGCGTGGCCATAGGCCAAGGCCAATCGCTGATAGCTGAATGCTTAGCAAGCTGAAAAACTTGGGTTTTGGGTAAATAGGTAATCCGTAAAGGATTAAGTTGTCGGGTGATAAAAAAACTTTGGTTATTTTGATTATTATAGATTATAATAGTTAGCTCACCCCTCTTCACTAAGTATCTTTAATTGGTATTTAATTGGTATTTAATTTGGTATTTCTTGTTCAGTTAAGTCCCTGACTTCACAGGGAATACCTTACCTTTTTACCAATTTATTTACCAATTTTGATTCCCCAACCGATGCTTAAGCACAAATTCTTCAACTTTGGTATGGTCTTCGGATTGACGGCGATGTCTTTTTTGACACCGTTACAGGTTGGGAGTGCTCAACTTGAGGAAATAGAGCAGCGGGGTCAGTTGATTGTTGCTGTCAAAGATAATCTGCGCCCTTTGGGATATAGAGATGCCGATGGCAAGTTACAAGGATTGGAAATTGACTTAGCACGACGTCTAGCAGAAGAACTGTTAGGTAATTCTGATGCGGTGGTGTTGCAGCAGGTGGGAAATATTGACCGACTTAAGGTGGTTTTGGACGGTGAAGTTGACCTGACAATTGCTAGAGTCACAGCCACAGCACCCCGGCGTCGATTAGTGGATTTTAGTATCCCCTACTACCTGGATGGCACGGGTTTGATTACTAAAGACCCCTTAATTACCAGATTGGGTGATCTCCATAGCAGAACCATCGCCATACTCAATCATTCTAGCACAATTGCTGTCGTGCAGTATGCTTTACCGGAATCTAGGGTGGTGGGAGTAGATTCCTACCAAGAAGCGCGATCGCTTTTAGAAAATGGTAGGGCTGATGCTTTTGCTGCCGATAAGAGCATTCTCAGTGGCTGGGTACAAGACTATCCTGAGTATCGGATGCTACCAGTGTGGCTCTCGGGTGAAGCCTTGTGTGTGGTGATGCCTAAGGGGTTACAATACACCAAGCTAAAGCAGCGCGTGAATAATGCGATCGCACGTTGGCAAGCAGATGGTTGGTTAGCTCAACGAGCAACTGCTTGGGGATTACCATTAAGAAGAAAAACTGTCAAGCCTTATGAATGATACACTGCCAACGATTTATCTCTCAATTTTGCTAGTGCTACTTGCTGGTGTTAGTATCGCAGTGCTGCGCCAAGTTATCAAAACTCGTAAAATTGAAACCACTCTCTCTCGGCTGGAGAAAAAGCTCCAAAAAGAACGGGGGACGGTTATAGAGTATTACGAGTTGGGCAGTATTTATGCCGACAAGAAGCTCTTTGGTCAAGCTATCCTGGTATTTCAAAAAGCCTTGAAAGGGACTGATGCTGACGACGAAAACCTTGCTCCTATCTATAATGCTTTGGGTTTCGCCTACTGTGCCAAAGAACAGTATGATCTGGCTATTCGCCAGTACAAAGAAGCCTTGAAGCAAGAGCCTGGATATGTCACAGTCCTCAACAATCTCGGTCATGTTTACGAGCGCAAGCAATTAACTGCTCAAGCCTTAGAAGCTTATGATGAGGCGCTCAAGTATGACCCCAAGAATTCTACCGCTAAGCGTCGAGCAGAATCTCTCCGGAAACGCTTGGTTACACCAGCTTGAATAAAGTCAGAAGTATGAATAATCAAGGAGGAAGAATCAAGGATGAATTTAGTTGTCCTACTACTTCTGGTACACCAGCGGTTAAGCACAGCTTATCCATATCAAGGGTTAACCATGGTTGCTTGAGTCCTAGATTGGCAAAGGGACTCTCAGGTGGGACCTCTAACTGGCTACCCACTAAGCCTAAGCGGGATTTAAAATCACCGTTGAAGTAGAGAATATTGCCTGAGAGGGTGCTTAAGACATTGTCATTTAGGGGGAGTTGCCAGCCAAACTTGGCGTGATTGTAGCTGAAGCGGCACAGGGTATTCTCTCCTTGACGGACGGTGACCCGATGTTGATATCTCGTTGGGCGTTCGCGTAGCGTGACCTTTGGTCGTTCGCATTTTTCCCAGGTGAACTCAGCTATCTCTTTTGGTAATCCCCAAATTTCTCGACCACCTGCGACAGAATCGTGGTTATCGACGTAGATGTGGGAAATCCAGCCGCCAGTTTTGCCGGAATAGCGCACTCTGCCAGCAACTACAATTAATTCACTGTATTCTAGGACTGACCCTGAGCCGTACAGGGATAGATACACCCCACCTAGAGTCTTTCCTGGCAAGAGGGAGACGATGTCAAATTCTGGGGGAATTAGCGATCGCACTCGCTCAATGTCAATCAGCTGCAAGGTTTGGATGGCGTAGCCTTGTAGTGTCCAGGGTGGGTTTGGGTAAGTCATCGGAACATCCTCTAGGTGACATACTCCTACACTGACTCTGCTCTTACAGAGCCGCTTCGCGAACGAGTGAGCGTGTAGGCTTCTTGCCAACTCCACCCAACGGTTCGGATACTCGGCAAGCTTTATTAACGACACGGGATGCCCCTCCGCGCCGGAACAATACAAAAATTCGATTTTTTCGCTAGTTAGCTGATAAACCAGCATTTAAGGCCTTTGGCCACGCTACGCGAACGGCTTTGTTTATCAGTACATATATTATAGCATTCCATACATACCCTGTGCAAAATTCATCCCACACCTAATGCTACGCATTAGGTGTGGGATGAATTTTGCCGGACAGCTAAAATGCTTAATCCGTTGATTTTTGTCAAAAGAATCCAAGATTATGCCGATTATGATAAAAATTACCAATTTAGTCAATTAGTAAAATTTACATATAATCGAGATAATCGAGAACAGTAGCACCAGCACAAGACAATGCCAGATACACATATTCGCTTTGATTGGGCAATCAAAAAACTGCTGCGGAATAAAGCTAACTTTGGTGTTTTGGAAGGGTTTTTAAGCGAGTTGTTGCATTTCGATATTACCATCAAAACCCTTCTCGAAAGCGAAGCTAATCAAGAGACACTCGATGATAAAACCAACCGAGTTGATATTCTCGCTGAAACCACTGATGGCGAGCTGATCCTGATTGAAGTACAGAACAACCCTCAACACGATTATTTTCACCGTATGCTCTACGGTGCCTCTAAGTTAGTCACCGAATACTTAGACAAAGGTCAAGAGTACGGTCAAATTAAAAAAGTCTACTCAATCAATATAGTCTACTTTAACCTGGGCATGGGAGATGACTATATTTATTCCTATCGGGGAGAGTTCATTGGGGCTAATCTGGGGGATATCCTGCAACCGACAAAAACTCAGGAGTTTAAATTTCACATCAATAAAGTAGCAGATATCTTCCCAGAATACTACCTGCTGAAAGTAAGGAATTTTAAGGATTTAGCGAAAAACCCCTTAGATGAATGGATTTATTTTCTGAAAAACAGCGACATCAAAGCGGAATTTTCTGCCAAAGGAATAGCCGAAGCCAAGGAGGCGCTACGAGTTAATAATTTATCAGAACAAGAACGAGCAGCTTACGAGCGTTATATCAACAACAAGCGTGACGAAGCCAGTATCCTGAGTACCCAAGAGCTTGAGACAAAATGGCAAGTGGAACAAGCAGAAATTCGAGGTATTGAAAAAGGGATACGACAAGGAAAACAAGAGGGTATTCAACAAGGTATCCGACAAGGAAAACAAGAAGGTATTCAACAAGGTATCCAACAAGGAAAAATAGCGATCGCCCGTTCCTGTCGGCAACAAGGTTTAGATGTGGATACTATTATGAAAATCACCCAACTTTCTCGGGAAGAGATTGAATCGTTGTAGAATGTAGAATGTAGAATGTAGAATTAATAATTTATAATTAAGAATTAAGAATTTATAATTTGTAATTATACATTTTGCCTTCTACATTATTTATTTTGCATTCACCATTCACCATTCACCATTCAACATTCAACATTCAACATTCAACATTCACCATTCAACATTCAACATTCACCATTCACCATTCACCATTCTCCATTCACCATTCTCCATTCACCATTCTCCATTCTAAATTCTACATTCTAAATTCTACATTCTCCATTCTAAATTCTAAATTATACATTCTACATTCACCATTCACTCTTTCTTCCTTAAGAGAACAAGACAATGCCAGACACACATATTCGCTTTGATTGGGCAATCAAAAAACTGCTGCGGAATAAAGCTAACTTTGGTGTTTTGGAAGGGTTTTTAAGCGAGTTGTTGCATTTCGATATTACCATCAAAACCCTTCTCGAAAGCGAAGCTAATCAAGAGACACTCGATGATAAAACCAACCGAGTTGATATTCTCGCTGAAACCACTGATGGCGAGCTGATCCTGATTGAAGTACAGAACAACCCTCAACACGATTATTTTCACCGTATGCTCTACGGTGCCTCTAAGTTAGTCACCGAATACTTAGACAAAGGTCAAGAGTACGGTCAAATTAAAAAAGTCTACTCAATCAATATAGTCTACTTTAACCTGGGCATGGGAGATGACTATATTTATTCCTATCGGGGAGAGTTCATTGGGGCTAATCTGGGGGATATCCTGCAACCGACAAAAACTCAGGAGTTTAAATTTCACATCAATAAAGTAGCAGATATCTTCCCAGAATACTACCTGCTGAAAGTAAGGAATTTTAAGGATTTAGCGAAAAACCCCTTAGATGAATGGATTTATTTTCTCAAAAACAGCGACATCAAAGCGGAATTTTCGGCCAAAGGAATAGCCGAAGCCAAGGAGGCGCTACGAGTCACTAATTTATCAAAACAAGAACGAGCAGCTTATGAGCGTTATATCAACAACAAGCGTGACGAAGCCAGTATCCTGAGTACCCAAGAGTTTGAGACCAAATGGCAAGTGGAACAGGCAGAAATTAGAGGGATGGAAAAAGGTATCCAACAAGGTATCCAACAAGGAAAACAAGAAGGTATCCAACAAGGTATCCAACAAGGAAAAATAGCGATCGCCCGTTCCTGTCGGGAACAAGGTTTAGATGTGGAGACTATTATGAAAATCACCCAACTTTCTCGGGAAGAGATTGAATCGTTGTAGAATGTAGAATGTAGAATGTAGAATTAAGAATTAAGAATTAAGAATTAAGAATTTGTAATTATACATTTTGCCTTCTACATTGTTTATTTTGCATTCACCATTCACCATTCACCATTCAACATTCAACATTCAACATTCAACATTCAACATTCAACATTCAACATTCAACATTCAACATTCAACATTCAACATTCAACATTCACCATTCAACATTCAACATTCAACATTCAACATTCAACATTCAACATTCAACATTCAACATTCAACATTCACTCTTTCTTCCTTAAGAGAACAAGACAATGCCAGACACACATATTCGCTTTGATTGGGCAATCAAAAAACTGCTGCGGAATAAAGCTAACTTTGGTGTTTTGGAAGGGTTTTTAAGCGAGTTGTTGCATTTCGATATTACCATCAAAACCCTTCTCGAAAGCGAAGCTAATCAAGAGACACTCGATGATAAAACCAACCGAGTTGATATTCTCGCTGAAACCACTGATGGCGAGCTGATCCTGATTGAAGTACAGAACAACCCTCAACACGATTATTTTCACCGTATGCTCTACGGTGCCTCTAAGTTAGTCACCGAATACTTAGACAAAGGTCAAGAGTACGGTCAAATTAAAAAAGTCTACTCAATCAATATAGTCTACTTTAACCTGGGCATGGGAGATGACTATATTTATTCCTATCGGGGAGAGTTCATTGGGGCTAATCTGGGGGATATCCTGCAACCGACAAAAACTCAGGAGTTTAAATTTCACATCAATAAAGTAGCAGATATCTTCCCAGAATACTACCTGCTGAAAGTAAGGAATTTTAAGGATTTAGCGAAAAACCCCTTAGATGAATGGATTTATTTTCTGAAAAACAGCGACATCAAAGCGGAATTTTCGGCCAAAGGAATAGCCGAAGCCAAGGAGGCGCTACGAGTCACTAATTTATCAAAACAAGAACGAGCAGCTTATGAGCGTTATATCAACAACAAGCGTGACGAAGCCAGTATCCTGAGTACCCAAGAGCTTGAGACAAAATGGCAAGTGGAACAGGCAGAAATAAGAGGTATTGAAAAAGGGATACGACAAGGAAAACAACAAGGAAAAAAAGAACAAAAAATAGCGATTGCCCGTTCCTGTCGGGAACAAGGTTTAGATGTGGAGACTATTATGAAAATCACCCAACTTTCTCGGGAAGAGATTGAATCGTTGTAGAATGTAGAATGTAGAATGTAGAATGTAGAATTAAGAATTAAGAATTTAGAATTTAGAATTTAGAATTTGTAATTATACATTTTGCCTTCTACATTGTTTATTTTGCATTCACCATTCACCATTCACCATTCACCATTCACCATTCACCATTCACCATTCACCATTCAACATTCAACATTCACCATTCACCATTCACCATTCACCATTCACCATTCACCATTCAACATTCACCATTCAACATTCAACATTCAACATTCAACATTCAACATTCAACATTCACCATTCAACATTCAACATTCAACATTCAACATTCACTCTTTCTTCCTTAAGAGAACAAGACAATGCCAGACACACATATTCGCTTTGATTGGGCAATCAAAAAACTGCTGCGGAATAAAGCTAACTTTGGTGTTTTGGAAGGGTTTTTAAGCGAGTTGTTGCATTTCGATATTACCATCAAAACCCTTCTCGAAAGCGAAGCTAATCAAGAGACACTCGATGATAAAACCAACCGAGTTGATATTCTCGCTGAAACCACTGATGGCGAGCTGATCCTGATTGAAGTACAGAACAACCCTCAACACGATTATTTTCACCGTATGCTCTACGGTGCCTCTAAGTTAGTCACCGAATACTTAGACAAAGGTCAAGAGTACGGTCAAATTAAAAAAGTCTACTCAATCAATATAGTCTACTTTAACCTGGGCATGGGAGATGACTATATTTATTCCTATCGGGGAGAGTTCATTGGGGCTAATCTGGGGGATATCCTGCAACCGACAAAAACTCAGGAGTTTAAATTTCACATCAATAAAGTAGCAGATATCTTCCCAGAATACTACCTGCTGAAAGTAAGGAATTTTAAGGATTTAGCGAAAAACCCCTTAGATGAATGGATTTATTTTCTCAAAAACAGCGACATCAAAGCGGAATTTTCGGCCAAAGGAATAGCCGAAGCCAAGGAGGCGCTACGAGTCACTAATTTATCAGAACAAGAACGAGCAGCTTACGAGCGTTATATTAACAACAAGCGTGACGAAGCTAGTCTACTCAGTACCCAAGAGTTTGAGACCAAATGGCAAGTGGAACAGGCAGAACTTAGAGGAATGGAAAAAGGTATCCAACAAGGAAAACAAGAAGGTATCCAACAAGGTAAAAAAGAAGAAAAAATAGCGATCGCCCGTTCCTGCCGGGAACAAGGTTTAGATGTGGAGACTATTATGAAAATCACCCAACTTTCTCGGGAAGAGATTGAATCAATTAAGAATTAAGAATTAAGAATTAAGAATTGAGAATTGAGAATTGAGAATTGAGAATTAAGAATTAAGAATTTGTAATTCTACATTTTGCATTCTACATTCTACATTCTGCATTCTACATTCTACATTCATTCTTCCAGCAAGCAATCACAAAACGCCTTCAGTTCCGGATTCACAGAACTATTCCTTAAATAACTACCTAAGTAAGCACAACCCCTAGCTAAGAGTCGATCTAGGGTGTCCACCCGCCACAGCTTGATGGTATCCCCGTCTACAGTAGCGAGTTGCGTCCCATCTGGGTGGAAAACCAGTCGAGTCCCCTCGAATTGGGCAATTTGGCGACCTGCTAAATCCCACAGGCGCACGGTATGGTCACCTCCAGCGCTAGCGAGCAGCTGACCATCCGGGCTAAATTCCACCTGGTAAACTCTACCCTGATGCCCTATAAATTGTTGGACTTGGCCAGTTTTGAGATTCCACAACCTCACGATTCCGTAATCTCCAGCGCTAGCAAGCAGCTCACCATCAGGGCTAAATTCCACCTGGTAAACTTTACCGTGATGCCCTTTAAATTGTTGGACTTGGCCAGTTTTGAGATTCCACAACCTCACGATTCCGTAATCTCCAGCGCTAGCGAGCAACTGACAATCAGGGCTAAATTCCACCTGGTAAACTCTACCCTGATGCCCCTCCAATTCATGGATTTGGCCAGTGTCGAGATCCCATAACCTGACAATTCCGTCAACTCCAGCGCTAGCCAACAGCTGACCATCCCAGCTAAATTGCACCTGGGTAACCTGACTCCGATATCCCTTCAGATGGTTAACTTGCCCAGTGTTGAGATTCCAAATCCTTACGATTCCGTCAACTCCAGCGCTAGCAAGTAGCTGACCATCCCAGCTAAATTCCAACTGCCTAACCTGAACCCGATCTCTTTGCAATTGGTAGATTTGTCCAGTGTTGAGATTCCACAAATTAATGATTCTGTCAAATCCAGCGCTAGCCAGATACTGACCATCCCAGCTGAATTGCAACTGCTTAACTGAATCCTGATGCCCTATAAATTGTTGGACTTGCCCAGTGTTGAGATTCCACAAACTAATGATTCTGTCAAATCCAGCGCTAGCCAGATACTGACCATCCCGGCTGAATTTTATCTGCTTAACCCTACCCTGATGCTTGGCAAGTTTAGGCTCCTCAATATAGTCAAGAATCCGTTGTAAAGCGAGTATTGGACTAGCAGCGGGATAGTCTTTAAAGGGAGTATGTTTCGTGACCATTGCTTTCAAATCTTTCCCGGTTTCCATAGCTGCTAGTAAGGCATAAAACGGGCTATAAATAAAATTATTAAGATGTGTAAATCCTGCTAGCTCTAGTTTTAGTCCTACTCGTTTATGTTCCAGTAAAATTTGTTTTTTTTTATCAATTTTTGCAAGTTTTTGTTTTTTATTATTATCATATATTTTCTGAATCGGATCTACTAAATAATCATGAATTAACTGATATAATTTTTCTGTTTCTAATGGAATCTTAAACACTAAACCCGATCCCACTAAAATATCCAAAATTATCCTAATTTCCTCTAGTTTTAAGGTTAAAATATTAGCTAATTCAGTCTCTGTTTTTAAGGGTCTCAGTTGCTTGTCATCGGTCAAGAGAAACAACAATTTCCAAGTAGTTTCTTGGTATTTCGGTCCACAATCCGTAACCACAGCCTCCAGATAACGCTCTACTAGTTTGGCCTTATCGCCCCCTTGCTGATACCTGTCGAAGGTGACAATTCCCTCGGTTTCTAATTGTGCTCCCACCACCTGTAGCTCAATCGGACGCACTTCTCCGGTTTCTGCTGCTAAATCTTTTACCAATTGCTCAATCAACTCTGCTTCTAAGGAAAACTTAGCCTGCTCGGTTAACCGTTCAATCACCGCTTTTGCCTGGGATTGAGAAAAATTCCCTAAGTAATAGAGCACATCTTTGCTGAGAATATCATTATTAACGACATCTAAACTAATCAGGCGGTTGTTACACTCTAATAAATAATAGATATAATCTTCTCGCAAGGCCAGAATCACCTTTACAGCTTCAAGAGTTAGACAGTCCTTTAAAAATTGATACAAAACTCGCCGTTGCTGTGGCTGAGGATACTGAAATAAAAATTCTTCAAACTGGTCAAAAATTAGCACAGTCAGTCGATTATTGTCACTATTGTGTCGGAGCTGGTGGATAATTTTCCCCAGAATTTTTTTTCCATCTCCTCCCTGGTCTGTTCCAATTATCCTTTTAGCCAACCTATGCTGCCAACGCTTATAAACTGTTAGCAACACTGGCTCCACATCCCGAGCATAAATAATCTCTTGCTGTAATCTAGGAATTAAACCAGACTGAAGTAGAAAACTTTTACCCACGCCGGAGGATCCACAAATTACGGTTAGTTTGTGGTCTTTGCGACCAATACGCTCTACTAAGTCATTAATGGCTTGCTCTCGACCAGAGGCAGCAATGCGATCAGCCATTTGAGTATCTCTGATTCTTTGTTTGAGGGATAATTGACCAACGCCCACAAATGCCCGAAACCGGAACTGATACTCGATTGATTGCTGGTATGCCTTAACTGAGAAGGCTTTTTGATACTCCCCTTGGTCAAAGTAGAGCTGTCGCAATTCTTTGAGAATTTGAATATATAGGTCGGGATTCAAGTTAGGATTGGTTTGTTCTTTGGCTTGCTCTAGATACCCAATCCCCTCCTGGGGTAGACCAAGATGCTTGTAGGCTTTCGCTAAGGATAAGCAATACCAACCTTGATGCAGTTCCCACGCCCAGTCCAACTGCTCCCGAGTCAGGTCACCAGGGAGGTCAACATAATTCTTGGCATCGGTAAGGATTTTCAGTGCTTTAGTGGCCAAGTCCTTGACCCGATTCCATTGGGAGCGAGCGATGGCTACTTCTGCGGCTAGAATGCCGTAATCATGGGCAAGCCAGACCGGGTTGGGATATTTCCGATGAAGGCTTAAGGCTTTTTTCCCTAACTGCTCCAACTCATCCCATCGCCTTAGTCTTTGTAGAATTTCCCCCAAGGGATTGATAAACTTAGCTACTAAGTCGGGACGCTTAGCTTGCTCAAAGCAGTCATGCGATCGCAAAAAATAGTCCTTAGCCCGTAGGCAATGTTCCTTACCCTGATTCCGGTCTTGATCGGCATAAGTACGGTACCATTGCCCCATATGGAACAGAACACATCCGTATCGAATTAAATGGTTCCGGATGGCAGAGCGGTGAGAGGGGTAAGCTTCCAGAATACCTTTCCACAGCTGTATACTTCGTTGATAATGCTCTTGGGACTGGTTGAGATTATCGGGAATTCCTCGACCTAGGATAAATTCCAGACTGGCTTCTAAATCTGGGGCTAATTCTACCTGCCGATGTTGCAAATCTTGCCAAGCTTGGCGTAAGTCAGCCAGCTGCTGCTTACTGAGATTCTGTCCATAATGAAGACCCCCAGCGGCTCCAGCAGCTAAGACTTGAGCAAAGCCAAGATCAGTAACCTCTTGGATAAATTCGATTACGTTAGCGGTAGAGATTTGAAAGTCCAGGGTTGAACCGGTTCCCCAACTGGCCAAATCCCTGGCAGAGCGCAGGAATTGGGAATAGACTCGATCATCTACCCAAAATAAAACCGGCACATGGAACTGTTTGCGAAACTCTTCCCGGACTCGATTGGCTAATCTCAGCAGTTGCTCAAGGTCTCTGACCACCTCAAAGCCATACACCATAATCCCTTGGGGCGGTTTTTGTCCCAGTTGGGTTTGAATGTTGGTGTATATAGTCCTGTAGAGCTGGGTGACCTCCGGAGTTAGCCCAATCGGGAAAATCTCTACGGAACAAACCTCTGCCAGTTGTTGAATTAACTGGTCTCGCCACTGGGTATAATTACAATGGGCGAAAATTAAGGAAAATTCCTGTTCACTGGCTCCCATTTCCATTGCCCAAGCCAGCTGCTTCAATAGCTGTTGATGATTAGCTTGTTGGTGATGATCCTGTGGCTGACGATTAGTCATGGAGTTATGGCAATCGGTGTCATGGTGTTTCCAAATTCAAGGTCTGACTTTGAGGTGGTGCGTTACGGGACCGGCTGTCCCAACACTCTCGCTCGAGGTGGTCAGAGCGGGCCGGTCCCTAACGCACCCTACGCAACTAACCCGATTCCCGATTCCCGATTCCCGATTCCCGATTCCCGATTCCCGATTCCCGATTCCCGATTCCCGATTCCCGATTCCCTACGTTACAACTTGCCCGTTTCTACCAGAATCGGATTGACTGTAAACCAAGACCCTTGAGTATCATAGTACTCATACACAAATAGACTACGCACCAGCACCCGATAATGGTCGTCACCACTTAGTTCAAGGCTCTGATGCACCTGACGCAATAATTTCCACTCTTCTTCCTCAATCGCTAATCGGAGTTTATTACAGCGACTGAGAATAACCTGGTCTAACCTTGCCCGGGATAGCGGTAACTTGCCCTCCAGCATAATCCAATCCCGAATCATTGCCAGTAACTCCCGCACATGACCACCACTGATAGAACAGAGTCTGTCCAGGGTTTCCGGTGCATCAAACACTTCCGCAATCCCCTGCAACCGTTGCGCTGATGCTAGCTTAGGGAAAGCTCTAGCCATTACCATCGCTCTGAGCTGTGCCATTCCTTCCTGACACTCTTTACCATTCCGTTGCGTTACTGGCACCATGGGTAACACCTTTGGCTCAACCCCGAAACGATTGGTAAGCCGATTGATATCATTACAAAATCGTAGCCCTAGGGGCATGGTATAAATTACATGACAGTTGAGTTGGCGCAACTGTTCTCCCCGGTCTACAAATAAATATTCCGGTTGTGGTCTCCCCCAAGACTTCGGCACAATTTCCACCCGGTCAAGGTTATCCACGATTACCACTAGTCCCCGTTTTCCCTGGTGTTGGAGTTGAGCGATCGCAGGTTCAATCAACTCCGTATTAATGACATCAATAATGGTTTTGGTACGAGGTTCAATATAATCCCGCAACCGATTACGCAAGGTTGGGCTATTTTTAGCTTTCGTGGTAATCTTGGCAATCCCTGCCGATAAAGAATACTCTCCCTGTTTTTCCTTGACCCCAAACTCACCAACCTTGGGAATCTTAACCTCAACCCCAGTCACATCGGAACCCAACAATGTGGTAATTTCCTGTAGGAAAGCTTTAAAGCCTTTTAGTTGTAAGTTAACCTGGCTAGCTTCCAAACTTTCACTGACCTGGCGAGCAATAACTAATAAAATATCCCCCACATCCACATCATTCATCTCCAAGTCCTGATCCGACTCGAAGTAAACCACATGAAAGTTTTCTGCTAGCAACTCAGCCTTGAGTCGAGATAATTCCGTAGACTTCCCACAACCAATATGTCCGGTAAATAGTTGACAGGTGGGCTGGTTTTCCGAGAATAGAGTAATTGGAGCTTTCAGTTGCTCAATCAGTGCTCCCCCCCGGACAGAAGAAAAATCGATATAGAGCTTCTGGTCTTCTGCCTGGGTGAGATCTAGGGTTTTGCTTGGGTTAGTGGCTTTGTAAAACTCGGTGAAATTTAGAGTCATCAGGGGTGGGGTGTGGGGTGTGGGGTGTGGGGTGTGGGGTGTGAGATGATCAAGGGTTCAAGACTGTATATGTATCATAAGTAATGCTGCGAGTTCTAATTCGTTTTTGGGTACACTAATAGGTAATTTTTGTCTATAGTAATCCATTGCACTAAGGGTAGGCTAATTTAGGCTGATGCGATCGCATTAGTCTCTGAACCTGGTGAACGAACCTCTGGGCCTCGTGAGTGTAAAAAAATACCAATTAAAGTCGGGTGGCCAAAGTAATCTATAGTTAATGGGAGTAGGGACTTCGGAGTAGGGACTTCGGAGCAGGGAGTCACCCATGGGAAAATTTAATGTACCTCATAAGTATCAGAAACGCTATATAAGTTATTTTTCATCTCCCACACTCTTCTTCCCTCCCCCTCTCCCCACACCTCCCACACTTCCCACCCTCCCCACACTCTTATGCACACTTTCATTCCTCCGGAACGGTTTTTCCCTTATCTGACCTGGACTGATATCGAACAGATGCCAGACAAAGAAAATGTTGTGATTATTCAGCCGGTCGCTTCCATTGAGCAGCATGGCCCCCATTTACCGCTGATTGTAGATGCGGCGATTGGGGTGGGAGTCTTGGGCAAAGCCTTAGGCTGCTTAGACCCAGAAATCCCAGCTTATGCTTTGCCTCCCCTTTATTACGGTAAATCCAATGAGCATTGGCATTTTCCTGGCACCATTACCCTTAGTGCTCAAACCTTGCTAGCGGTGCTGATGGAAATGGCTGATAGTATCTATCGGTGTGGGTTTCGGAAGTTAGTACTGATGAATTCCCATGGCGGACAACCCCAAGTGATGGAAATTGCAGCACGGGATATTCACCAGAAGCATGAAGACTTTATGGTCTTCCCCTTGTTTACCTGGGGCGTGCCTAACATGGCCAAGGAATTAGCTACCCAGAAAGAATTAGAATTAGGGATTCATGGGGGAGATTTAGAAACTAGTATCATGCTCTGTCTACTCCCCGGTCAAGTGAAAATGGATCGGGCAGTAAAGGAATATCCCCAGGGATTGCCCGAGGATAGTCTATTGAGTATGGAAGGACAATTGTCCTTTGCTTGGCTGACCAAGGGGTTGACTCAGAGTGGAGTACTCGGGGATGCCACAGCAGCAACTGAGGAAAAAGGCGATCGCTTATTAGCCTCTCTTTGTGATGGTTGGGTAAACGTGATTCGGGATATCTATCGGTTTCAGCAGCCTGATGTTACGAAGAGGTGATGGCTGGCGGGAATCGGGAATCGGGAATCGGGAATCGGGAGGGTGGGAAGGGTGGGAAGTGTGGGGAGAAAGGGAGGTGTGGCAAGAGGCAAGAGGCAAAAGGCAAAAGGCAAGAGGCAAGAGGCAAGAGGCAATGGTGCGCCATTTTCCCATAGTGCTGCATCGCTTTTATGATGCTGCATCGCTTTTATGATAATGTTCTCGTCAATTTTTATGCCCTGAGCCGAAGCTCTCCGTTGCGAAGTTGCCCACAACTCCAGCCTGTTCTATGCGGATGGCGAGACTCGAACTCGCATGGCTTTCGCCACACGCCCCTCAAGCGTGCGTGTCTACCATTCCACCACATCCGCTAATAACTCATTTATTAGGATACCATACAACAGTACTGAGCTGCAAAGCCTAGATCAGAAAATTTCTATCAAAATTGCTGTCAAACTTAAATTGACGGGTAAACCTAATTTAGGCATGATAGCACTAGGCATCACCTATGAACACCTAAAACTTAACATTTTATAGCATTTATCAATTGGGTGAGGTATAAATTTATTGGTTTTAGGGCGCAGGGAGTAGGGAGTAGGGAGTAGGTTAAGAGTTTGTTTAGTGGGTGTCTCAAACATGGGTAGGGTGCAAATGGTTAAAAATAATGTGTAGCTCATGAATCTGATAATTGCTAGATAAACTATCTTGCTGATCTGGCTCCCCACACTTCCCACACTTCCCGCGCCCCCGCCCCACACCTCCCACCCTCCCCACACCTCCCTATCTTTCCCCATCAATCCTAGTTTCACATCTCAACTAAAAACCCTATATAGCCAAGCTATTCTATGAAATTTTCAAAGATCTTAATTGCCAATCGTGGGGAAATTGCCTTACGGATTATCCGAACCTGTGAGGAGATGGGGATTCCCACCGTTGCAGTTCACTCGACCATTGACCAACATGCTCTTAATGTCGAACTGGCCGATGAAGCAGTTTGTATTGGGGACCCCCCCAGCAACAAAAGTTATTTAAATATACCTAATATTATTGCTGCAGCCCTCACTCGCAACGCCACTGCCATTCATCCAGGCTATGGTTTCTTATCAGAAAATGCCCGTTTTGCTGAAATCTGTGCTGATCATCAGATTTCTTTCATCGGTCCTACCCCAGAAGCGATCCGAGCCATGGGGGATAAATCTACGGCCAAAGAAACCATGCAACGAGCTGGTGTGCCCACAGTCCCCGGAAGTGATGGATTAGTCAGCTCTGAGCAAGAAGCTTATGCGATCGCACGTCAAATTGGGTATCCTGTCATGATTAAAGCCACTGCTGGTGGTGGAGGAAGGGGTATGCGCCTGGTACAGGATGACAGCCAATTGATTAAACTCTTCCAAGCTGCTCAAGGGGAAGCCCAAGCTGCCTTTGGTAATGGCGGGGTATATATTGAAAAATTTATTCAACGCCCTCGCCATATCGAGATTCAAATTTTAGCTGATAGTCACGGCAACGTAATCCACTTGGGTGAGCGAGACTGCTCGATCCAACGGCGTCACCAAAAGCTACTGGAAGAAGCCCCTAGCCCAGTGCTTGACCCAGAATTGCGGGCAAAAATGGGTAATGCTGCGGTAATGGCCGCTAAGTCCATCAATTACGTCGGAGTTGGCACAGTAGAGTTTCTCTTAGATGCCTCTGGTGAGTTCTACTTTATGGAAATGAACACCCGAATTCAGGTAGAACACCCAGTCACCGAGATGATCACCGGTCTAGACTTGATCGCCGAACAAATTAAAATTGCTCAAGGGGAGAAACTAAGCCTGACCCAAGACCAAGTTACTCTCAAAGGTCACGCCATCGAATGTCGGATCAATGCCGAAGACCCAGACCACAGTTTCCGTCCCCAACCAGGACGAATTAGTGCTTACCTACCACCAGGAGGACCATGGGTGCGCATGGATTCCCATGTTTACCCCGATTACGAAATCCCCCCCTATTACGACTCTCTGATTGGCAAATTAATCGTTTGGGGTCCCACCCGTGATGCTGCCATTCAGCGCATGAAACGAGCCTTAAGGGAGTGTGCCATTACCGGAGTCACCACCACCCTGACTTTCCATCAAAAAATTCTAGAGACACCAGCCTTTCTTGAGGGTCAGGTCTATACCAATTTTGTCGAGAAGGAAATGATGACCTGAACCGCAGCTATGCTGAAGGCAGAAGTAGGAAGAAAAACAAAAGTAAGTCCTTGGTAATTAGCGATAGCGCTACGCGCACGCTAAGCGATCGCGTCTTGTTATACTTCAACGGTTTATACGCCCCGTCCCACCCTGACGTTTCACTTTCAGGCGTGGGGCTTCTCGCTGGGAAAGCTAAAACCATTGGAGGTAAGTGAATGGTTACATATTACCCCTGCAACCGATAAGCTGCAACCGGCAAGCTGTAACCTACAACCTCTAACCTTCAACCTTCAACCTTGGCCAAAAGGCCACGCAATCGCGTTCAACCAAACAACCTACCCTACACCGAACGCCAAAGGCGAACAACCAAACAACCTGCAACATTTTAGAATTAAGAATGTAGAGTTCTAAATTCTTAATTCTAAATTCTTAATTCTAAATTCTAAATTCTAAATTCTAAATTCTTAATTCTTAATTCTGCATTCTGATAGAGAACCTACAACCCTTCAACCTTCTAGATCATCATCCTGAGGATTCCCTGCTGACCTAACAGAATTTCCCGCAGCAGGCTGAAAATCCCTACCCAAATAATTGGGCTAATATCAACCCCACCAATGGGAGGGACAATTTTGCGCATTGGCACTAAAAAGGGTTCCGTTGGCCAAGCTACTAGATTAAATGGCAAGCGATTCAGGTCTACCTGAGGGTACCAGGTCAGAACAATGCGAAAGATAAACAAGAAGATCATTAGTCCGAGTAACGGACCAAGAGTCCAGATAGCAATCGTAGCAGCAGTCATGGCTTATTTATTCTAATGATCACAAATGTATTCCGGTGCCACCGTCAGCGGTCAGCGGTCAGCGGTCAGCGGTCAGTGGTCAGCTTATTTTATTCAAAAGTACTGCGCTACGGGCACGCTGCGGGAACAGTAGCGTGGCTACAGGCCAATGGCTGATACGCGACACGCTGATAGCTGATAACTGATACGCGACACGCTGATAACTGATAGCTGAATGCTTACCTGCCGCCTTAGGTGGCTAGGTGGCTTACCAGTGTCCTTGTGATTGTAGTTAATTTAATTTAAAGTTTCTCAATAATAGTATCATGTTCTTGTAAGCATTCAGCTATCAGCCGTGAGCCTTTGGCTCACGCTACTTGAGGTGCCGTCAGCTAATCAACGGGTAGTAAACCAGTTGGGGGGTGCTGGTACGGCTGGTTTAAAATCCCTGCTGGTTTTACTCATCCGACCCCGTGCAGTTATCGCTCCTGCTAGCACCTCAAGTAGCGTGGGCGTAGCGCTAATCGCTGATAGCTGATAGCTGAATGCTGAATGCTTAATCACAAACAAGGTTTACAAATTAACTAGGAGTTTTTATGACACCTTCATTAGCCAACTTTATGTGGAGTTTACTTTGGGGTACTATCATTGTGGTTATTCCTGCCACAGCGGCACTAATCGTCTTTAGCCAGAGCGATAAGATCAAAAGATAATAACGAAATCTCTACTATCTATGCCTTAAACGAAATAAGGCGAAGCTTCGATAGCAGGAAATTGAGTGGGTTCACAACCCGCTCAGTTTTTATATTAAGAATCTCTCCTGATCTAGGAGTAAAATTGTTGTTCTCCAGTTACAGTAGAGTTTAATAGCAATCACTCGCTACCATAAGACTGACTGACCATAGGAGAGCAGCAATGGTAAATTTTGGGTTTAATTCAGCTAGCCTTTTGGGCATATTCTTGATGCTTGCCGGAGCAGGACTCTATTTCCTGCGCTCGGTTCGTCCAGAACTAGCCAGAGACCATGATATCTTTTTCACTGTGGTCGGGGTAGTTTGTGGCTTTATTCTGGTGACTCAGGGATGGCGACTCGATCCGATTTTGCAGTTGAGCCAGCTGTTGTTGAGCGGTACAGCAATATTTTTTGGTGTGGAAAGTCTGCGGTTACGGGGCGTTGCCACCAAAAAAGCCCGGGAAGATGCTGGGTTTGAAGACCGCCAGCGACCAGTTAGCCGTAACTATTACCGCGAAGAACCACAAGAAGCTAATGTTTATGATGAATACGATGAATTAGAGCCGGTAGAGCAGCGATACTCCAACCCTCGCTTGCGGCCCACAGCAGATTCCAGGGAAAGGCGCACAGACCGTTATGAATCAGAAACCCGCCGTTCAAGGAGTCGAGGGAGTTTAGAGGAATCTAGGCTAGAAGAGCGATCGCGTAAACGCCGCCCTCGTTCTAATGGTCAATTTTCAGAACGACCTAGAGAGACCTGGCAGGCTAAGTTAGATAGTGATTGGGAAGACAGACCATCTCGTAGTAGACGTTCTCGTCCTTCGGAACAATCTGTGGAACGACCTGTAGAACGATCCGTAGACACTTGGGAGGCTAACTTAGATCGGGATCTAGACAGAGATCTAGACAGAGATCTAGACAGAGATCTAGACAGGGATAGGGAAGACAGACCCGTTCGCCGTAGCCGTTCTCGTCGTGAATCTACAGAAAACTATGACTCAGGAAACTATGACTCAGAAAACTATGACTCACAGATAGCCTCAAGGGAAAGAAAGCGTCGTACCACCCCAAGCGAGGAAACATCCTCTAACTACTCAGACCAAAGCGATTATGTGGATTACAAACCCATCGACCTGTCTGAAGAAGATGATGAGCCGTTAGGACCTTTTGAGTACTAATAAAACTAGCAATCAGCAATCAGCAATCAGTTATCAGCGTGTCGCGTATCAGTTATCAGCGTGTCGCGTATCAGTTATCAGCCTTTAGCTGACCACTGAACACTGACCGCTGACCACTGAACACTGACCGCTGACCGCTGACCGCTGACCGCTGACCGCTGACCGCTGACCGCTGACCGCTGACCGCTGACCGCTGACCGCTGAATGCTTAGCACCCTATGGTATCAAAACAGCGAGGAATTCGGTTCTGTGGATTACCATAATAATCCAAAATCTCGTGAGTCCGTAGCACCATAGATTCCATTAGGGCAGTCATGTTCTTCTTCACCACTAATTGGTCTTCTGGTGAAACATAAGCTACGTCTGCTAACAAAACCTCGGTAATCTGGTCATGTGCTCCATCCTCATTAATTTTGGCATGGAGCAAGATTGGTTGATAAAACTCACAAGGCAAATCCAAATCTTGACACCGCTGTTTGAATAACTGGTGGAACTCCTCGCTGTCTTCTTCAAACAGTAATAATGCTGCCTTGAAGCTGAGTGGATGCGAAAGCGCAAAAACTGCCAGACTTGAACAAACCGCAAAGGTCATCGGTAATGGCTGCATCCGTTGCAGTTGCTGATTAGAAATTCCCACACTCTTCAAGGATTTCTCGATCAAACGGTCATGGTGCAACTCAGACCCAAAGAATTCCCGGAGGATTTGGCGAGTCTTAGGTGATTCATAATTGGCTAAAGACGGAGCCAGCAAACTCGGACACAGATGAGTAACGTGGTAGGATTCCAAACTATAGCCAATCAACTGCTCTCTGGTAATCGTCCCGTCTACCATCTTTACGGTGTAGGGAGACTCGGGAAATCGTCTTTTCAGACGCCCTAGGAATCGGTATAACTCCCGGTAGAATTGATGTCCAGTCAAACCACCAGATGTCACTGAATTCTCCCGCTCTATTAGCATACCACGGCGGTCTAATTCTATTAGCAAGTCAGGAATCTGTTCTCGAATTCCTGGACACTCGTGACCCAATTCCTCTGGAGACATTCCCCCAAACTGCAACAGCTGGAACAGTTTATAAGTCTCCTCTTGGTTTTCAGGTTCTACTGTAATCGAACAGCCTTGGTCTTGATAACGAATTTCGACCCTGGTGTCACTGAATTTTAAACATACTTGATTCTTAAATAGCGGCTGTTTCAATAAAATCTTAGTTAACGTCATAACTTCATTCCTAACTTAATCTAAATTGGGTGAAAACGTTCTGGGTTAATGGGAGTAGGGAGTAGGGAGTAGGGAGTAGGGAGTCGGGAGTCGGGAGTAGGGAGTAGGAAGTAGGGTGCGTTAGGGACGGGCTCGCCCTCATTTTCTCGCTACCCAGTGTTAGAACAGTCCGTCCCGTAACGCACCACCGGGTCAAACAGCTTTTAGGAGATGCACCCGTAGGGAGTAGGGAGTAGGGAGTCGGGAGTCGGGAGTCGGGAGGGTGGGGAGTAGCGATCGCAAAAATTGACTTTACCTTATAAGTAAGAGAAAGATAACTAAGAGAAAGGCTATCGGTGTTTTAAAGCCCTAATCCAGAGCACCTGAAATCCCTTAGTCAAAAATTCCCACACTTCCCACACTTCCCACACTTCCCACACTTCCCACCCTTCCCTCTCCCCAAACCTCCCTACTCCCTACTCCCTACTCCCTACTCCCTATTTCTAGAGAGCCGAAACTCGTCGCAGCAAATCACTAGTGCATGAATAGTAATTCCAAATCGCCCTGCAAAAATTGTTATACATTTCAATAAACAGGTAAATTTGATCGCCTAACCGTTGCCGAGTTTGTTGATCAACGTGGGCAATGTCTTGAAAGATGCGATGAATTAAGTTTTCTGACTCTACTGTCAGATTGCTGTTTACCAATTCTCGAATCGGGTCGATAAACCCAGACTCAAGGTTAACCCGCTCACAGGCAGCAAGGTAGGATGCTAAATGATGGTATGTTTGACGTTTTAAAACCCCTAGGCTACTCAAGAAAACCAGTGGCTCTGAGTTTGCCCAATAGGCCAAAGCATTCCCAATTGCCACAGTTTCCGGTAGTGCGATCGCATCCTTTAAATCCTCATCGCTAATACCAATCCCATTCAACGCCTTCAGCCAAAGCTGATCTTGGCCAGATTCTTGACCATAGAGTTGGTTAATTAATTGTTGAACCTTTGTATAATTTTGGCATCCCAGCACTGGGAATTCCCAATTCCACCGATGGCAAGACAAATGGTAATGCTCTATCCCAAAGCCATACAAAACATTGATCGGTAGCTCAGATTCATTAGAGGTGATTGCTTTCCAAAACAGGTTTCCCTCAACAGTAGTTTCGAGTAATTCATTCGTAAAATCCTCCAATTCCAGCAGAGTATCGATACCAGAATGAACTTTGAACGGAGCAGCATCATCCAGTAACGCCTGCTCTTCCAAGCCTTGTAAAATTGATTGAATTACCTCCGGGTTATCAGGAGCAAAAAGCTCTTGGAGCTCCCCAATACTCCTAGTCCCATCCATCATTACAAACAGAGTTTGTAATGTTTCGGCTGAAAAACCCTTAGTCTCGAAACCAAAATATTGACCATCCCGATAAAAAACCATCTGATCGGGATAGATATTAACGTTACAGGCTAATTTAGGGTACTTTAGTGTAAGACTTTGCTTAGATTTACCCTCAAATAATTGCTGGGGTTGGTCTAGAGTTAAATTTGAATTTACGCTTTCCACAGGTTTTTATTTAGTATCAGTAATTTTAATTTGGTGAGGGACTTTTGTCCTCGGTTAATGGTAATCGGTAATCGGGAATTGGGAGTAGGGAATCGGGAATCGGGAATCGGGAATATAGTTTATGGATCAATTTTATTGATCCATAAACCCTTAGCTTTCTACTAAGAGGCTGTTTTCAAAGTATTGGATGCTACTCGACTATCCTCTAACAACAGAAGCCAAGGTATTTCCTCAATCGAGACGAGATTAGAAGACTAGATTAGAGGGGTATAGCGCAAAAAGGAGGGTGTCCAGGGATACATTTGTGTGGTAAGGGGGGATAACAGCGGTGGATCCGACGAGGTAGGCGAATAGGCTTGGGCTCAGGCTTTTCCTCAGGCATGGGTGGATGGGGATCAATGATGCGAGCTTTCATCTCCATCATCTCCATCATCTCCATGTCATTTCTGATCATCATACCCCCTTGGAGTGAGGAAAACTCCTCAGTGTTTATTTCCTGGAGATTTTCCAGGTTCTCAATTTTCATTGATTTTGTCTCCTTCTTGAGATAGTCTAAGAATAGATGATATTTCGAGATTTCTCATCTTGTTATGCTATGCCTAGTTTATGCGATTGGATTAGATTGTTGTCGCCAACTTGGCTTTTTTTTATAAAAATAGTCGCTTTTTGCTAAGACCAATTAATTACAATACTTAACAATATCAGCGACTATATAGGGGTTATAATACTGATCAGGTACAGAGGATGTTTTCCCGAGTGCATCTCAGTTTTGAAATTAGACAAAAATTCGGGCGAAAATTCCCGCGCCCGGGCCCCACACTCCCCACACTCCCCACACTCCCCACACTCCCCACACTCCCCACACTCCCCACACTCCCCACACTCCCCACACTTGCGATATTTTTTACAAATATGAGATGCACCCTGTTTTCCCTCTTCTCCCTTCCCTGTTCCCTGTTCCCTGCCGCACGGAAGGGGGGCGGGCAAAAGGCAAGAGCGGAAAGAGATCCTCAGTTTTATTGTCCAATAAAAAAAGACCTCCTAAGTTTACATCTCAAATACCAAGGGTGCATCTCATATTTGTAAAAAAGAAGGTAAGTGTGGTAAGTGTGTAAATTTTATTATAATTTTGCCTAATTTCATGCATTGAGATGCACCCTTGATGCACAGGAATACCAGGGGTCACATTTATAGGAAATCTAATCTTCGGTAATTACATTTTGCGAACTATAAATAGGAGCATACGATATATATTTATATCAAGTTCGGATGATTACTTATAATTAGATTTGGCGGGTCTTCGGCCACCACTCAAAGCAAGTCAGTCCCCCAATCAAGTCTTGCTGACCCAGCAATTGCTGACAACGATACACCAATAAATCCTCTAACTGGTTGATATTTTTGGGGGAATGATTGGCCACAATCTCGTTAGCCAGCGGCCACAACCGTTCCGCAGGTTGCAACTCTGGAGAATGTGACGGTAGCTCAAACAGATCAATCCCTTCAGGGATCACCACATCTTTAGCCATGTGCCATCCCGCTTGGTCTACCACCAGTAGCACTCGTTTATTCAAACCCCATTGAAATTCTCGGGCAAAATCTGCTAATACTCGATTAAACAGTTGTGTATTCACAAATGGCAAAAGCCACCAATAGGTTTCTCCCGACTCCGGGTGAACAAAAGCATAGACCCACAACCACTGATATTGATGTTTGACCTGGGCAATCGGTTGTTCCCCCTCAACTGTCCAGACTCGACGCATAACTGGCAGTAGCCCCAAACGATGTTCGTCCATTCCCCACACCTCAATGTCTGCGATTGGGTATTTGGCTTGAAGATATGCCAGCTCTAAATGGAGTTTTTTTTCCACTGCTGTTGTTGGAGAACGGAAGTTTCCTGATGTTGGGGTCTAGGGACTTTTAAGCGATAACCCATGTCCCGAAGATATTCCCATCCTCGATAACGGCTAATCCGAACTCCTGTCAATTCACTTAACCAATCAGCTACCTTTCGACCGTTCCATAACCCTCCATCAGGAGCTGGTCCGGTTAGGACTTGCCACAGTTGTGCTTGTTGTAGATCATTGAGTTGAGTTGGCTTTCCCGGATTTGAGTGTCGTCGATCGCCCAAAGCATTTGGTCCGTGCTGGTTATAACGTCGCAGAAGTTGGTAAATCCAAATTCGGCTATAACCAGTAACTTGAGCAACCGTTGCTGGAGTTTTCCCATCGGCAAGTAACCAGATGATTTGATAGTGACTGCGTTCCACCGAGGAGGTGCTCGCCCGGTAACGAGAGTAGAGTTCCTCCGAACTCAAATGGGATTCAACAGTGACGGTTTTTGGCATCAGAGTCGCAATGCAATGTTTTTTCAGAAGGAGGGAAGCTTAATTATAACTAATTATCCGAACTTGATATTATTTAGTTCTGCATCAGAACGACAATGATCCAAAAATGAAGTTTTTTTTTAAAAGTTATGGCTTTTTAACTAGGGATTATTTACTATTTAAAAAGCCATATACTTGGAAAATTTATGAATCTGTAGTATTTCGTCTAATCAGCAAATCAGTTATAGGCTTTTTCGTAAAGTTCGCTGTCCCATTCTGTTGTTGGTTCTTGCATAAAACCATCGGACTGGAGCGAATAGAGGGCGTAGTAACGGCTGTCCAAATTAGCAAGTAAGGTTTCGTGGCTACCTTCCTCAACTATCTCCCCTTTTGAAAAAACCAGAATGCGGTCAACTGCTTTAATAGTTGACAGTCTGTGGGCAATGATAATTGTTGTCCGTCCGATCATTAGGTTATCCAATGCCTTTTGAATCAAAGCTTCTGAAACAGAATCTAGGCTGCTTGTTGCCTCATCTAGGACTAGAATTGGACAGTCGGCGAGAATGGCGCGAGCGATGGCTACCCGTTGGCGTTCACCACCCGAAAGCTTGACCCCACGCTCACCAACCTGTGTATCATAGCCATCAGGCAAGTTGATAATGAAGTCGTGAGCATAAGCTTTGTGGGCAGCTTGTTCAATTTCTGACTGTGTCGCATTAGGTTTAGCATAGCCGATATTTTCAGCGATAGAGCGATGGAAGAGGATAGGTTCCTGGGGAACTACTGCGATCGCACTGCGTAAACTTTGCTTGGTGATATTGTAGATATTCTTACCGTCGATAGTGATCTTACCATCCTGCACATCATATAAGCGCTGGATAAGTTTAATGAAGGTACTTTTGCCACTACCTGAATGACCAACAAGAGCAACTTTCTCACCCCCAGCAATGGTTACGGAAAAGTTCTCATATGTTGTCTTTGTCTGATTTTTATAACCAAAAGTCACCTGATCAAAGGCAATTGAGCCTGACTTGACTTCTAGAGGTACTGCCTCTGGGCTTTCTACAATTTTTGCATCTATCTTGTCCAGTTTGACAATTTCTTCGATATCGGTTATTGATTGTCGCAGATTACGGATGTCATTGCTAATTTCCCTCATCTTACCTTGTGCCATCTGAAAACTAGTAAGAATCGTAATTACATCACCAGCTGTGCGGATACCTTTAAACCATAACCAAATAGCAACGCCGACAATCACAGTTTCCATAATCACAAACAAACCAACTTGGGCAGAAAAAAATGTTTCGATTCGCCACCAGAGACGTTGATTTTTAATGCGCCATTTCTCTGCTATTTTCCTGAATTTTCGGCTTTCATTTTCTTCGGCAGCAAAGGCTTTAACCAGGCTGTTACATGTAATGGCATCAGATAAAATACCATTCATAATGCTGTCTACTTGATTGGCTTTTTCAAAGGCAGGCGCTAAATAGTTATTTGATAAATTATTAATTGCATAAAAGAAAATTATGAAACCCAAAACGCCAACAATACCAATCCAAAATCCGTTCCAAAAAAGAACAACTATTAAAGCAATGCTGGTCAATACACTCGGGTAAATTGACATACACACTGTATTGCTAAACTGCTCAAAACCAAAGGTACCACGGATAATGTTTCTGACTATGCTGCCAGCAAAATGGTTAATGTGCCATTCTGTACTAAAATGCTGTACTTTATCGAAAGCTTCAGTGCCAATTTTAGTGATCACTTGTGTAGCTGTGTTAGTCCATAGGTAAAAAGCACATAGTCGGCAAATGTACGATATTACTTTGACTCCAGCAAGATAGGCACATATCCATGCCGGAATTGTCCACGTTCCTATAGGATTGCTAAAACCATTTACCAACTTTCCAGTCAAAATTGGTACTAAAACCTCCAAAAGAGTATGAAACGACATGAAGACCAGCACAAACAAAATTGTGTAGCGGTACTCAGACCAGTAATGCCAAGCAAACTTAAAGGTAGAGACCAAACTATTTTTTAAAGGTTGATTTTCCATTTTTTTTTCTAGATTTTTTTGGTCGTAACTACTTGATTAATGCTTGCTGCTGTCGATTACGCTACTACGCTGATTGTATTCTTTATAACCGACTCAATCCTGAAGTTTTGAGGACAGGTATGGTGATGAAGCTATAAAGTTTAAAACAATACACCTGGTAAATAACTATAATATGATATTCCCAGTTCTTGTATACAAACGCTATAGGAGATGCACCCGCTTAATGGGAATAGGGAATAGGGAGTAGGGAATAAAGTTTATGGATCAATAAAATTAATCCATAAACCCTTCCCTTCCTACTAAGAGGCTGTTTTAAAAGTATTGGATGCTACTCGACCATCCTCTAACAACAGAAGCCAAAGTATCTCCTCAATCTAGATTAGAAGACTAGATTAGAGCTGTGCATAGCAATAGGGGCGTACAGGGCCACATATTGGGGGATGGGGATAACAGGGGTTGATGGGAGGACGAGGTAGGGGAAAAGGCTTGGCAATAATAGGCTTGTGCTCAGGCTCAGGCTTAGGCATGGGTCGATGGATATCAATCTTTAGATCTTCGATGTCTTTGATGTCTATCATGTCCCTGATGTCCATGGGATGTGCGATCATCCGACCCCCTTGAAGTGAGGAAAACTCCTCAGTGTTTATTTCCTGAAGATTTTCCAGGTTCTCAATTTTCATTGATTTTTTTTCTTGAGATAGTCTAAGAATTGATGAGATGTCAAGCTTTCTCATCTTGGTATGCTATGCCTAGTTTATTAGATTGGCTTTGATTGTTGTCGCCAAATTGGCTTTTTTACTACCAGTTTTAACTAACAATTTTTACCTAAACTAGCAATTATCATCACGAGTGATGTACACAGTATTTTTTCCCACTCCCCATACTCTTACCTCTACTCTCTACTCCCTACTCCCTACTCCCTACTCCCTGCTCCCATTAACCCAGGACGAAAGTCCCTCACTAAATTGAGAACTGCTATAACAAAATTCGCTCCCTGCTAAGGCCAATTCATGGAAATCCTTAACAACAGAAGCGAATTAGTTACTATGTGACATACTCCCACACTGACCTTACAGGTTCAGTGTGGGCTTCTTGCCAACTCCACCCAACGGTTCGGATACTCGGCAAGCTTTATTAACGACACGGGATGCCCCTCCGCGCCGGAACAATACAAAAATTCGATTTTTTCGCTAGTTAAATAGCTGACAAACCAGCATTTTCGGCTTTGTTTATCAGTACATATATTATAGCAATTCCATACATACTCTGTGCAAAATTCATCCCACACCTAATGCGCAGCATAGGTGTGGGATGAATTTTGCCGGACAGCTAATTACCAACTATAGGCTTTAGGTCACTAGGGAATAGGGAATAAAGTTTATGGATCAATTTTCTTGATCCATAAATCCTTGGCTTTCTACTAAGAGGCGGTTTTAAAAGTATTGGATACTACTCCACCATCCTCTAACAACAGAAGCCAAGGTATATCCTCAATCGAGATTAGAAGACTAGATTAGAGCTGTAGATAGCAATAGGGGCGTACAGGACCACATTTTGGTGGCAAGGGATAATAACAGGGGAAGGGATGAGGTCGGGGAATAGGCCTGGCAATAATAGGAGGCTTGGGCTGAGGCTTGGGCTCAGGCATAGGCCGATGGGGAGCAATCTTTAGATCTTCGATGTCTTTGATGTCTACCATGTCCCTGATGTCCATAGGATGTTGGATCATCCGACCCCCTTGGAGTGAGGAAAACTCCTCAGTGTTTATTTCCTGAAGATTTTCCAGGTTCTCAATTTTCATTGATTTTTTCTCCTTCTTGAGATAGTTTAAGAATTGATGAGATTTAAAGCTTTCTCATCTTGGTATGCTATGGTTAGTTTATGCTATTAGCTTAGATTGTTGTCGCCAAGTTGGCTTTTTTAATAACACAAAAGTCGCTCCCTGCTTAGGGAACTTAATTGAAATACTTAACAATATCAGCGAAGTAGTTACTTTATAAAAATACTGGAGGCGGTGACAAGCATCGAAAACTACTGACCAAAACTACTTACCAACTCTAGGGTTAAGGTCACTAGGCTCCAAAACTCTAGCTAGACAGTCATGAGCATAGTTTCAATTACTGACAACTCAATCCCTGATTATTTCGTCCAAAGTGAATTGGCTAAATCCAGACTAGATCAGGATTATAGCTGACCTTTTACCCCAACAGGGAAAATTATAGAATGTTGACCACATAACAGTCGCTAATATGAGATGATCGAGAGTTACGTAACGGAATTTCCTTTTCCCCTTTATTAGGGAATAACTTGGTAGAGAATTCTCGAAGTTCTGGTGTATCGAAGTCATCAATGCTAACAGTAACTATCCCACATAGGACATATTGATGACGAATAGGAGGCTCTGGCTTATACGGGCCGAAAAACGCATACTGGCCACCTTCAACAGAAGATAATTTCTCTATAGTTATCTCCTGGAGATTTTCTAGGTTCTCAATTTTCATTGATTTTGTATCCTTCTTTAGATAGTCTAAGAATAGATGAGATTTAAGGCTTTATCATATTGGTATGCCATGCTTAATTTTAGTAAATTTGGTCTCCTCGGTGTCATAGTTGTCGCCAAGTTGGCTTTTTTTTACAAAAAAAATTCGCTCCTTGCTAAGGCCAAGTAATGGAAATCCTTAACAACAGAAGCGAATTAGTGACTATCTGAAAATCCCTGTATTGGGCGAAAAGCACCGAAAAATGATTACCAACTATAAGGTTAAGGTCACTATGCTCAAAAACTATACTTATAAACTATACTTAGATAGTCATGGTCATAGTTTAAGGATTCAGCTATAAGCCTATAAAATAAGTTGACGGCTGACGGCTGACTGCTGAATGCTTACAGCTGACCTTTTACTCCAAAAGCTAAAATTAGAGAATAACAGGACAAATCCTTAATGGAATTGCCTTGATATCTTTAGAAGGGAGAGGTCTGGGATAGGGATAACATGGTGGAGGTGGTGGTGGTGGACAATAGGGATAAATGGGACGTTTGTAATCTGGATGAATACGAATATCGCCCAAATGTATTTGATCTGCGATCGGTTTATCTGCGATCGCTATCATGCCACCTTCCACAGAAGATAATTGATCTATATTTATCTCCTGGAGATTTTCTAAGTCTCCAATTTGCATGGAAAATTCTCCTTCTTCAGCTCAACAGTTGTTGATGTTGATGTTGATGTTGATGTTGATGTTGATGTCTGGGTGAAACATTTAATTGCTTCATTTGATTATTATTGTCCGATGTTAGCTTCTCTATGTCTTGCCAATTTGGCTGGAATAGGTTAATCATTTTAGGGAAGAGGGAGTAGGGAGTAGGGAGTAGGGAGTAGGGAATCGGGAGTCGGGAATCGGGAATCGGGAATCGGGAACAGGGAACAGGGAATCGGGAATCGGGAATCGGGAGTCGGGAGTTGCTATACCGTGTTGACTCTAGCTGATGCGATCGCATACACCCCCATCACACCCCTTTGAGACGATCCGACTGGTGACTGCTGGTGGCGAAAGCACTATCACATAAGGGTTTAAGCTCTGCAACAAAAACAATCCTCTTGATCCATTACACTCCCGATTCCCGATTCCCGATTCCCGATTCCCGATTCCCGACTCCCTACTCCCGTCCTACCACCAAATCCCACAAGGCATCAATACCACTACCCAAATAGTTTGAATCCTGGTGTTGTTCAATCCATTCAATTACAGTAGGGAGAACATGATTGGATGTTTTGCCCAATTGGCCCAAGACTTCGGCTGCCTCCCTACGCACATAATAATTATCATCCATTAGCCTTGCTACGAGGGCGTTAACTACGGTTTCTAAGCTGTTGCCCAAATTGCCCAAGGCATTGGCTGCCCACCCACGCACATAAGACTTATCATCCTGAAGCCCTGCTAGGAGGGCGTTTATTACAGTTTCTGAGCTGTTGCCCAATTTGCCCAAGGTCAAGGCTGCGTTCCCACGCACAACATAATTCTTATCCTTAAGCAGTACTAGTAAGGTGGTGACTATGGGTTCTGAGCTGTTGCCCAAATTGCCCAAGGCATCGGCTGCGTCCCTACGGACAGCACGATGCTCATCCTGAAGCAGTGCTAGTAGGGCGTTGACTACGGTTTCTGAGCTGTTGCCCAATTCGCCCAAGGCATAGGCTGCCCTCCAACGCACAGGAGGATACTCATCCTGAAGCCGCGCTAGGAGGGCGGTGACTACGGTTTCTGAGCTGTTGCCCAATTTGCCCAAGGCATAGGCTGCGTTGCTACGCACATCATAATCCTCATCCTGAAGACTTGCTAGTAGGGCGCTGACCACGGTTTCTGAGTTGTTGCCCAATTCGCCCAAGACATGGGCTGCCATCCCACGCACACCAGAATCGGGATCCTGAACCAGTGCTAGAAGGGTGTTGACTACGGTTTCTGAGCTGTTGCCCAATTTGCCCAAGGCATCAGCTGCCCTCCCACGCACACCAGAATTGTTATCCTGAAGTCTTGCTAGGAGGGTGCTGACTACAGGTTCTGAGCTGTTGCTCAATTTGCCCAAGGCATCGGCTGCCCATCCACGCACAAAAGAATTATCATCCTGAAGTCTTGCTAGGAGGGCGCTGACTGCGGCTTCTGAGCCCTTGCCCAAATTGCCCAAGGCCAAGGCTGCACTGACACGCACATCAGAATTCTCATCCTTTAGCCGTGCCAGCAATGCAGTAATTACCTGATCTTTTTCCCCTAACTCAGCTCGATATTTCAGCAATCGTTCCTCATCAATTAAATCTGATTGCTCCTTCAACAATTCCAATATCTGTGTCTCAAAATCCGTTTCATACAAACTACAAATTATCTGAAAAACCTGCTCGTGAATATTCTTGGCAACCCGCTCTTCACTAGTCACATCCAACTCTACCAACCGCTCCAAAATCTCTTGCACTAACTCACTATCAGTACTCCGTAAATTTTTCGGATCTTCTGCCAAACAATTACCAGCAAACAACAAATCCCGATGTAACCACTGCTCATAGTTACTCTTATTATTCAAAACTGCCCGAATTGCCTTCGCGGCATTTTTAGGTTTTTGTTGTGCTATCAGCAATAATAACACTTCGCGCCAATGGGAGTCATGTAAATGCTCCCGAATATGATTCAAAACAATATCGAAATCATACTCATTCTCTGCTTGATAGTTAATCTCCTGAGCACACAAATATTCTTGAAACGTCTTATGGACAAAACCATAACAATCTTGCCCCTGCTCATTCAACAAACCCGTGCGCTTCCGAATTAACTCTACAAACCGTTTCGCCTCTTGCTTGGCTTTATACAAATCTACCTGCTTCAAGGTTTTAATCTGCTCAGCCAATTGCTTAATCAAATCATCTTGGTTAATTAAGGTGCCACTATCCTTATCTTCAGCATCTCCCTGAGTATGAATCCAATACGCCAACCATTCCATCAATCGGCGTAAATCATCCAAACTCAAATAACTCAACCACTTATCACTAGTTAATTCCTTATTAGCATCCCAAGAGGTTAACAAAGTTTCCACTGCTTTGTCATAAAGCTTATAGCGTTCTTTGGGCAAAACCGCTTGATACCGATGAATCAATGCAATTATTGTCAACAATAACGGATTCCGTGCCAATAGCTTAATCCGGTCATTATCATCCAGCGCCTTTCGTAAACTCTCCTTGCGCCTTTCCGCTTCTGCTTGGTCTTGAAAGCGACTGTTATACCAGTTATCAATAAAAGCGGAAATCTTGCTATCATCAAAGGGTTCAATTTGATAGTGGGGAAATTCCTCAGTGCGGAAAAAGTCGCGCCGATAACCAGCCGGTCGAGATGTAATAATAGCGCGATTTCTGTCAAACTGTCCTAAAAAATTCTCGATGCGCCTGACCACATCATTGCGTTTAGCCTCATCTGCGACTTCATCCAAACCATCCAGCAATATCAACGCCCTACCATCAGACAACCAATGCTCAAAAAATCCCACTGGTAACCGTTGCACTGACATCGTGTTTTCCGCAAACCTACGAGCATAGTCGATCAGGTTTTTATCGAGATTTATCCCAAAATCTCGCATCCTAATTAAAATCGGTAGCCAGTCCGTATCACCATCTAATCCCAACTCCTCAGCCTTGCTCTGAGCCAACATTACCGCAAAATAACTCATCAACGTGGTTTTTCCCGAACCAGGGGCACCCAATATCACTACTCGTCTCGACTGACTTTGGCTCAATAGCTGCTGAGCCAAGAATTTTCGTCCAGTCGTCTTTTCCAACAACACCCTTTCCAGTTTTTCCCCACTTTCTGCTGCTAACAACTCCCGCTCCCAACCGCCAGCCGTTGATACCTCTTCCACCACATCGGGCATTACAAAAATTTGCGCTAACTTCTCCGATTTCTCTACTTCTTGCCCAGGCACAGCAATGCCAGCAAACTTGACATCATCAAACCAGTTAGCCAACTGCTCACAATAATCCTGTTTAGCTACCTGAAATTTGAGATAAGTAACAGTATGCTGAAAATAAGCATTAACAAACGTCTCTATCCAAGGCTGGAGACTATCTTGATTTAGTTTAATATTATTCGTTTCTGCTTCTTGTTGAAATACGGTGCTTAAAATATCCCGGTCTGGCTGCCCTTGATTAATTAACGGTTTCTGTAATTGTTCCAAAACCGCCGAGTTAGTAAAATAGCCCTGCAAAAAACTTTTAACTCCATTCAATCCATCCGGTGGAGCGTGAAAAAATAACAGCTGTTGAGGTTCCAGTTGTTTTTCCCATTCTTTAACTGCCTCTTCTCCCGCTTTGATTGCCTTCTCTACATCGCTTTTATTCAGAGCTTTAACAATACGCTTCCCTGCTTCTCCCGCAACAGTACCTAACAAAGGTGACGCGATTTTCGATAGTTCCAGACTAGCCAAGAAGGAGAATGGTTCCATAATTTATAGGTAATTATGTTCGATGCTATTAATTATAGCAATTTAGGGAGCAGGGAGTAGGGAGTAGGGAGTAGGGAGTAGGGAGTAGGGAGTAGGGAGTAGGGAATCGGGAATCGGGAATCGGGAATCGGGAATCGGGAAAAAATCCTGTGCAGCTCACTACTATTATGATAAACGATAGAATTTAGAATTTAGAATTTAGAATTTAGAATTTAGAATTTAGAATTTAGAATTTAGAATTTAGAATTTAGAATTTAGAATTTAGAATTTAGAATTTAGAATTTAGAATTTAGAATTTATCAAAAAATGCGATACTCTGAAATAGGCGCTATGGGATTTACCTTAGGCTACGCTACGGGATGCTCGGTACGATCCGCTACGCGATGAAGCGTTTCGGCAAAGCCGACGCTACGCGAACGCAAAGCGTGGCCTACGGCCTCAGCTTCCGCTAAAAGCGAACGCTAATACAAAAATAACCCAAAAAAACTAAATTAATAGTTTTTATATATACCCCAAAAATAAAAAAAATAAAAAATACTTGACAAACTAAATAATTATTTATTACCATAAAAATGTCACCAAGACAACAACAAAAAACCATTATGGACATCGAAAACTTTCTCCCAAATTTCGAGTATAATCCCAACAATCCTAATCTCCCTCAATTATTTGGCCAAGCGCAGCCAGGACGGGAGCAAATCAAACATATATTGATCGGTTCTCCCAAAACCGTCCGGGTCACAATCTATAATCTTTATAGCCGTGGCTACGCCCAAGTTCATGAGTGGAGCACTCCTCAACCTATCGGAAATTCTGGTGAGGTCATCAGTATATTGATTCGACATCTGTTGGTAGATTAAGATAGCAACTTGCCAGGGATGCCAATCCCTGGCCACAGGTCAAAACTTAGGAGAAAGTACGAAGTCTGAAGTCTGAAACATAAGTTTGTATGTTGTTGATTGGGATAATTTCCTAATAAATTGGTGAACACATAGTCAAGAACCCTAGGGCTCTTGACTATGACAAAAAATAATTCGGTCAAGGATTGGAATTAACCAGAACTTGACCGAATTTTTTTATTGTGATGAGGGAACAGGGAACAGGGAACAGGGAGTAGGGAGTAGGGAGTAGGGAGTAGGGAAGAAAAGTTAGATGTACCTTATTACTAGAAAACTCAACAGCACTAATCAAGACTCAAGACTAACTTGCGACAATGCAATAGTTTTTTTAACCTTCCACCCTTACCACCCACATCACCCCTGGTGTTAATGCAATAGTTTTTTTAACCTTCCACCCTTACCACCCACATCACCCCTGACGCTAATGCAATAGTTTTTTTAACCCCACTCCCCACACTTACCACATTTACCACCCCTTGCATCTTTTAAAAAATCGTGTTAATATATTAGTATCGTAAACACAATGGTTTTACCGCCATGATGATTTCTACCGCACAAGCCGCTGAATTACTAGGTATCTCTGCCACTCGCGTCCGTTTCCTGTTGAGCAAGGGCAGAGTCAAAGGTGCTTATAAGGTCGGTAGAACTTGGGTAATTCCCTTATTTGATGGCATGCCAGTGGTCACCCCTGGTACTCGCGGACCAAAGCGGAATTGGTCAAAGCGTACAAATTACACTAAGGCTGTCATCCACGTTAATCAAAAAGTTATTCGCCAAAATCACAACACCGGCGAACGCAATCCCGTGATTACCGTAAAACGAGGCTCTAAAAACACTTACGGTCATACTGTCGAAGTCAATGGCCCCTGTCGGGTGATGTATCGCCCAGATGAACCCCTACACTGTGGAGCACGGGTATGGATTGAGACGATTTCTGACTTTAAGGTGATCGCCTAAGCTGTTGTGCATTTGACTTAGACTCCGTTATAAAAAAGTAACCATTTAGCGGTCAGCGGTCAGCGGTCAGCGGTCAGCGGTCAGCGGTCAGCGGTCAGCGGTCAGCGGTCAGCGGTCAGCGGTCAGCGGTCAGCGGTCAGCGGTCAGCGGTCAGCGGTCAGCGGTCAGCGGTCAGCCGTTAGCCTTTCGCTGATGACTGATAGCTGATGACTGATAGCTTACAACTGATAGCTGATGACTGATAGCTGATGACTGATAGCTGATGACTGATAGCTGATGACTGATAGCTGATGACTGATAGCTTACAAACCATCAAACCCTATCCCCCTGCTCCCTACTCCCTACTCCCTACTCCCTACTCCCTACTCCCTACTCCCTACTCCCTACTCCCTGCTCCCTACTCCCTACTCCCTACTCCCGACATATCAAACTTTCCTGGGCAATTTTTTCCAATTCAACCGCTTTCAACAATCGGGACCAAGCCTCAGCAAACGTAGCATTTTGTGGATTACTACAACGAAGTTTAGCTGCTTGATTCAAGGCATCATACCAAATGCCATTTTCAGCATAAACTGTCATTAGCTTCTGCTGTGAATTTTTTGTATCTAACTGATACTTAAACTCTGGCAATTCAACCCGTTTCAAGAGTCCTCTAATAAACAAAACCGAGTCATCGTAAAACGAGTCTGGGGAATTACAATCAACGATCAAATTCCAGCGATACCACTTACCAACCTCTAAGGAGTACGGAAGAGGTATGCTAAACACACCAGACCGACTTGGCAAAGTAACAGGTAAATATTTTGGAGCAAGCTTGGTGTTAGTTTTTGAATCCCGCAAGGAAAATTCCCCAGAAAGCCCCCTCTCAACACTTTCAGATTGATAGGAAACATGAACCCAGATAGTCGGAGACTCATTAACTGTCAATCCCCTACTATCTTTAGCGATCACAGGTGTCACCCTTAAGTTTCCTCCCATTTCAGAAACAGCCATAGGACAATATCCACGATTACCTGTACCTCGCCTACGTCCGCTCGGGGCATCACCTGAATAATCTGGCTGTTTAAACTCTACTGCTATAGATTCAGCCCTATTGCCAGTGGATTCCATCAATTGCGCTTGTGCTGGGTAGCTGGTGAGAGTCGTCAGAGCAAACGCAATCCCATAAAGCAGTTTAATTTTAACCATTCTCAACTCCGATGCTTTTGGCAAGGAAGATGCTGGCTGGGTCTCAGAAGTTCCCTTTTTGCATCAATCCTAGTTTCACATCTGATTGGAACATGGTGTATAACGTACTACCAAAACCATACCCACTGAAGTAAGCACCAATACCATTGCTGATGGCACCAGCGGTATCCAACCCCCTTGCAAAATAAACAGATAACAAATGCCATACAAAGCACCAAGTGCCACTCCCGTCGAGATTACCAAGCCACTTAGGAAATCCATGTCCCTAGCCTGGCCTGAGCGGAATCCAATTACCAAACCAATTACACTTCCTACCACAGACCAACCCCAAATCCACAGCACTTCTCCCGATTCTGACCAAACCCACAACAAAGGTCGATTATCCAGAACCGCACTCAGGATTTGACTTACCATATGTCCTTGAATCATCACTCCTGGTGTTCGCTTCTTGCTCAGGGACTGACTGGCACTGTAAGGGGTCAGCCAGTAATCACTACTGGTATTAATTGGACCGGCTATACCAACAAGAATAATCCGACCCTTCAGTTGGGACCTGCGCTGGGGCGGAATCTTATCATTGAGAATATCGCCAACATTGACTTTTAGTGCAATATCTTCAGGAGAGCGACGGGAACGGTAATTTAGCAAGATTTGTCTACCTGCTGCATCCACTCTGTGGTAGCCACCGGTATAGGAATTTAATTCCTTCAGCACAACAGTTTTACCGTTATCCAAATGTGGCGTATCAATCCACAATTGCTGATTTGATGTGTAGCCCCATTGGATACCCTTAGCATGTAGATAGTATAGGGCTAGTAGCAGGCTAAGGTTATTCTTAGCAGTACACTTATCGGTCAGGTCTGGTGAGTTCAGAGATAACAGATGGCGACGGAGGATTCCCCCCTGGTCAGGTAAAGCATCACTAAAACCAATCCGATCGGGCCGAATTTCCAGGGGTGGAGAAATCCCTTCGGTGTCCCCAGCCTTAGCATCCTTCACTTTACAGATACCAAATAAATTCTTTTGTCCCAGGTAAGTTGCTAGTTTAGGGTAAGCTGGATCCACCGGAAAATCACGATAGATATCTAAGCCAATCGTGACTGGTTCATACTCCTGGAGTTTCTCAAATAGCCGAGTAAGAGTATGGTCTGATAACGATGCCCCATGCTTGGGTTGCTGTTCCTGATTTTTAATATCCTCTGGGGTAGCCTTAACAATCAACAGACGCTCGTCCCCCATTTCATAGGGTCGTTGTCGCATCAGTTGGTCAAAAGCTTTTAGTTCAAGCCCTTCCAATAGTCCCAACCACCGCAATCCCATCACCAAAGCCATGGCGAATACACTAGCCTTGAGTAACAAAACGCGATCGCACCATAGTGACCGAATCAGAAAAAAATGCCAAGGTCTGTAGGAGCTGGTATGCGATCGCAAAAAGGTCTTAGTCTTTTGGTCTGAAGGAGTAGGGGAGGTACTGGGCAATGAAGCTTGACCCCCTGCTACAGCCAATCGCATCATGTGTTGACCCTCTGAAGAGGTTTGTGACCCATGAGCCTGACTGGAGCTACCTGAAACAGAAGGGAATTGATTGCGATCGCGCAACTGTTGCCAAGTCGGCGGAACAACAGCCGGATTTTGGCAAATCACTGGTAACCAGCTAGCACCAGGATAGTTATCTTCCCACCCTTGCAACCGTTCCCTAGCTTCCCGCACTGCCAGATATAAGGATTTTCCACCAGCAAATGCCGTTAAAAAGGACTTCAAAAACTCCTGTGCCACTTGATCGGGTACCGGCTCCCGCATCACAATCAATTGAGGAATATGTAAATCAGCCAATTCCCGTGCCAATCCCAAGCCATCGCAAGAGTTGAAAATTGCCAGTCTCAAACCACGGGTAATAGCTGCTCCCAGAGCATGCTTTAACTGGGAAATCGTTAAGCTATCAGTTTGATTAATACTTATGTAACCGGTTTTAGCATCCGCCCCACTCCCGCTATGTCCCGCAAAAAACAGGATATCCCATCCCTGTTTATCCCAAAGCTGGTGGTTAAGCTCTTGGCGTTGTGGCTGCACCACAAAAACCGTTTCCGCCTCCGGTAATTGCTCAAGTAAAGCGCGGTCTTTTTCAACCTCAATCCCTTCACTATTTCCTAAAATTCCTAATACCCTAACTTGACCCGTTGACTCTCGATCTGGCGTCGTGACTGGCTCATACTCTTGGCTACTCAACGCCACTTCCGTCAGGGGGTAATCTTCAAATAAACGCCACAAATGCCAAGGAAATCGTCGCACTTGGTCATCTTCCGCCTCGATAATCACGCTAATTTCCTCAGACGGCATTAGTTTAGTTCGCACTCGCCGTTCAATGTTGTGAAATTCTTCAGCATTGAGCCAAGTATTAATTTGCTCTTCTAACTGTTGAGACAGATTCCTAAACTCAGCTTCTGAAACATTAGTGATACTAACGTCATGAATTTCCAGACGGAGATCGCACCTGAAGCCTCCGTAGAGTGCTGCATACATTAATTGCCAGCGTTTGTAGAGTTTAGGCAGTTCCGGTGCAGCAGGCAAACCTCCAGTAAACTGCATCAGAGTACGATGATCCCTTTCCCAAAGTTGAGCGATAACAGTAGGAAAACCTTCCTGACAATTTCCATTTCCCAGTTTTAAGACTACTAACTGACTCATCGATAATAGTGCTTCAGGGCTAAGTCAGCTCTGAAATTTCCATGGTTGCTTGGAGTTTACTGTTTATGGGGGTCTAACCATTAAAACTCTTGCGATATTAACATTACTTGATTGTATTTGTCAACTCCTAAATTAGTGGTATAAAAATGCTATAGTATAGTTTGGAGATTTTATATTTAGCTTTATCCACAGCTCACTGATTCAGCATCAAGCGATATCATAAAAATCTACTTTTGAGCCAAACTTTAGTTGTCACATGACCGTAATTTATGGTATAATAGAAAGAAAATTATGGGCGATTAGCACAGGGGTAGCGCGCTTCCTTCACACGGAAGAGGCCACTGGTTCGAACCCAGTATCGCCCATTCGTAAGCATTCAGCCGTCAGCCGTGAGCTAAAGGCTCACGCTACGCGAACAGCCGTCAGTTTTGTGGCACAGGCTTGACCGCTGTGACATAACTTCTGACCTGTTTTATTCAAATGATAGCTCCTAGTTTAAGCCTTGGTAATTTCTGGCAAACACCGGAAGCTGCCGACTAGGATGCAGGTTCAGGATTAATTTCCTACGTTGATTTGGTCATGACACCCAGGGATGAACTCCAGTCCCTGGCTCTGTCGCTAACCATTAAGGTGAAGGCAAATGTGTGGTTAGCCTAATAAGCCTTTTCAACATTACCGAGGAACACATTACCGATATTGAGGCATTTAACGATGCAAAATTACGTATTCGTCATTGACACAAACAAGCAACCATTAAACCCGATTTCCCCAAAGAAAGCCCGCCGGTTATTAGACAAAGGTAAAGCTGCGGTTTTTAGGATGTACCCATTTACAATCATCTTGAAAACAGCGATCAACGATCCAACTATCTCACCTTGTCAAATCAAGATTGACCCTGGCAGCAAGTTCACCGGATTTGCTTTAGTCCAAAACGACCAAGTTATTTGGGGGATGGAATTGGAACACAGGGGAGGACTGATCAAGAAAAAACTAGAGGCGAGAAGCGCTGTTAGACGTGGGAGACGTAATCGTCATACTCGTTACAGAAAACCTAGATTCCTTAACCGTAAACGTCCAGAGGGTTGGCTTTCCCCCAGTTTAGAGCACAGGGTTCTAACTATTAAAACCTGGGTTAAACGGCTGATTAAGTTTTGCCCGGTTAGCGAGATTTGGGTCGAAAGAGTTAAGTTTGACACCCAAAAAATGCAGAATCCTGAAATTAGTGGTATTGAATACCAGCAAGGGGAACTAGCTGGCTACGAAGTAAGAGAGTATTTACTTGAAAAGTGGGGCAGAGAATGCGCCTATTGTGGCAAGCAAAATATCCCTTTACAGATTGAGCACATTCACCCAAAATCAAAAAGTGGGAGCGACCGAGTCAGCAATCTTTGTCTGGCTTGCGAGAAATGTAATCAACGGAAAGGGAACAGACCTATAGAGGAATTCCTCAAGAAGAAACCCAGTCTACTACAGAAAATAAAAAACAAGGCGCTTTCGCCATTAAGGGATGCTGCCGCAGTAAATATGACTCGGAACAAGGTAGTAAAGGTGCTCAAGAAAATTTTGCCTGTGGTCACTGGAACTGGTGCTATGACCAAGTACAACCGAACAAGATTGGGTTTATCTAAAAAGCACTGGGTTGATGCGGCCTGTGTCGGTAATATTGAAACTTTAGTGGTAAGAACCTCTCAACCACTGTTAGTTGTCTGCTTTGGACAAGGAGGAAGACAGAAAGCAGCACTTAACAAATACGGCTATCCAACTAGGCATAACCCATTGAAGCCGATTAAAGGTTGGGCTACTGGCGACATAGCCAAACACCAGAAAATAGGAATAGGCAAAGTAACTCCCAGAAGCAAAGGAAGTTTCGGATTTACTCCACTAGGAACAAAAGGCTACAAGAGTTGCAAGCCTCAAGACATATCAGTCATACACAGGAAGGATGGATATACTTACAGTTTTTGCTAGTATCTGCCGGGTTAACCCTCGGAATAATCGTCCTAGACATTCCTGATAGCTGATAGCTGATAGCTGATAGCTGATAGCTGATAGCTGATAGCTGACTACTGACTACTTACACTCAAACAGTTAACCAAAACGAAAGGTCTCGTTGAATCAAATCTTGGAGTTTGAGGATATCATCACGATAAAATTCCAGCAACTTTTGCCGTTCCTCTTTAGAAAGAGCAGCTTTTTTATTATCAGTTGAGTTCATTTTGATTAGCGCCGAACGAACAGTTTGCCTCACCTCCAGCGGAACGATGTACTTTAGTCCAGAAGCCACCATAGTTCTGAAGGTATTTTGTTTCCGCAACAGATCATTAACCAATTTTAATTTAGGAACTTGAGCCACTTGAGCTTTTTTGGATACATCCGGGATAAACGTTTCATCTACTCCAATGAATCGATACATATCCTGGAGCAAAGCCACAGGATTTTTACATAAATCATCGTAGAGATAAACTTTGATTTTATCTCGATTAAACTTTTCCAAAAAATGCGTCAATTGAGCAGTGTAGAGTCCTTTTTTTAAGGTAAATGACCCCTTAGATCGAAACTTAAGCTGTTCCGATAAAGGTTGAACCTTACCCGCTACATCCGTCGCTTCCCGAACATGCATTAAATAATCCGAATAAGCTCGGTCTATGGGATTTCGGAGAATAGCAATTAGTTTAACGTCGGGCAAATAACGCAATATTAGCTCAGAAGATGATTTATAATGAAACAAATAATTAGGCGATGCTTCACCAATCGCTATTTCATCCTTCACGCCTTGGAAAAGTTTACAATATTTTTCAAAGGTATCAATTCGATTTTTGTTAGGAGTTATTAAGTCTGAAGGTAATTTTTCCCAATCTTTCTCCAAAAAATTGGTTTCCTTAACCGGACTCATATAAACTTGAGGGTGTTGCGTTAAGTAGTTATAAATAGAAGTTGTTCCTGCCTTCTGCACACCTATAATTAAAAAAGTCGGTAATTTCATTTGATTTCTGGGGGGAATAGGGAATAGGGAATAGGGAATCGGGAATCGGGAATCGGGAATCGGGAATCGGGAATCGGGAATCGGGAATCGGGAATCGGGAATCGGGGAAGAGGGGGGAGTGTGGGGAGATGGGGAGGTGTGGGGAGATGGGGAGGTAGCGGTAACCCACCTTCTTCAAATTTCGCCCCTGACTAGTGAGGCTTTGTATAGCAGAAGTCAGAAGTCAGAAGTCAGAAGTCACAAGTCAAACTCTTGCGCTTACTTAGGTTTGAGACTTTTGTCATGTCCGCGCCTGCCCTGGCGACTGCTATAATTAGCTGATCTGGCAAACCGCTATAAGTGCCTACTCAGATAATACCCACGTTTAAAGTGGATATCACCAAACGTCACCAAGAAACTATAGCAGAAGTCAGAAGTCAGAAGTCAAACTCTTGCGCTTACTTAGGTTTGAGACTTTTGTCATGTCCGCGCCTGCCCTGGCGACTGCTATACTATCAATAAATAACTATATAGCACTAACCATTAATATTAGGACATTGTCTTGATGCAGTCGCTCATGGGGGAAACCCCCAAGACCGCGCTACATCGCTCCTAAATTCTGAAACTTAGTCATAGCTTACTTCTGACTTCTAACTTCTGACTTGCGGACTTGCGCGTAGCGCTATAGCACTGAGGGCAGGGAGTAGGGAGTAGGGAGTAGTGTCACAAGCCTCAACAGTAACTATAGCAGTTCCTAACTTTGGGGAGATGGGGAGATGGGGAGATGGGAAACATTTTTATAGGGTACGAGGTACATTAAATTTTCTTACCCCTACTCCCGACTCCCGACTCCCGACTCCCGACTCCCGACTCCCGACTCCCGACTCCCTACTCCCTACTCCCTACTCCGTTAATGTAAATTAGTTACTCGCTTCAACCCAGCAGAGTTCTGGTCGTACTCGTCTAGGTCAACGGAAATCGGCTCAACATTCCAGATGTTCTGACCATACTCCCGAATCGTGCGGTCTGAAGAGAATTTGCCCATATTCGCCGCATTGATAATCGACATGCGAGTCCAGTGATGCTGATCCCGATAGGCAAGGCTTACTTGCTTCTGGGTATTCACATAGGACTGGTAGTCTGCCAAAAGCAGGTACTGATCGTCATACAGTAGGGAATCCACAAGTGGCTTAAACAGGTCGGGATTACGGGGATAGAAGTACCTAGAGCCAATCTGATCGATTACCTGCTTGAGGTCTTTATTGTTGTTATAGTATTCTTGTGGGTTATATCCCCCAGCTTTGAGAGCGTATACTTCCTCAGTAGTTAGACCAAACAGGAAAAAGTTGTCTGCTCCTACCTCTTCTCGGATTTCAATATTAGCACCATCCAAGGTACCAATCGTTAACGCTCCATTCATGGCAAATTTCATATTGCCAGTTCCAGAGGCTTCCTTGCCAGCAGTGGAGATTTGCTCTGAAAGGTCTGCTGCTGGGTAAACCTGCTCTCCGAGGGAAACCGAAAAGCCTTCTAAGAAAACTACCTTTATGCGATCGCTTACATCAGGGTCATCATTGATAATCTCTGCTACTGAGTTGATCAACTTAATCACCAGTTTAGCCAAGTAGTAACCCGGTGCTGCTTTGCCAGCGAAAATAAAGGTTCGGGGCAAGATATCGATAGAGGGATTCTCCTTGATCTGGTTGTAGAGAGTAATGATATGGAGTACATTCAGCAACTGACGCTTGTACTCGTGAATCCGCTTTACTTGGACATCAAACAGGGAATTGGGATCAACCTTAATACTGTTGTGCAGCAGAATATAATCCGCGAGGTTTTGCTTGTGCAGCTGCTTAATCTTGCGCCAGCGATCGCAAAACTCAGCATCAGTAACAAACTGCTCTAACTGTTTGAGCTGGTCTAGATCAGTAACCCAAGCCTCCCCAATTTTCTCAGTAATCAGTTCCGACAGTTGAGGATTACTCAGCAATAGCCACCGACGGGGTGTGACCCCATTGGTCATATTAATAAACTTATTTGGCCACAATTCGTAGAAATCTCGGAGCACATCCTTCTTCAGCAATTCTGTATGCAGTGCCGCCACCCCATTAATAGCATGGCTACCTACGCAGGCTAAATGTGCCATCCGCACAGACTTTTCGGGTCCCTCCTCAATCAAGGACATTCGTCTGAGCCGGTCATTATCACCTGGATACTTGAGACGCACATTATCCAAGAAGCGACGGTTGATTTCATAGATAATCTCTAAGTTCCTCGGTAAGAGTCTCTCAAATAGGCTAATTGGCCAGCGTTCCAAAGCCTCTGCTAGCAAAGTATGATTAGTATAACCAAAAGTGTTCCTAGTGATATACCAAGCTCGATTCCAGCTCAATTTGTACTTATCCAAGAACAACCGCATCAGCTCCGCCACCCCAATCGATGGGTGAGTGTCATTGAGCTGAATCGCAATTTTCTCATGGAACAGGTCAAAATTACTATTAGTTCGTCGATAATTATTAATAATGTCCTGAAGAGAACAGCTAACAAAGAAATACTGCTGCTCCAGCCGTAGTTGCTTCCCTTGGGAAGTATTATCATTGGGATACAGAACTTTCGAGATATTCTCAGAATAGATCTTTTCAGTAACAGAACCGGTATAGTCGCCGCTGTCGAATACCTGAAAATCAAATTCTTCACTAGCACCAGCACGCCACAGACGCAGGGTATTGACCGTATTTTTCTTGTAACCAGGCACTGGTATATCGTAGGGAGTACCCAAAACCTTCCACTCGGGAATCCAACGTACCCGATACCGCCCTTCCTCATCCTTGTAGGATTCTGTCTTACCCCCGAAATTCACCTCAACGGTTAATTCTGGGCGTCGGATTTCCCAAGGGTTGCCGAACCGTAGCCACTTGTCAGGACGTTCAACTTGACCACCGTCAATGATCCGCTGGTCAAAGATACCGAATTCATAACGGATGCCATACCCAACAGCAGGAATTTCTAAAGTTGCCAGGGAGTCCAGGAAACAAGCAGCCAAGCGTCCTAAACCGCCATTTCCTAGACCAGGCTCAGCTTCCAGGATTTTCAGGTCATCTAGCTCCAGCCCAGATTCGTGGAGAGCTTGGCTGAGCCGATCATATATCCCCAAGTTCAGCAAGTTGTTAGTGAGCTGGCGACCCATCAAAAACTCTGCTGACAGGTAATATACTGTCTTAGCATTTTTTCTAGTATAGGTTTCTAAGGTTTTAATCCACCGCTGAAGTAGCCGGTCTCTTACCGTATAAGCCAGAGCCATATAGTAATCGTAGGGTGTAGCCAAAAACTGATTTTTGCCCTGGATATAATAAAGATTATCAGCAAAGGCTCGCTTAAGGGTTTCCACCGACATACCTGTACGGTCATCTTCTACCTTAACCTTGATTTGTTGTGTGAGGTTGGTAGGTTCCTTCATAGTACTGGCTCATCCTGACCAAAAACTTGTCACTCCATTATGAATTCTCTTTCGCCAGAGAGTAAGCATGGTCAGTGGCTGCTCCCATTAACCCCAAGGGCTTAAGTATCTGACCCCATTGACAACTGCCAGTAAGCATTCAGCTATCAGCTATCAGCTATCAGCTATCAGCTATCAGCTATCAGCTATCAGCTAATGCGCACGCTACGGGAGGTGCTTTTGAATAAGCGATGCAGCGCGGTCTTGGGGAGGTAGCGCGGTCTTGGGGGTTCCCCCCATGAGCGACTGCCGTGGTTTCCCCCACTCGCTATTGCATCAAGACAACAGGTCAGCATTCGAATAATGCTGAGTTATGTCACAGCGTTGAAGCCTGTGCCACAAACATTAAGCCTGTGCCACAAAGCTGTTCGCGTAGCGTGAGCTTTTAGCTGACGGCTGACGGCTGACGGCTGACAGCTGACGGCTGAATGCTTACAGTATGTTACCCTAATAAAAATGTCACAACCTCGCTCCAATGACACCGGAATGGGAAGCCCTAATCGTTGGCATTAACCGTTATCCAGAATACACCAACTTTAACGACCTGACCGTTGCGGCATTAGATGGGAAAAATGTCGCTCAACGATTAGAGCAGTATGGCTATGAACCGTTTCGGATTCAGGACTTACCCCTTGGGTTGACCCAAAAAGGAGGAGGGGGACCATCGAGCACAGGAATAGTAAAATTAGAGGAATTAAGGTCAGCAGTCGCTAATCTGTTTAATCCTCCACCTCCCAACCAACCTCCAGAAACCGCCCTATTCTTCTTTTCAGGCCATGGCTGTAGACAAGAGGTGGATGGTATTGAGGAAGTTTTCTTAGTGACTAGTGATGCCTTTCCTGATGTGGGAATTTATGGCTATCCTCTGCGGGAATTAGGTGAGCAAATCGCAACTAGCCCAGTGAAACAGGTAGTGATTTGGTTAGATTGTTGCTACAGTGGCGAGTTACTAAGCTTGCTCCCATTTATCCCAACTGATAAAGCTTACTGCTTGATTACTGCTACTCGTTCCTTTGAACCGGGAGTAGAAATTAGCCATGAACAAGGAGTATTTACCAAGGAGTTACTGGCAGGGTTGAATCCGGAAAATCACCCGGATGGTATTGTTAATAGTCATAATTTGGCCTTGTTTATTGAGCAGCGGATGTCAAGGACTGGACAACGTCCTTTAATCGCTAACTCTGAACAAGCCATTCTACTGACTACCCAGTTTCCCAAACCCAGCTTTCAGGATAAGTGCCCCTACCGGTCTCTGTCTTATTTTACCGATAAACCAGAGGATGCTCTGGTGTTTCACGGTCGCTCTAAGTTGACCCAGCAGTTAATTGAGCGAGTTAGAAATAAAGACCGTCTGCTGGTAGTGTTAGGGGCTTCCGGTAGTGGTAAATCTTCCTTAATCAGGGCGGGTTTATTGTATCAGCTGAAGTTAGGGCAGGCTATTCCCGGAAGCGATCGCTGGCATTATCTGGAACCTTTTACTCCTCAAAAAACACCAAAGCAAAGGTTACAGGAGGTGCTGGAAAAGGGAAAGCTTTTAGATAAAAATGGAGAGGGTGTGGCTGATTCTGGTTATGATTCTGCCCCCCTAGCCCCCCAATTTTGGGGGGAACAAAACTTTCAAAGTCCCCCAAAGTTGGGGGATTTAGGGGGCTTTCCCCTCAGCAACGCCCAGCCAGAGAATTGTGGGGAACAAAACTTTCAAAGTCCCCCAAAGTTGGGGGATTTAGGGGGCTTTCCCCTCAGCAACGCCCAGCCAGAGAATTCTAGTCTTACTCCGGTGGTCATGATTATTGACCAGTTTGAAGAGTGCTTCACTATGAGTCAACCTGACCAAAGGCTGGAATTCTTTAACAGTTTAATTGAATTATTAGAGCAGAAAGACAATCTAATTGTGTTAATCGCCATGCGCTCTGACTTTCGGGGGCGGTCGCGAAAGTATCCTCAATTTGTTGAAAAGATTAATAGACCATTAATTAATGTTGACCACTTGAACCGTCAGGAAATTGAAGAAGCGATCGCACTACCGGCGGAATTAGTAGGATTAGGGATTGAAGGGAGATTAAAACAGCAACTGATTAACGATGTCGAAGATTATCCAGGCAGCCTGCCCTTGCTCCAATATACTCTGACGGAATTATGGAAACAGTCAAGACAGCAGCAGGAAAGGTTTTTACGGTTAGAAACTTATCAACAGTTAGGGGGAATTCAGGGAACTCTAGAAAAGAGAGCCAATCAGGTATTTGATAGTCTCTCAGCGGAAGAACAAAGTGTGGCTAGGCGTTTGTTGTTGGAATTAACTCAAGTGGGAGATACTCTCGATACCCGTAGACGAGTACGCCTGGGTGAATTAGTCAATTCTCACCACAGTTTAGAACTGCTCGATGCTGTTAGCCAGAAGTTAGCCAGTTCAGAGAACCGCTTGATTACTAGAAGTCATCAAGAAAATTCCCAGGATGTGGTTTTGGATGTAGTTCATGAAGCCTTGATTCGCCACTGGGGAAAGTTGCTGGAGTGGAAGCAGATTTACACAGAAGCTATGGTGATCGAACGGAAGCTGGAAGCGGCGGCAGAAGAATGGATGGAAAAGGGAAAAAGACGTGATGATGCCGGTGTACTCTTGCAAGGGGGGAGGTTAGTAGAAGCCCAGGAGTATTTAAAAAATTATGGCAAGTTGGGGATGTTGAATGGGCTAGCCGAGAAGTATATTCAGGTAAGCCATCAGAAGCACAAGCAAATCACCCGTAACCGCAGGTTAGTGGCGGGAGCGTTTATTGGAGTGTTGGTGTTGGGGACAGTTGTTTCAACTAAACAGGCCAGAAAGGCAGAAGAAAGTGAAATTAAAGCCCTGAGTCAACTTTCAGAACTCTTGTTTAGCTCAAAGCAACCCTTTGATGCTTTAAAAGAGAGTTTAAGGGCAGTAAGAAAACTCAACAAGGCGCATTGGGTAAAAGGTGATACTAGAATACAAGTGATCGCTAGTTTACGACAATCTCTCTATGGAGTGAAAGAATTTAATAGCCTAGACGAACATAGCGATCCTGTCACTAGCGTGGCCTTTAGCCCAGATGGCATGACTATCGCTTCTGCTAGTGCAGACAACACGGTCAAACTGTGGAATCACCAAGGCAAACCACTGCACACCCTCACCGGACATAGCCAACCTGTCATTAGCGTGGCCTTTAGCCCAGATGGCCAAACTATTGCTTCTGCTAGTGGGGACAGGACGGTGAAACTGTGGAATCTCCAAGGCAAACTACTGCACACCCTCACCGGACATAGCTACCCTGTCAAAAGCGTGGCCTTTAGCTATGATGGCATGACCATCGCTACTGCTACTTTTGAGGGCACCGTGAAACTGTGGAATCACCAAGGCCAACTACTGCACACCCTCACTGGATATCGCGATCCTTTCGATTTTGTCATTATCGTCGCCTTTAGCCCAGATGGCCAGACTATCGCTACTGCTAGTGATATCGGTACTGCTAGTGATGAGTACACCGTGAAACTGTGGAATCTACAAGGCAAACACCTGCACACCCTCACTGGACATAGCGAACCTGTCACTAGCGTCACCTTTAGCCCAGACGGCCAGACTATCGCTTCTGCTAGTGATGACAACACGGTGAAACTGTGGAATCTCCAAGGCAAACACCTGCACACCCTCACTGGACATAGCGAAGATGTCAATAGCGTGGCCTTTAGCTATGATGGCATGACTATCGCTTCTGGTAGTTCTGACAACACCGTGAAACTGTGGAATCTCCAAGGCAAACACCTTCACACCCTCACTGGACATAGCGAAGATGTCATTAGCGTTACCTTTAGGCCAGATGGCATGACTATCGCTTCTGGTAGTTTCGACAACACGGTGAAACTGTGGAATCTCCAAGGCAAACCCCTGCACACCCTCAAAGGCCATAGCGCACCTGTCATTAGCGTTACCTTTAGGCCAGATGGCATGACTATCGCTTCTGGTAGTTATGACAACACGGTGAAACTGTGGAATCCCCAAGGCAAACCCCTGCACACCCTCAAAGGCCATAGCGCACCTGTCACTAGCGTGGCCTTTAGCCGAGATGGCATGACTATCGCTTCTGGTAGTCATGACAACACCGTGAAACTGTGGAATCACCAAGGCAAACCCCTGCACACCCTCAAAGGCCATAGCGCAACTGTCACTAGCGTGGCCTTTAGCCGAGATGGCCAGACTATTGCTTCTGGTAGTTTGGACAACACGGTGAAACTGTGGAATCTCCAAGGCAAACCCCTGCACACCCTCACTGGACATAGGAATGGTCTCACTAGCGTGGCCTTTAGCTATGATGGCCAGACTATCGCTTCTGGTAGTTTGGACAACACGGTGAAACTGTGGAATCTCCAAGGCAAACCCCTGCACACCCTCAAAGGCCATAGCGCAACTGTCACTAGCGTGGCCTTTAGCTATGATGGTCAGACTATCGCTACTGCTAGTTATGACAACACGGTGAAACTGTGGAATCTCCAAGGCAAACCCCTGCACACCCTCACTGGACATAGGAATGGTCTCACTAGCGTGGCCTTTAGCTATGATGGCCAGACTATCGCTTCTGCTAGTGATGACAACACGGTGAAACTGTGGAATCCCCAAGGCAAACCCCTGCACACCCTCACTGGACATAGCGATGATGTCAATAGCGTCACCTTTAGCCCAGATGGCCAGACTATCGCTTCTGCTAGTGATGACAACACCGTGAAACTGTGGAATCTCGATTTAGATGATTTAGTCGCAAAGAGTTGTGATTGGCTCGAGGATTACCTAGTTTCTCATCAAGAGGAAACAGAATTAAGGAAAATTTGTCGTATGTAGGGGAGTCGGTAGATCGGGGAGAATTAGAAAGACTTGAGCAGAAACAGATTCAATGGGTCTTGACTAATCTCTTTGACATAGGACTCACTGAGATAGGAAGCATATTGGGGTTGTTTAGCAATATAGGTTTTGAAAAAAGCGGTACTAAGTGCCATCAGGTAAGGACGAGCGATAGCAGGATCTGGCCCAATCAATTCAGGTGGAACCGGTAAGACACCCTCTCCTGCCCCACCCAGGTAGGAAAAGTGAGTACCTGCTTCTGTCACCACTAGATAGTTTTCTGGGGTAGTTAGCCAGCTGAAGGGGGTAATTTGTTGTTCTACAGGTGGCGCAAAGAGGTCTCTGATACTAGAGACCATCATGACCGGAACCTGAATTTGTGACATCCCGGCTTCACCAAAGATCGGGTTGCTGAGCGGATTAACAGCAATCACGGCTTTTACCCGTTCGTCTCCCAAATTATAGTCTTCTGGGGGTAGTTGAGTACCTCGACACTGGAGTAGCAAGGATACATCCAAGGATGAATTGTTCTGTCGAGCAGTATCACAGTCACTAGTAAGCTGTTCAAAATTGAGTTTAGCCCCTCCTAGAGCAAGAACAGTATAGCCTCCGAAGGATTGACCAATTACTCCCACCTCTTCTAGATTGAGCCTGCCAAACTTACTCGGGTCAGAATTAGCTTTAGCGGAAAGTTCATCTAACAAATACTTTACATCCAAAGGACGATGGATGATCGCAGTAGGATTGAGGGGAGTTGCGAAGCCAGCAAAGATTCGATTAATGCGTTCGGAACTAGTACCAATATGCTCCGGTACCGCAACCGCAAAGCCGTAAGATGCTAAATGTTTCGCTAGATAGGCAAAGGTATTGCGGTCAGAAGCCAAACCATGGGAAATAACCAGAGTTGGAATCGAGCCTGCTATTGCTCCTTGGTCTGAAGACCTAGGTAGATAAATATCAACGGGAAACGAAGCTTGACGCTCAGAGTTATAAACCTCAAAGGTTTCTTTACGCCAACCTATTCCTCCAGAATTCCTGAGATCTGGCTGTGCTGATAAATCAAACGATGTTGAGCCTTCTCCCTGTATTTTTGCCTGATTTTTAACGGCACTAAATACAACATTATTTCCCACAAATAGCCGTGATAGCTCATCAGTAACATCAGAAATTAGTTCCACATCCAGGTAAATAGTTTCTAGGGAAAATTTACGCAATACATTAATAACGCTCAAGCCTTCTGGATCAGAAGCTGCCGAAATTAAAGCACCCCGCAAGGGATAGAAACCATTGCGATTAAAATCTGCTTTTATTACATTTCCCAATCGGCGCAGTAAGGTTTTGCCCACCGGTAAGCGAGTGAACAAATAAACATATCTCGGAGAAATATTAAATCGACTATTTAGTAGAATCCGCAGTGCTGCTAATTGTGTTGGTGTAGCAAAGTTGGCATAATAGGCAAATTGCCGCGTCATTGTGCCATCTTTAGCAAAGATTTCCAAGTCTTCAATCCCAATATTAAATTGTCCAAAGGGAGAAATGAAGAAAGTAATTCGCTCTGCTCCTAGGGCAGGAATTGCACTGAAGGTCGATACTAGACTCAAGCCTAGGGATAGGGAAAAGCGAGTTAACCACTGGCGCAGTGGGTTAGAATGAATGGATTGGGTGCTCACTTTAGCTGCTCGGGAAAGACCAGGGGAGTTGGTAATAGTTAAGGGAAAAGCTGTGACAATATCATTAAACATCTACAAAGCTCTCAAGTAAGCATTCAGCGAACAGCGATTAGCGCTACGCGCACGCTACTTGAGGTGCTATCAGCTTTTGAATAAAACAAGTAAGCATTGGTTTAATCTCTGTTAGGTCAGCTGACGGCTGACGGCTGACGGCTGACGGCTGACGGCTGAATGCTTACGCTCTCAAGACCACACTGAAACTGAACAACCAACACAAAACCCTGATGGCACAACATGCTGGTTATCCTAGATGGGTCTACAACTGGGGACTAGCCATTTAGCAATAAGCATACCATAAAGGTCATTATAATAGTTAACAAGTAAGCTATCAGCTCTCAGCTCTCAGCTCTCAGCTCATGCGCTACGCGCACGCTACGCGAACAGCTTTGAGCTTTGAGCTTTTAAATAAAACAAGTAAGCTTCGTTTAATCTTTGTTACGTCAGCTGAATGCTGACGGCTGACGGCTGACGGCTGACGGCTGACGGCTGACGGCTGACGGCTGACGGCTGACGGCTGACGTTAACAACTAAAACAGATAAATCCTCGGATATAACAAGGTTAATAGTAATGGGTTTACAAGAAAGACTATTTCGGCGATTTCAAAAACAGGAAAAACCAGAGGATACCCAATCCCTCGACCAGACCTTAGAACAAAAACCCCCTGGGCGAATTCAGTCACTACTGAGCAAATTACCCAAACCAGGAACTCTTAAGGATACCCTAGTAAGGCTAAGGAATCCAGAACCAAGCAACACTGACAAAATTAGAGGCAAAATTACAGGAATACTCAGCAAATTTCAAAAATCTACCACTAAACAAGATACCCCCAAACGGTCGGAAAACTCAGCAGCAAGCAATCCTGGTAAGATTAGAACACTACTGGAAAAATTACAAAAAAATATCTCCCCCAATGACATCCAGAAAATTGACCAGAGCCTGGATCAGATGAACCGGGGGAGGATAAAAGAAATATTTCACAAATTGCTCCAAAAGACCAAGCCAGAAGACATCGAAAAAATTGACCAGAACTTAGAACGGATGAACCGGGGACCAATTAAAGAAATTTGGCCGAAAATTCAAGCTTTAGCTAAAATGGTCCGGGACCCTAATGCGGCTTGGAAGGGAAAAGCTTTAGCGATCGCAGCCTTAATCTATTTAATATCCCCCTTTGATGCTGTGCCAGACGTAATTCCCGTAGCTGGATTAGCCGATGATGCAGCCCTAATCATTGCCGTAGTTTCCACCCTAGCTCAGGAACTAGAAAATTATATGGGAAGACAGGCAGAAAAGATGGCCGAGATACAAGTCCGCAAGTACAATCGGATTGTCAGAATCAGTTTAATCGGCAGCATTGCAGCAGCCATTATCGCTATTTTGGTAAAATATATCCTAAGTCAGACATCATGATTAACCTCTATTCCTGGTACCGAATTACCCTATTTATTCTGACTACCTATGGTTTAATACAGCTAATTATTACTCTGCTCAAGTACAAGCCATACTATGAAAAAGTTCCAGGGTTTATGAAAAAATACTTTCTTGAGCGCGGCAGCCTAGTTTTAGGGAAAAAGCTCAACGAAAGTCGTCATGATTTAATCATAAATGGCTTACTATTGCTTGTATTAGTAATGTTAAACATTATTCTATGGATTTTTTAACAAGATAGGGGGAGTTTGAGGGGGCGAAATTCTCCCTATCTTGTTAAATCGGGGATGAAATCCGACGCGGCGAATTAATTCGCCGTATAATAATAGAGATAGCTCGCGGCTGTGAAGTCGGAGTTAGTTCCTCATAATTCAATTGGTGACAATTTTTTCAAGGTACGCCGGGACTCGGCGAAACCCAAGCAATACCCCGGTATAGATTATTCCCAGCGATTTGCTAATATTTTTAGCTGGTCAATTGTGCATCCTCTAAGCCAAACATCATCCATTTCCGCTCTTTCCCCTAAGAGGAATCTTAATCTACTGTTCCAGATGTATTCATCTATATAACAGGAATATATCATCCTAGCTGTATTACCTTGAATTTTAGAGCGTGCATGAACTAGACGGTGGTTATCAATGATAACTATGTTTCCTGGTTCAAGTTTCATTTGAACATTAAATCTGTCTTGTTTAATTAAATCTATAAAACTACCGTAAGCTTCAATAAATTTCTTGATTTGTATTCCAGAATAATCTGAAGTAAATCCTGAAAAGCTTCTTGAGTGAATTCTTATAATCTCTGGTTCGCCAAAGCCATTTGTAACAATTATGTTGGTTAATGTATGGGTATCCCAAGAGTAAAGAGAATGCTCAATGCTACTATCTTCTTGATGAGAGCGCAAGCGTCGTCTTGCTAAGTTTACCAAGTATGTTGAAAGAATATTATAAGCCTCTTTGTGTGTTTCTTTCAATTCAGATGCAGCTTTAAACCCATCGCAGAAGTAATTTATGGGAGGCTCTCCTTCAAGTTTTTTACAGGCAAGAAATGCTATTTTGGGCGGTAAATCATAATAAGGAGCATCGGTATGATACTCAAGAGTTCCACCAGTATATGCTTTATCTAGGCTTATGTTATTAGGTTTTGGTTCTATTACGTTAATATCTGTAGGGTGGAATCTTCTCCGTAACACACCGACTTTCTTAGTAATTTTGTCAAGTTTTTCCTCTAGATCATCTGGACTTACACCTTTAATTTTTACTATACCAAACTTATCTAAGTCACTAATCCACTGATTGGATTCAATTGCCTCATCGTATGAATGTTCTAGGATACTAAATGAGTTAGACCATTGAACTTTCTCCTCGAAAGCCGGTAAAGAATACGATATAGTAGCATCTTGAGCACGTAACCAAGAAGCATCGATTTCCTCTATACCACTTCCTAAATCAATCAAAATTTTATTGTTGCTTAGTTGAACTTTATCCACAGCAACTTCTTGAAATGTATTATATATTGGGCAGTCAGTATATTCATATGAGTCAGCAGAAAATTTTTTACTGCTTCGTGTGGACATTTGTAACCAATTCACGTCAAATGAACTCTGGCAATTATCCTGCCAAACTATTTCTACATTTTTACCAGATAATGATACAGATTTAACTTGGAATTCTTTCTTTAGGACTTTGTTCATGTTAGTTTTTTTTTCAACAACGAGTAACATTGTGTCTCTTTAACCGGGAAACATCCCCTTTTTGCACATAACACTTTCAATTATGCTTTGAAACCCTATTATTCTCGTTAGTTTGAGAGATGGATTTGCCAAATTGGAGATGCATTATGTGTTTTGATGCACCCAGCTCCCATGACTCAACCAAAGTGACAATGGGACTGGGTTTTAAATATTCAGTTTGAGTGCCCCAAGATTAAGCAAGGGGATATCATTTATTAGATTACCATTGATGGTCAAAGAAATAGGCCTCTTCCGTACCTGAGTTCGATATAAGGGAATGGCACTTAGTTAAGCGCGATCGTCAGCCATTATCCAGGGTAAGCTCATCTAATTTGGTATAAAATATAACTGAAAAAAATCTAGTTAAACCAATTTTTCTGAAGATTGAAAAAAATTGAGGTATAAATCAGTACATATGTTCTACTTAAGCGGAACTTTCAAGGTATTTTGAACAAGAAAGAAGAAACCATTGCGATGACGATTAGGATTTTTCAGATTTCTCAAATCACATTCTCACTCCTCTCGAGATTATTGAGAATAAATAGTTATTATTGACATTGACGCAGGCTATTTTAGGTTTGTGATACTATCAAAAAACTTTTATCTGTAGTTTATGATACGAATTTAGATGAGCTTACCCTGCTTGCCCGCCCCCCTTAATAAAGGCAGGGCTGTTTCAAAGTTTAATAAGTTAACGATTTGGGGAGATAGGGGGATAGGGGGATAGGGGGATAGGTAAATAAACTAAAATTTCCCGAAAAATCCGCCAATTTAGTCATTAAAATCTGACAAATTAGCCGGCTTCAATCAACTCAAACAACTCAAATGACTAACAATTCGTGATTCGGCCAAAGAGGATGGTTAGATAAATTTGGCCAAAATCCCGACTATTCGCGCCATTATTCTCCCCATCTCCCCATCTCCCCACCCCCCTTACTAAGGGGGGATAGGGGGGATTCCCCATCTATTTTTGGCGAGAATGAAACAGCCCTGCCGCGCGGAAGGGGGGTTAGGGGGGATTCCTAAAGCCATTGCGCGTAGCGCTATAACTGATAACTGATAGCTGATTAGCCTGTTTCTATCTATTCCCAGGAATCTAAATCTAGAGCTTTGGAACCACCTCGCTCTAACTGAAGCAACACGTTACCGAGTTGTGACCAAACTAGCCCACTAATAAATAAGGTCATAGGTATGGAGATTGAGTAACACAGCCAATAGGGCAAGGCAAAAATTCCTAACCCAGACGCTAGAAACAGGCAAATCCCAGCAGCAATTCCCAGAAATGGGAGCAGTAACTGGATTCCTTTAATTTCAGCCAGGGTTTGACTGGATTTGGTCTTATACCATTCCTGTACTTTTTCTTTGAGTGTAGCTTCAAAAGCTAGCCCACAGGTAATCCCAGCAAACAAACCAAAAATTAACAAAAAATACGGTGGATCTGGCCAAAAATTATACACAAATAACTCCTAATCTTCATGCTTTTAGTGCCTTTGAAGATTATTACAAAAAATGACACTTTATCCAATAGCAAAGGGAACAGGGAATAGGGAATAGGGAATAGGGAGTAGGGACTTCGGAGCAGGGACTTCGGAGCAGGGACTTCGGAGCAGGGAATATGGTATCAAAAATTATCACAATCCTGTTTTATTCAATAGTTCCGCATTAGCTGAATGCTGATCTCTGAATGCTGTTCGTGTAGCGTGCGGGTAGCGCATTAGCTGAATGGTTACTATAATATTAGAATTTCCTAGGGTGGGTGAGGCAGGCCAATGATTTTTATCCGCGCTTTAACCCACCAAATTATTTGACATCCTCCCTCGTTAAATCAGAGATTATAACGTTCGCCTAGGGGCTCCTAGGTCGCTGGGATTCCCAAACCTCACGATCTGGGTTTACTGCTTCTCAAGCACTTATCTAGGTTGTTACCAACCCCGGACAGCCCGCCTACACAGTCAATTTTTTCCACGATCTGCCCGACCGCAGTGATACCACGTTGACAAATCACTTTTGCAGCTGCAACATTTCTGTTAATCTCGTACTGGCATTCGGGGCATTTGTGGATACGTTCAGACAAGTTTTTTTTGCCTGTATGTGTGCCACAATTCGGACAAATTTGACTGGCAAATCTGTAGTCAACCTTGTCCAAATATACCCCTCGTTTCCAACAAACCCAAGCCAGGATATTGAAGAACTGACCAAAACTTGCATCAAGAGTATGTTTACCTAACATTCCTTTTGCCCAAGTTCTAAAATCTAAGTCCTCAACAAATATCATGCCAGCTTGGTCACACAGATGATGTGCTAACTTGAAGTGAAAATCTTTTCGAGTATCTGAGATTTTTTGATGAAGTCTGGCGATTTTGTGGTTGAGTTTATGTTTATTTGCCGACCCTTTTTTCTTGAATTTTAATCTACGTTGTAGCAATTTCAGCTTACTGTGTAGTTCACTCAAGAATCTAGGGCGTTCTATTAACTCATTATCAGAAGTTGCTAAAAACTTATCTAAGCCAACATCAATTCCCAGGGGATGACCCCATGCTGGCGTATCAGGAATACTGACTTCACTTTGTAAAGACAACATTGCAAAATAGCCGCTAGCCCGTCTAACTATCCTGACTTGTTTGATTTTAAACCCCTCTGGAATTGGTCGCGACAATCTCATCCTTACCAATCCAATCTGCGGAAGTTTAATCCAATCATTAACAACTGGATTAGCCTTGAACTGAGGAAAGACAAAAGAACGCATTCGATTATTTTTAAATCGAGGGAAACCGTATCCTCTTAATTTCATATTGTTAAATGCTCGTTCTAAAGTCTTCAAGACTTGCTGTAAAACTTGAGCATTAGTTTTCTTGAGCTGGGGATTGTTCTTCTTAGCTTTAGTTAGATTACCGGCTTGTAATTTATAGCTGGGATATGGTGCATCTACTGGAATTATATATTCTTGTTGTAATGAACAACAGTTAACTAAACATTTCCTACTTTTGTACCAGTCTTTTCTTTCCCTCAAAGCATAATTCCATACTTTTCTACAGACCGTCAACATATCTTGAATGATGGCGATTTGTTCTTGGGAGGGGATTAACTTGTATTCGTAGGTTAGTGTAATCATACCTCCATTGTATCATGATTATATCTGGATTTACCACTCAGCTAGATTGTTTTATACCAAGGTTAATGTCTGTTTTTTTGTTTGGTGGCAATTCATCTCCCGCTAACCCTGGCAGGGCTGTAACATTGCTCAATTTTTTGGTTTCCTGAACCTCCCGAGTGGCAAAAGTTTCGCGCCTGTTTTTCTAAAACTAAACCCAATAGTAGAAAAAAACGGCGATTTGCGTGACCTTAAGGGGCTTTTAAGCCCTCACCCATGAATTTTAGTCCGACTATGAAACAGCCCTGGCTAACCCTGGGGGTATAACGGGAGTCCTCTTGCTCCATTTAAGATAGCGGTTGGCAACCGGCGCTAATTACAATAACAACAAGTAGTCAATAGTCAGTAGTAAGTAATCATGATCAGGAATATTGTTGTAGGCCAGTTGCTCTGACATACTATTTGGTACTAACAGCAGGAGCTTTGGGTAAAATAGCCCCAATCCCATCACTGGAAATAGTACTTAGTGCATTCAAAGCTACATTGAATAAACGTTCTGGTGGTAAATCATCTTTGACTAAGTTCCACAGACTCTGAATTTCGGCTCCATGGAGTTGGTCATCTTCGGTTAACGCTAACAACAGTTCACGTCGCAAAAACTGACCTTCCTCAGACAAGAGATACTGCAAACCAAGTTGAGCGGTTGGTAGCAAATCAAAGTTCTGATCAGAGCGAGCGATCGCAATCATATTTTCCAGTCGTTCCCACTGGAATTTACCGTCTTTGAACAACACCTCAATCAAACGCCGCCGCATTTGTGGGGTTTCACCGGTAAGCAGACGCTGAGCTACATAGGGGTAGGAAACCTCGACAATTTTGAAATTCGGATCTAAGGTCAGTGCCAGTCCTTCCTGAGTCACCAGAGAACGGATAATTAAGGAAAACTTGGCTGGTACCCGGAAAGGATAGTCGTACATCAACTCTGAGAACTGATCGGTGATCGTCTTGAAGTTGAAATCCCCGACACTTTCACCAATTGCTTCTCCCAACACAGCTTCTAAGGCTGGGATAATCGGCTGGATATCTGTGTTGGGTGCTAAGAAACCTAATTTAACAAAAGCCTGGGCTAATGATTGATAATCTTTATTAATTAGATCAACGACACAGCTGACAATGGTTTCTTTGGTGTCCTGATCTAACTGATCCATCATACCAAAGTCAATATAGCCCATGCGTCCATCCCGAAGGGCAAATAAGTTACCTGGATGAGGATCAGCATGGAAAAAGCCATGCTCTAACAACTGACGCAAACCAGAGGTGACACCAGTTTTAATCAAGCTGGCGGTGTCTAGTCCTAAGGCTTGAATACGTTCTGTGTCTGTTAACTTGAAACCATCAATCCACTCTAGGGTGAGGACACGGATACTGCTGTAGCGCCAGTATATTGCTGGAACCTTCACAGTAGGGTCGTCTTGGAAGTTCAGAGCAAATCGTTCGGCATTGCGACCTTCATTGAGATAATTAATTTCCTCAAAGAGCTTAGTACCAAATTCATCTACAATCAAAGTTAGGTCATGACCGAGATTGAGTGGTAACCAGGGGGCAATCCAGCTAGCTGCCCACCGCATCAAATAAAGATCTAGGGTGAGGATAGGGCGTAAATTAGGACGTTGTACCTTAACCGCAACCTCTTCACCCGTGTGAAGTTTAGCCCGATAGACTTGACCGAGACTAGCGGCTGCTACAGGTCTTGGGGAAATTTGGCTAAACAGTTTTTGGATGGAGCGCCCTAACTCTTGCTCGATTATGGACAATGCGATCGCATTGTCAAAGGGAGGTAGCTGGTCTTGTAGTTTGATCAGTTCATCTAGAAAATCTTGCCGAATCAAGTCAGGGCGGGTGGAAAGAGCTTGTCCGACTTTAATAAAGGTTGGACCGAGGTTAGTCAGAAGTTTCCGCAGCTGTGTGGCTCGTTTTAACTTATTCTGCTCAGTCCGGTTGAGCCATTGGTCTAACTTAAGACTAAAAACAAAGCTAGCGAAACCCCAGACAATCCTCAGGCAACGCCAAATCACTACCCAAGGTCTGGAACGGTAGTAGCGGGCGATCGCTTGTGGATCATAGCACCTTTGGGGTTCATTAGACCGCTGTTCAGGAGATACAAGTTGATGCTGACTCACGCTGAGTATAGGCCTCTCTAAGAAATTTATAGTTTTTTATCTATCTTTTGCTTTTTATTAAATAAGTATACACAAATACATATACAATAATTCGGTGTTTAAGTCCAATAGTTCATGTAGGGTGGGCAGTGGATCAGACAGATAATGAAGCTTGCAAACCACGTTGGTAGGCACTGCCCACCCTACGATTAATGACAATGGTGCAAGATCTCAGTTTAAGTCCAATCGAGGGCTTAGGACAGGTTTTGCCACCAGGACAATTGAGAGTCCCATAGAAAGCTACACCAGAAACTTGCCCATTTCCTGAACTTCCGATCGTCAATTATGGTCAATTGAGTAGATTACGCTCCAAATCACTGACCAGTAAAAATCACCCCCTCATCCCCTAATTCCCTGATCTGGTCATTTTCAAAGGAACTGGTCACAAATTTCTGCCAAGGTGTAGTTGCAAGGTGTACTAGTCTTGTATAGTATATTTTTCTCGATGCATATATATAGAAATTTGTCAACTCCTATTATTATATTAACCGAGGCTCTAGCTTGAGATTTCAGCTGTTATTTCCGTGTTATCACCCACAGTCTTTAAATTAAAACTTCAGCAGAATCCTCCATGACGGGGCTAAATCAACAAAGCAACAATGGTGTCATATCGATTCCGGTGGTATCGTAGCGAACAAGCATGGGCAATGTGTTGATTTATCTACGTTGATTTATCTACGTTGATTTATATACACTATGCTGTTTCCGCGATTGTCCGGACCAAATCGGCACTACCGAATTGGATGTCAGTTACAGACGCACGAAAATGCTTTGCCATAAGCAACTTCCCCTGGATTATGCAAGATTCTCCATCTGTCCCTAACCCTTCCCAAGACATTCGGTTAGGCTACCTACAGTGGTTTTATAACTTACCAGTAAGTAGTAAGCTGCTTACTGGTTTGTTTGCCTCTGAGCTAATTTCTCTGATTGGATTCTTCGGCGTCGCTGCTTCAATGATGGTAACAGGAGGGCAAATCGAACTACGAGACCAAGCTGAGTCTCAATTAGCACTCACCGAGACCAACTACAATTCTAAAATTGAGCAAACTAAGCTGGGCTTCCGTGGTCAAGCCGATAATGGTGCCATCATTGCTGCTGCGATCGCTCATCATTCTGGTCAGCCGATAAAACCAGCCCTCAAGGCTGAAGTCAGACGGGTTCTGAGGAACGAAATTAAAGCCCGCAACATTGAATATGGCACTTTAGTAGGTACCAATGGGAAGATTATTGCTAATGCCAACGCTGACCGTACAGGAGAGAGGTTTAATCCTAATCAATTAGTCAGTCAAGTTTTCCAGAATCCTCAGGCTATTCAGACCAGTCAAATTGTCAGCTGGGTTGAGTTAGCTAAGGAGTCACCTCAGCTACCGAATGGTTTTGTTGAACAAGACAGCCTAATTCGTTACACACTCACTCCAGTCAAGAACCCAGAGACTGGAAGTATAGTAGCTGTCTTGGTGTCTGGTGACTTGGTCAATGGCAAATTGCCCATAGTTCAGACCACCCTGCAGGGGGTTGACAAAGGCTATAGTGCAATCTACTATCGCCAGGGTTCAGGGGAATTTAACTTAGCCACTGCTACTTTGGATAACAGTGATGTTAAAGATTTAGAGCAAGGGGAATCGAGTTTAGATTTAGTCAACGGGTCCCTGTTGGAGAAAGCAGTTACCCAAGCATCAGAGGTAGTTTACGCACGCCAAACCTTGGGTAAGCAATCTTACACTATAGTCGCTAAAGCTCTAACTAATTTTGATAGTGAAGCGACAGTAGTGTTAGTCAGAGGAACTACTGAATCCTCCTTCAATCAATTTCTTAGGGATAATTTAGAACTTGAGCTGAGCGTCCTTGCTATAGCCTTAATCGCAGATGTCTTCTTGGCTATCTTGCTTGGACGATCAATTGCTAAACCAGTCAAACAACTACAAAAAACTACCCAAGAATTTGCTGCTGGCAATTTGGAAGCGCGAGTCGAGGTGTGGACTAAAGATGAAGTAGGGCAACTTACTATCAATTTCAATCGTATGGCTGACACTCTGTTGGCTGCTTTTAAGCAAAGGGAACGTTATGCAGCTGAGCAATCACGACTAAACACTCAATTGCAGCAAGAGATTGCAGAACGTCTCCTGACTGTGGAAACACTAAAGCTGATCGACTTTTCTCTCGATCGGGTAGGGGATGCAGTTTTTTTATCAAAACAGGATGGCCGATTTTGTTATGTCAATGAAGCTGCTTGTCATTTCCTTGGCTACTCCCGTGAAGAACTACTGACGTTGCACGTTTATGATATCGATCCCTTACTGTCAAAAGATAACTGGTCGCCGTTTTGGGAAAACCTGAAACAGCGAGGTTCTTTTAAGCAAGATTCAGTACATCGCACTAAATACGGGCGAGAATTTACTGTAGAAATTGGGCTTAATTATTTACAGTTTAATGCTCAAGAATATAACTGTGTTATTGCTCGCGATATTACCGAGCGTAAACAGGGAGAAAATTTACTGAAACGAACTAACTTTCTGTTAAAGGCTCAACAAGAGGCATCAATTGATGGTATATTAGTTATTGATGAAAACCAAAAAATTCTATGGCATAATCGGCGTTTTGGTCAGATGTGGAATATCCCAGAGGAGATTCTCAACTCTGGTGATGACCAAAAACTTTTGAAAAGTGTGCTATCTAAGCTAAATAAACCTAAAGAATTTATCCACAGGCTGAAGTATCTGTGTGAACATCCCAGCGAAGTAAGTCGTGATGAAATTTACTTGAATGATGGTCGGATTTTTGACCATTACTCTGGCTCTGTGGTGTCTGAAGCTAATGATTACTATACTAGAATCTGGTATTTCCGAGATATCACCCAGAGAAAGCAAGTAGAAGCCCAAGTTACTCAGCTCAATCAAGAGTTGAGTAATCATGCCTTGGAACTAGAAGTAGCGAACACAGAACTGGCAGCAACCAAAGACTTTATCACGAACATAATTAATGCAGTATCCGATCCAATTTTTGTAAAAGATAGACATTATAATTGGAAATTTTTTAATGATAGCTTTTGTGAGTTTATCGGATATTCGAGAGAGGAACTATTAGGTCATTCAGATTCGGAATTTTTCGTATCAGAAGAAGCTGAGGTTTTTAGAAAAACCGATAAACTCGTCATGAAGAATGGTGTCGTTAATGAAAATGAAGAATACTTTACTGATTATAACGGTATCCTTCATTTCATTTCTACCAAGAAAACTCGTTTCTTCGATTCCAAAAATAATCCCTATATTGTGGGGGTTATTCGAGACTTGACTCATCGGAAGCAACTGGAAGAGCGACTGGCGAAACTTAATGAATGCTTTCTTAACTTTGGTAGCAATCCCGACAAAAATATTAATCATCTGGTAGCCGTTTGTGGGCAATTACTCAATGCTAGTTTCGCTCTCTATAATTGCCTGGAATACAATCAACTGGTGACATTAGGACAGTGGCAAGTCCCGCCAGATTACCCGACTATGGATAGCGCCAAAGGACGTATTTGCTACGACGTGATTCGACAAGGAACTGATGAGTCAGTGGTCAAGCAGGATCTCCAGAATACAGCTTATGCTCAAACTGATCCCAACATTAGGGCTTATAATCTGTGTACTTACATCGGTATTGCGGTCAAATGGAACAAAAAGGTAATGGGTTCCCTGTGTGTTATGTATCAGCAGCAGGTAGAACCAAGTACAGAAGACAAACAACTGCTTAATCTGATTGCCAGCGCTATTGGTGTAGAAGAACAACGAAAACAGGCTCAGCAGGAACTTCAGGATAGTAAAGAGCGATTTGCCTTAGCTGTAGAAGGAGTCAACGATGGGATTTGGGATTGCAATCTCCAAACTGGTGAAATGTATTTATCCCCTCGTTGGAAGAGTATGTTGGGGTATGAAGATGATGAAATTACCAATACGTTTGAATCCTGGACACAGATTATTCATCCAGACGACCTAGAGCAAACCTTACTCAGTTTTAATAATTATCTAGAGGGCAATTTTTTTCAGTATCAAGAAGAGTTCCGTGCTTTACACAAAGATGGCACCTACCGTTGGCTGCTGACTCGTGGAGCGGCGCTGTGGGATAAAACAGGTAAGCCTTATCGCATAGCAGGTTCTCACACCGATATTTCAGAGCGTAAAAAAGCAGAAGAAGCTCTCAAAAGTCAGTTAACAGCTCTCGAAGCAGCTACTGATGGCATCGCATTAGTCAATCCAGCAGGTGAATACTTTTACCTCAATCAGACTCACCTGGAATTGTTTGGCTACACTCAACCGGATCAACTGGTGGGTCGCCAATGGCATATAATTTATCCGCCAGAAGAAATTGAGCGTATTGAGAAGTCAGTTTTCCCCCAATTGTTTAAAACAGGAAAATGGAGTGGAGAAGCTACGGCTGTGCGCAAGGATGGTAGCACATTCGCTGAGGAATTTTCTCTAACGTTACTTGAGGATGGTGGTTTAATCCGTGTCTGTCGAGATATTACACAGCGTAAAAATGCTGAAGAGCAGATGCGGCAAAATCATCAAAGACTGGCTCTGGCTAATGCCCAGTTAGAACGGGCTACTCGTCTCAAAGATGAGTTTCTTGCTAGCATGAGTCATGAATTACGTACTCCCCTCAACGCTATTCTTGGTTTATCAGAAGCTTTGCAAGAGGAAGTGTATGGTTCGATTACAGATAGGCAGCGTAAATCTCTCGGTACAATTCAGAGCAGTGGTCAACATTTGCTAGAACTAATCAATGATCTGCTTGACCTTGCCAAAATTGAATCTGGGAAGATGGAACTCCACATCTGTGCTGTTTCCCTCCAAAAACTCTGCAATTCCAGCTTGATGTTTGTTAGAAACCAAGCCCATCACAAAAATATTAAGCTGACTTCTCAGCTAACTGAGAGACTATGGGAAATAGAAGTGGATGAGCGACGTATCCGACAAGTCCTGATCAATTTGCTCAGTAATGCTGTGAAGTTTACCCCAACCGGAGGAAGGGTTATTTTAAAAGCTGAGGAAGATTTATTGAGAAATACTATTTGTTTTAGTGTCATTGATACTGGTATTGGCATTGCTCAAGAAAATATGCCTAAGCTATTCCAATCCTTCGTCCAAATTGACAGCCGTCTCTCCCGTCGCTACGCCGGTACAGGTTTGGGTTTGGCTTTGGTGCAACGAACTATAGAAATTCATGGGGGTAGGGTAGATGTGGAGAGTGAAGTGGGTAAAGGTAGTTGCTTCACAGTAACTCTGCCGATTAAACAAAGCGGTGAGGCAAACGGAGAATACCAGAGTGATTTGGGAGACCTAAGCCAATTTACTCAATCTGGCATCTCCAATCCCCAAGTGCTGATCATCGAAGACTCTATTACTGCAGCTGAAGTTATTTCTCGCTATATCAGGGAAATAGGGCTACAAACCTTGACTTACCCTGAAGGAGAAGGTGCTCTCGAGCAGGTTATACAGGTCAACCCAGGCGTGATTATTCTAGATTTGCAATTGCCGAAGGTGTCTGGCTGGAAGGTTTTGGCTCAGCTAAAAGCTCATCCCCAAACCCAACACATCCCAGTGATTATTCTTTCTGTAGTGGATGAGCGATCGCAAGCCTTGGAGATGGGTGCGTCTGAATATCTGGTTAAACCAGTCTCCCGCCAACTCTTGCGCTCAACAATTAGCAAAGTTTTGGGTCGTTTAGAAACACCAGAGTCACCCAACCATGCCGAAACTGCTCTGGTCTTTATGCCTCAAACAGCTCCAGAGTCACCGTTAATCTTAATTGCAGAGGATAATGAGACTAACATTAAGACGATTTGGGATTACTTGCTCAGCAAAGGCTATCGGTTGATATTAGCTAAGAATGGCTGGGAAGCGATTAGCCAGGCTAAAGAGTACCACCCACAGCTGATTATGATGGATATTCAGATGCCAGATATGGACGGTATTGAAGCGATTAAGCGAATTCGAGACAATCAGGAAACTAGCGAAATTCCGATTATTGCCGTAACAGCACTGGCGATGCCAGGGGATAAGGAGAAATGTCTAGGAGCTGGCGCGGACGAATACATCCCTAAACCAGTGAGTCTGAAGAACTTGGTCAGTACTATTCAACAGTATGTTCATGTAGACGTTAAGGATTTTCAATTAATCAGTCATTAGTTATAAATCCCAAGCAGGTTTAAACCTAATCAATAGTATATAAGTATAAGTTAATATTACAAGTTAGTATTACCCAAACTAAATCCCAGACATCTGTATTTAATATGATGAACTATTCAAGCGCATAAAGGGTGTTATTGATGGATAGTCAAAACTCTATACTAGTAGTTGATGATGAACCCTGTGGGTTTGATGTCATTGAGGCTCTCCTGTTCAAGGAAGGTTACAACTTGAGCTATGCCTCTTGTGGTGAAGAGGCATTGAACCGTCTAGAGGAAATTCAGCCGGACGTAATCTTATTGGACGTGATGATGCCAGAACTTGATGGTATAGAGGTTTGCAGTCGGATCAAGTCTGACCCAAACTGGCAGCATATCCCAATTATTATCGTAACGGCTCTCAATTCTAAGGAAGATCTTGCCCGATGCCTGGATGCAGGAGCCGATGATTTCCTAGGTAAACCTGTTAGTGGACTCGAACTGCGATCTAGAGTGCGTTCGATGTTGCGGATTAAAAAACAACATGATGAACTAGCTGCTACTTTACAGCTGAGGGAAGATATGTCTCATATGATCGTGCATGATTTGAGACATCCTTTGGCTAATATTATCATATCTTGTGAGATTTTGCAGCAAACTGAACTCCAAGAAAAACAGCAAAGAAAGACTGAACAAATATTGAAATCAGCTCTCCAGCTGCGCTCAATGACGGATAACTTATTGATGATGGCGAAGTTACAATCGGGAAAACTTACGCTTAATCGAGACTTGGTGGATCTCAATGCACTCGAACAAGAGGTAGTCTTAGATTTCCAAGCCATTGCTCACGAGAAAAACATTCAGCTAGTTAGCGATCTACCAGAATCCAGTAAGACTCTTTTAATTGATGCTAATTTAATCCGCCGTGTCTTAGATAACTTACTCTCAAATGCCATCAAATTTTCTCCTTCACAAAGTAAAGTTATACTGCAAGTAGATTATCCAGTAGATCGGGAAAGCCAAGCTAGAATTCGCATTGCTGATTCTGGACCTGGGATTGATGAAGAATTGCGAAAACGTATTTTTGATAAGTACGATGTGGGAAATTTAATGACTGGAATTTCTCAAACTGGTCTGGGATTAACATTCTGTAAAATGGCAGTTGAAGCCCATGGTGGTAGGATATTTGTAGAAAATAATCAACCATCAGGGTCAGTGTTCACTGTAGAAATTTAAGTATAAATTGTAAGCATTCAGCCGTCAGCCGTCAGCCGTCAGCCTTGGCCTTGGCCGTTGGCCACGCTACGCGAATGGCTGAAAGCTGAGAGCTGAGAGCTGAGAGCTGATAGCTGAATGCTTACTAAATTTAATTAGAAGCTGTAAAAGAAAGACTTCATACCTAATTAGATTTGGCTTCCAAGTTTTCCAGGCGGCTTTTGAGTTCCTGATTATCTTTTTTCAGTTTGTCAAGTTCGTCCCGTAGCTGTTTAATGGCTTTGTCAGAGCCAATGGTTTTCTGGACTTTCTGAATGGCTTCTTCTGCAATCCGACGAATTCGCCCATCAGGGGTATTCTCTAAAAGCGATCGCAAAATATCCATAGCTTTCGGGGTTTCCATTTTTCCTAGAGCCCCAACTATGGTGACTTGAGTCAAATAGAAGGTTTCACGGGACAGTTCTTCTAATTGCTCCAGGATCGACTCTATTTTATTGGGAGTCTGACCTGTAGAAATCTCTCCTAAAGCTCGAATCGCTCCTAGACGAAGGGGTTGAGGTATGCCAGGAGTGGTATATTCTAAAATTACGTCTAGGGCAATGGGTGAGGATTTAATTTGACTTAAGCCACCAATGGCACCGCTACGTACTACTTCATTCCAACCACTCCGTTCTTGGAGTACTTTTGTGAGCAATTGGATTACTTCATCTTCTCTATCCTTAAGGCTTGCCGAAACCATTCCCCCAAGTGACCTGGCTGCTGAGGCTTCTACGTAGTAGCTGGCATCCCCTTTTTCTAGTAATTGCTTGAGAGCATTGTAGCTTTCTGGAGTCTTCACTTCACCCAAGGCTTGCACAACGGCACGACGCACACGGGGATTTTGATCGGACAAGCCAGCAATTAAGGCGGCTTCGGCTTGATCTAGTTTTACCTTAGCTAATTGTTTGGCTACTTCTAAGCGAACACCCCAGAATGATTCACTCTTTAGGGCATCAGACAATGCTTTTACTGCTTCTAATCCTCCCTTTTTCGCCAAGGCTTTCCCTGCATAGATACGGGAGATGGGGTCTGGGTCAAATTTCAGCTGGGCTTTGAGTTCGGCTATTGGGTATTCTAGGGAAACGGTTTTCAGGTAATTATTCCCGTGGTCGAAGCTAATTAAGTTAGGTTTTTTCGCCAGTGGGAAATAGAAACTTTGTTCCCGTTCATGAACCCTGACCGTAAATGTCTGTAGACAGGTTTCATTAGACGTTTCCACAGGAGAATCGTCTTCGAGCTGGGTGTAACCAAAGGCAATCGGGATTTTCAGGTCAAATAGCTCACTATCGCTACCTGTGTTACTATCTTTTGCCTGAGTTTGGGTTACTGTAACTTTAGCCAACTTGCTATCCCCATCCCAGGAATAGGCAACTTTGTATTCAGGATGGCCCCCCCGGAAGACGTACTGGTCAAATAGGAATAACAGATTACGACCGGTAGCTTTTTCAATCGCCCTTAGCAGGTCAATGGTTTCTACGGTTTTGTGAGCATTATCTTGAACAAAGGTTTGGATTGCTTTCCAGAACAAGTCTTCCCCTAACTCTGCCCGAATCATATGATAGACGCAAGCACCTTTTTCATAAAGGTGCCTATCGTAGAGTTCAATAGCTTCTCGATAGACATGGGTAACCATGGGGCGGCGGTAACGAGAACTATCTTCTGAGATATAACTGCGTGCTTCATTGAGTATGTAGTAGGCAGCATCATCTTTACCATACTCATGTTCGGTCCAAAACACTTCTGTGTAGGATGCCATGCCTTCCTTAAGCCAGGCATGGGACCAGTGTTTAATCACCACTAAGTCCCCAAACCACTGATGAGCAAGTTCGTGAACCACAAGGCTTTCAGTCCGTTGGTTATCGATAGCTGCTCGTTCATCAAGCAAGCAACGGTCTGTTAACAGAGTGGTGGAGGTGTTTTCCATACCACCAAAGATGAAGTCATCTACACAGACTTGGGCATATTTCGGATAGGGGTAGGGATAGCCAAAGGTTTCACTCAAGAACTCTATCATTCCAGGGGTTTTGCCCATGCTGCGGCGAGCATCCTCCTCTCGCCCCTTCTCGACGTAGTAGTTGACTGGTTTGCCCTGCCATTCATCCCGAATTTCCGCAAAGTCGGCTACTGCTAGAGTCATCAGGTAAGTGGGATGAACTTCTTGCTGCCGCCAGTGGTATATGGTTTCATCCCCGTCTTCTTCTGTAGCAAATAGTTCCCCGTTGGAGATAGCAATCAGGGGTTTTGGCACTCTAACGCGGATTTCGGAGGTAGCAAGTTGACCAGGATAATCGAAACAAGGGAACCAGAAGCGAGAGTCTTCATCTTCTCCTTGGGTCCAAACTTGGGTGGGTTTGTTGGGGTAGTGTTGGTTTGGATGAATAAAGTAAATACCGCGCTGGGGGTTGTCTACACTGTATGCGATCGCAATCTTAATCGCTTTTCCAACAACAGGCGGGTTAAGTAGCTGGATCTTTAGTTGTTCCCCGTCATAGTCAAAGGGTTGGGGGATTTGGTCAACCTGCACTGAGGCGATAGTCAAGTTGACCGCATCAAGTACTAGCTGTTTAATGCCATTGCGTATTGGGTTAAGGGTGATGGTGCAGGTACCGCTAACCCTTTCGAGGGGGATATCCAGAGTTAAATCCAGGAAAATATGCTCCACTTGTCCTGGGCGGTCAGGATTGTATTGGGGTCTAGCACCGGGTAATTCAAAGGACTTGTGAGTTTTGCTTTCGGTATCAAAATACGACTGGGACATTAGTGAAGTTGTAGAACTGAACAGTGTGGACAATGGCGTTAAGTGGAGCTATGGGAAGTTTCCGAAAGGAAATGGAATCGCCCTTCCTGTAGCGGTCGATTGCTCTATTTTAAATTAACTCATCTGTGGATTACTGCTGATCAGGTCAGGTTTTAGGGAATTTTGAACAGCTACAGACCTTGAGGGAAGATTACTGGTTTATAGCTGTATGTTAACTGATTGCTTTTGGGCAATTAACAATGAACGATTAACAACCGATTTAGCTGATCACCGCACTACCCATCCCTTGGAACATCAACCATGATAAGAAAAAGTTGCTAATAAAAATTGCCAGCAAAGCAGTAACCACAGCAGTGGTGGTAGATTGACCCACACCCTTAGCCCCTCCTGTCGTGGTTAACCCCCAGCTACAACCAATCACAGCAATCAACAGCCCAAACACTACAGATTTAATAGCAGCAGAGAACAAGTCCCAAATTCCTAGGAAGTTACGAGCCGAATCAAGAAACACAGACTGGGGAATACCATAAATATTCTGAGCCAGCACCACTCCTCCTACCATACCAGTCACAATGGCGAGAATGGTCAACACTGGCAGCATTAGACAACAAGCAATAACCCGAGGAATCACTAAGTAATCAATCGGGTCAGTCTTGAGCATATACAAAGCATCAATTTGCTCTGAAACACGCATCGTACCAATTTCAGCAGCAAATGCCGAGCCAACTCGTCCTGCCAAAACCACAGCAGTCAACACCGGAGCCAATTCCCTAGCCAAAGCTAGAGCCAAGACTCCCCCAATGGCATTGGTGGCACCAAAATTAATGAACTCTCGTGTTACCTGAATGGTAAACACCATACCGATTACAGTAGCAGTGAGCAGAGCAATTATCAGAGACTCTGGTCCAACGGTTACCATTTGCTCGATGGTATTGCGGCGGTGAATCTTCCCAGTCAGTAGATGAAGTATCACTTGCCCAGCTAAGAAAATCGCCGCCAGTAAACGCTGACTCCATAACCCGAGGCTGGAAGTTTTAGCCATTAATCAATCATTTCCCATCATTCGCTTCCACACGGAAACGCTCAACAAATGTCCGCAACTCTCCCGCCACACCGACCAGGTTTTGCAAGGCTCCAGAAACCCTTTGGGCTTCTTGGGAGGTTTCTTGAGCGGTTAACTCAACGGATTGCATCACTTGGGCAACAGCACGGGATGTTTCAGTTTGCTCGATAGTATCCGCAGTGATGGCACGTACTAAAGCATCGATCCGGTTTGCCACTTGCACAATATCTTCTAGCGATCGCTTGGCTTGTTCTGCTCGTTTAGTACCTTCAATCACCTGTTGGGTGCCTTCTTCCATAGCTGTCATAACTGAACCAGTTTCACTCTGGATTTGCAACACAATGTGTTCAATATCCTTGAGTGCCTTGGCTGACTTATCAGCGAGCTGTCGTACCTCATCCGCAACAACAGCAAAGCCTCGACCAGCTTCTCCAGCTCTTGCCGCCTCAATACTAGCATTGAGTGCTAACAAATTTGTTCGGGAGGCAATGGTAGAAATCGATGTAACAATTTTAGAAATTTCCTGGGAAGATTCTGCCAAACGCTTGACTTTACGAGTCGTTTCTGCTACTGTTTCACGAATTTGCAAAATTCCTGCCACAGTGCGCTCCACAGCCTCACCACCTTTGAGAGCAGTAGCCGAGGCTGAGCGGGCAACTTCCTCAGCTTCTCGTGCACTCTCTGCCACCCGCTGAATAGCATCGGTCATCACCTGTACAGAGTTCAGGGTGACCGCCAGTTCCTCAGCTTGCCGTAAAGCATCAGAAGACAAGCTACGGGCAAAGGACTCACTATCAGTGGAACATTTAGTCACCTGACGAACTGCCTGCTTGACTTGTTGTACAATTTCCCGTAGGTTTTGAATGGTCAGGTTAAACGAATCAGCAACTGCCCCCAAAACATCAGCAGTTACCTCTGCTTGTACCGTTAAATCCCCCCGTGCTGCCCCTTCCACATCATCAAGCAATCGAATTACCTGGCGTTGGAGGTCTTCTTTTGCCTGTTCTTGCTCTTCTGCCTTTCGTTGTGCTTCAGTCATCGTTGTCAAGATGACTCTAGCCATTTGGTTGAAACTATGGGCTAACTGACCCAATTCGTCCTGAGAATAAATCGTAGCATGGGCATTGAGATTACCCTGAGAGACTCCTTCAAACTGAGTTTTCAGGTTTTCGGTACTACGTCTAATCTGCCTAGCTGTAATATTTCCCACAGCCAGAGTCGTACCAAAACTGGCAACACCAGCGGCTAGGGTCATCAGAATACTAGTATTCCGCACGTGATTTTTGAAGGATGGATCATCTCGAACCATGTATTGTGCTCCAGCACTAACCCCGGCTACCACAACCATTGAGACCGCCCCAGTAATCAAGGCAGTCATCCAATTCTTCTGGTTGAAGGGAGCGTTTTCTATGGGAGCTAGTGGACCTTGGTCAATACTAACAACCAGCTCTTTGTCAATGTCTTTAGTGGGATTATAAATTGGGATGGGCTCGGTGGCACTACTAAGGCTAAATAGCTCCTCATTCCCAGTGGCTGACGGATAATCATGATTGGCTACAGCACTAGCACCACTGGTGTTCATCTCCATTGAGCCAGTACTTTCCAGTGTTGAGCCAGTACTGCTTAATACATCAAAATCACTATTGTCATCACTCTGATTGGACAGTGGTTGCTGATCATCAACAGAGAAATCAGGGATTGAATCTAAATCATCATCAAATAGGTCAAACTCATCTAAAAACCCCTCTTTTACCCCTTGATGTGCTTCAATTCCTGACAATATTTCCTCTTCTGATTCCGTTACATCATCCATTGTCCAAGAATCATCATCAAAGGATTCCAAATTAATTTGGTCTGGGCTTGGAGAGTTGAACCCATTGTGATCGTAAGCTGAGTCCAAAAGTTGCTCATCCGAGCCATAGTTTCCCCCTAAATAGGGTTCAGTAGAGTCAGCCGCCTCATCATTGAGATATTCTAAGTCCTCTTGATTGTCAGCATAGGCTTGAGTATCCCCAGAAGTTGGTTTCTCAGGTTCCAAAGGCTGCTCGCTGGGAGGGGTAGGATAAGAACTTGGAGTCTGGTAAAAATGCCCCTCAAGCTCTGCTGAATTCATTAACAGGGTTGCGGCTTCAACAAAGGAATTCTTTGATTGCTCCTCAAGATCGCTAAACTCGTAATCCGGCAGAGATTCTAATTCTTCTTCACCCAGGATGTTAAACTCAACTGTGCTCGATTCACTAGTTAACTGTTCTGAACCTAAAGAGTGATCTTCGTCTAAATTCACCTCAGGAGACACCATAAATGTTTGTAGACCCTCCTCTTGAGAGAGTTCAGGAAAGTGTCCTTCTGTGCCATTGTAAGAAGTCTGACTACTGACAGCGTTAACATCGAGTTCTAAATCCTCAGAGGCAATTTCCCAACTCTCTAAATCCTCACTGTCTTCTTCTAAGTCACTGACCATACTAAAAGGGTCTAGATTAGAAGCAGACTGATACTCTATGGCTCCTTCATCACTATCACTAGTGGAATCTTGAAAAGACTCCTTAAAGGGTGAGGTGGATGCTGAAGCAAAATCATCAACCCCTGTGTTATCAAAACTTAAGCTTTCCGGGTCAAATTCACTGATATCATTAAAATCAGCGAAGTCTTGCCAATTTCCTGCTGTGGGTTCTGCACTCAACTCCTCAGTCTCATCTAGTTTCACCTGTGATGTATTGACATCATCATCAGGTGATAACCCAGCAGCCTGATGACCATTTGTGGATCGCTGGGCGTACTCTAGACCGTTGTTGGCATAATTAACAAAATCCGGTTCAGAGGTCAGATTGAGTACTGATTCATACTGTTGGCGAGCCACATCGTACTGTTGTAGACCATAGCAGTATATATGACCCCGCAGTAGCAGCGCACTGGGTTCATTAGGGAAATCCTCAATCAAACGATCAACAATTGTTGCCGCTTCTTGGTATTTGCCCTGCATATAGGCTTTTTCGGCTTCCCCATACTGCTGGGGGTAATTTATACTGGATGCCATTTACCTCCTCCCGAAGCATTAAAAATTAATATTTATTAATAATTAATCAAACTAATTTTTAATGTTCAATTTTTAATAATTAGTTTTAGGCTGCCCACCTTGCTGAGCGTATAATCGCCACATGATCAAGTAGTCGAAGAACCTGATTAAACTCAATGTCTAGCAACCACTCACCGCGTAAGAAAGGAGCCATACTATCGGCAACATTGGTAGGCATATGTAACTTTTCCACATCCAGCCAGTCTGTACAGACAATTTGTTGAACTGCCAACCCCAGCATAGTGTCTTGATCTTCAATAACAATAACAGGGATTTCCATACGGTCTGTATTTAAAACCGTTTTATCCCCCAGAAACTGACCTAGATCTGAGACCCAAATTACCCGTCCACGTCGATTGAAAGTCCCCAACAATAAAGGGGAAGCATTAGGAATAGGAGTAATTTGTTCAGGGGAGGGGTCAATTACCTCTTTTATCCCAGTAGCCGGCAGAGCAAATTCATCACCAGATGGCAGATAAAACCGCAGGTATAGTTCGCCTTCAGGACTTTCCAATTCCTGCAATTCTGGGGCTTGTTCAAGAGCCGAGTCAGTTACAAAGTCCGGATTAGCAACCATTCCCGTTAAATACCAATATATTTATGTTCTAAGTAGCTGTCTAACTGTTCCAATCAACTCCGTTGGCTGAAAAGGCTTCGCAATGTATGCATCTGCACCTTGCTTCATGCCCCAATAGCGGTCAAATTCTTCACCTTTTGAAGAACACATCACCACTGGCACATTCTGAGTTTTAGGGTCAGCCTTAAGACGGCGACAGACCTCATAGCCATTCATGCGTGGCATCACTATATCCAAGACCACTACATCTGGACAAGACTCTACAATATGTTCTAAAGCCTCAACACCATCACTGGCAACATCCACCTTCAAACCACTACCTTTGAGGAGGTCTGAGATCATCTGCCGTTGAGCAAGGCTGTCTTCTACAACTAAAACTTTACTCATAACTCCTAGCTCGACCCTCGGGAAATAGTAGTGAAATTAAACCACAGCCCGATTTGGGTCTATAAATTAAATCATGATTACAGTATCGCTCATCTATTGGTGGTGATACCAAGAAAGACTAGATTTTTATTGAATTTGTGGAAGCTTCTAGCTTGACCAGTGGGTTTAATTAGGATAGTGTTGGTTAATTAACTGATGGGTTAGACGCCTCTATTAATAAGTTAAAGGCTGACAGAGCAAGATTCTCCCCTTGATCTAATTCTTTGGTCAGGGCATTACTATCTTGGCATTGTTCTAGATCACCTGGACCAAATGTATTTTTCCAAAAGCATCAATAACTCATGATCTCCGAAGGGCTTCGTTAAGTAGTCAGTTGCGCCTACCATCCGGGCTCTGACGCGATCGATAAAGCCATCTTTGCCTGTGAGCATGATGATGGGGGTTTGCCGAAATGCTGTGGATTGGCGTAACATGCCACAAAGCTCATAACCATCTAGGTCGGGCATTACTAGGTCACAGAGGATGAGATCGGGTTGGAGTTGAAAAACCTCACTCAGAGCCTTTAGGGGCTTCTGTATTGCTGTGACTTTATAACCTTTGGCTTCTAGGGTATATTCCACAGCTTTTCCAACTGCGAGATCATCATCAACACAGACAACAGATCGTGTAACTTTCTTCAACTCCCATTGCTCTTCAATGGCTGGCGTATCTGCTTCTTTGGGGGTCACCATTTGGATTGACCCCTGTTGTACATAGGGATAAATAGCCCGAGCTACGGTGATCAGGTCGCGATGGAGATAACGGGACAACTGGCGTAGAGAAGTTTTGCCATCTACCCAACTGCTGATGAGTCTAAAGGATTTTTCGGGCAGTGTAGCCTGTAACTGGTCATGGGCAGTAATCATTGGACACTGATGGGGAGATTGGATATGAGGGCACAATTGCTTCCACTCCTGCACCTGCTTCATAATCTCTGTGACCAATGGTCCTATTTCTAAGGTAGTAAGTTGCGGTGCTAATGCCGGACCAATTTCAAATACAAAGTAGCCATGGTGAAGGCTCAGCAAATCAAAAAGGGTTTCATGAACCATGCTTTGAATAATGCTTCGCCCTTGGTTTGGTGTGATAACATGCTTTTCTAACAAAGCCCAAAGATAACCATACTCTAGAGCATTGGTAGCGGCAATGGAGAGACTTTCCAATTGCTCTAGAGCATCATTGGCTTTATAGCGGCGCAGATAATCATGCAGGCGCGTCAAGCTCCCATCGCTGTCAGCAGCATAGGCAATCTGGCCATTCAGGAAGAAGACAAACCAATAAGGACCGGGACTTGGTAGTTTTGGCTGCTGGTAAAGTCTACCTGAGGCAAAACGATGACTGCCAATATTGCTAGCCTTGCTACTAGGGTGAGAGCTGTATGCCTCGACTAAGAGTTCCCCGGTTCGCTGACCTAGCTCGATCAGTTGCAGGATGCTACGGATATCAATTTCACTCAAAGTTCCCTGCATTTAAAGACAATGTGCTCCTAACAACCTGTTGATGAATCTGAGATTATGACCTGTCATTGAGTTTAAGGATGCCCATAAACTGGTACTGATCTATCTTTGCTCAAGAAACCGCTTAACTGTACACTGAAAATATCCCAAAAAATTGGGTGAGGCTAGTATAGTTGGTAAGGAATCGCTTCTGTAAGCCAACTGGTGGAAGCTTACCATGGCTGCAGACAGCTAACCATGAGCGAAGTAACTGATTAGGGGTAAGAGTGGGATTTTGACGGTTACTGGAAAATTAAGCTAAGATGTCCAAGGTTCTAGGTTAGGACTTTAAACACCATTGGATAGCATATAAGCATATAAATTAAGTATATTTATTTGAATAGGGATTAGGCACAAGGTAAGAAAGTGATGGGGTAAGATGTTATGTTCAATCTAGCTAGAAAAATCGACCACTAGGGTGGATAAAATCTATGCTTGGGGAAACTAGACAGGTTGGGGAAACTAGACCCCCCCTGTGGGAAGATTCCTAAGACTATCCTCATAAATCTATTTTTATTCTGCTAACCTTTATTGACTGGCAGATCAAGTCTAGGAAATACCTTAAAATACCTTTAGTGTCTAAATATACTGAATGCCGTCATCCTTTAAAGGACTAATAGCCTTAAGGATAAAAACAAAAATAGATCGGTTGACCAATAATCTCCGAAAATTACCACCCTGCAACCCCAAAGGGGTTAAGCGTTCAAATGTGTTAATCAAGAATTGGGCACAATACAAGTAAAAGAGGACGATCAGTGTGCTGTATCTCGCAGAGGTAAGAAAGCAGAAAACTGGGTTTATGGGTAGAGCTCAGGCCGAACTGAAACTGCTGGCTTTTCAGCGGACTGACCAGAGTTGGAATAAGGTGTCTGGGGAGGAAGTGCTTCCGACAGAACAAGCCAATAACTTTGGTGATGGTGCGTTGGTGATTGTTAACCTGAGTGGGAATCGACAAATACAGGGGACAATCGAGGCAGCGGGGGGAAGGTTAGTCAATCTATTGCAAAATTTCTCTCGCTTGCTAGAAAAGTCAAAAAACCAGGAAGAAGAAATTGAGCAGTGGAAGCAATCTTTGACCTATCAAAGTCAAGAACTCAACCGTCGCGAGATGGAAATGGAAGCGCGGCTTGAGCAGATGCAAACGATGGAGGAGGATTTTTCCAGAATAGAGCAACAACGCCAAGAACTGGAAACTACTGAGGCAGAAACTGCTAAACTCAGACAAGAATTGGAGCGTAAAAGTAAGGAGCTCGAAGGTGCTTGGGAACAACTCCGGGGACAGCAGCTACGCTTACAAGAGCAAGTTTCAGAGGGTTCTTACTCTGCTGGTTTAGATGCTCAGCAGGCTGGTGTGATTCAGCAATTGCTCAATCGCTTATCAGGAGGAGCAGAATCAACACAATCTGTCTGGGAACCACTGAATCAAGCCTTGGAAGTAGTCAAGCATCAGCAGTCGGTGTTGGATACTCACTGGCAGCAGTTAAATGAACAGCGTCTATTAGCGGAAAAATTAGAAGCAGACGTTGAGGGTCACGGGGAGGAAGTCCAACATCAAACCCAAAAGTTACAACAATTACAAGCATCCTGTGAACAGGCAAATCGGGAAATGCAAGTGCAGCAAACCAATCTAGAGATCAAGCTCGAATCAGCTAGGATGGTGAGTCTGCAACTCCAAACTCAGCAAGAATTATACCAAGAACTGGCTCGAATGGCAACAACATCAGGGGATGTCAAGATTAGCCAAATGGTGGATATTGCAGCACTAGAAAAAATGCCCTTGGGTGAGTTACAGGATATAGTTCAGAATTTGCAGCAGGATTTGGAAAAAGTTGTACGCTTCGTCAATGACCAAGAAGAAGAACTAACACTCCAACACCAAGGGATTGAAGAACTACAAGAACAGATTAGGGTCGCTAGTGAATACGATCGTATTAGTCTAGAAACCCAGTTAGCAGATGAGCAAGACCGTTACCAGATGCTGGACAGAACCTTGGTGGGTCAACGCCGGACTCTATGGGAACGAGAAGAAATTCTAAATCAGCACCTACGAGTGTTGCGACTGCGGCAAGGAATTGTGGACAGTAATGGTCAACAAAACCAGAAAATTGACTTAGAACCAATTTTGCTCGAACTAGAAGCACAGTGCAAACAACAGTCAGATCAATTGCAACAACTAGAACGAGAAATTGAACAGATGCGCCAAAGTCTTAGCCAAGCTGCAGAATTGATGAATCAACAAACCCAAGAAAAGGATGCTAAGCTGGCTCAGGTAAAAAATTGGGAGGAAAGTTGGCTCTCCAATCAGGTGAAGGTCGCTCAACTTTGGGGCAAAGTTCATCTCTATGAAGAAACCCTACAGCCATTGCAAGATGGTGTCAATGAAATTCGACAGAAGCTGGATGCGATCGCAAATGCTCTGAATCACATCCAGAAAACAGGTGGTTCTCAACAACAAGCGATCACTCAAATATCCCAAATCATCAGTAGCTTAAGCCAATCTCCAGAGTTGGCAGCTTCTTAGGTTTAAGGTTTAATATTAAATGTTGTTCGCCCCGTATTCGGTGTAGGGTAGGTTGAATGTTAAAGGTTGAATGTTGTTCGCCCCGTATTCGTTGTAGGGTAGGTTGAAGGAGAAAAATTTCTCGGAAACTAAGAGATAGAAGTGTTTCATACTTAATACTTAATACTTAATACTTCATACTTCAGTATTAAGAATAATCCATTCCTCTTCTACCAAGGCTGTTACTCCACCAGGAAAGGATGACGTTCGAGAGCGGTTGGGAGCAGCAATTAAACCAGTCACGGCTTCGATTTGCTCAAAGCTGAGGGCTTTGGTTTGGTTTTCCTGAAGGAACTTCCGAATCACACGACGTTGCAAAGCTAGGGGAGCTTGCTGTAATACCAGACGATTTAATCGTGGAGGGCTATTGCTACCAGGATCTTCCTCTAAACTAGGTACTGCCATGGCTTGTTTTTGGATTTGCTCAGCAGTGTTTTCCAGATATTCCACGTCTGCTCGCAAGATTTCAGCAATTTGGGACAAGGCTGTCTCAACTTGTGGGTTGAAATGGGTTTTTATATAGGGTATTAGCTCTTGGCGGATACGGTTACGGGCATAGTTAAGGTCTTGATTGTAAGCATCCACCCAAATAGAAAGTTGCTGCTGCTCGCAAAACTGGAGAGTTTCGCTACGGGATGTCTCAAGTAGGGGACGCACCAGACGTACTCCAGGAGCAAGAGGTCGTTCCCAGGTCAAAGCTTGCAAGCCATCAGTCCCTGAACCTCTTATCAGGTTATAGAGGACTGTTTCAGCGCGATCGCTTTTTGTGTGACCAGTGACAACAGTGGGATAACCTTGAGTTTGGGCAATGTCAATCAGGGCTTGATAACGCCACTGCCGCGCTGCTGATTCGCTCTTTGTCACTTCAGGGGCGGTTCGTAGATGAAATGGAAGCCCCCAACTTTGAGCAATTTGCTGTACATGAAGGGAAATTCCCTCATCATAGGGCCAACGGTGGTCACAGTGGGCGATTCCTAGCTGCCATTTCCACTTGGGCTGTAAATCTAGGAGTAGTTTGGTTAGGCAAAGGGAATCCTGCCCACCGGATACGGCTACTAAAACCTGCTGATTCTTGGGTAGTAGCTTCTTTTGCCGCAGGGTTCTATGTAGCCGTGCATGAAGAGGTGTCCAACTCGGTATCTCAGACATTAGAGTTGTTATGAATAGTTATCCAAAACTTTGACATTTTGAATTTTGTAGGTCATAGATACCCTAGAATCCTATAAATCCTAAACCCTCAAGGTTCTTGAAAGCTTTGAAATCGGCGTGTTCACTACGATGCTCCCATGTCAACATTTACCAAAACATTTACCAATAGACTATTATTTAAGCTTATTTAAGCTCATTCATTTCTTGCCAGACATCATCCATTAGGGAATTATCATCACCGTTTTCTGATTCTTCATCAAAGGAAATATCGTCCAGTTGAAACATGTCTTCATCACTATCATCAGACATTTCACCGAGATCAAAATCATTACTACTGTCTGTTGATACTGCTGACAAATCCAGCAAATCTTCTTCCGCTGCTGTCGGTGATTCTACGAACTCTATATCTTCCGCACTATCGGAAAATTCTCCTAAATCAAACTCATCTTCTTGATTGGTTGGGGTTTGTTCGAAACCAATATCTTCCTCACTATCGGAAAAGTCTCCTAAATCAAACTCATCTTCTTGACTGCTTGGGGTTTGTTCGAAACCAATATCTTCTTCACTTTCCTGACTTTCGGAAAAGTCTCCTAAATCAAACTCATCTTCTTGATTGGTTGGGGTTTGTTCGAAACTAATATCTTCTTCACTTTCCTGACTATCGGAAAAGTCTCCTAAATCAAACTCATCTTCTTGACTGGTTGGGGTTTGTTCGAGAGCAATGTCTTCATCTGCATCAAGTGTTGGTTTCAGTGTGATCTCATCCGAGATAGCAGTTGAAGCATCTTCCTCCAGTGCTTCAGCTACTGATATTCCAGTAGCAGTCACAGCGGCTGTGGCTGCTCCAACTCCAAGCTCCAATCCAGAATCATTGCTAGTTTCTGGCTCTGCAAGGTCTGGCTGTTCTGCTACCTGGGTTGATGTGCTTTGCAATGTTTCACCACCAATAGCTGATATATCATCAACTTTATCCTGAGTCTCGACAAGGCAAAATTCTAGATTAAGTCTTACCTTGCCTTGCTGCCAGTCATTAGCAGCAAATTGCAACACTTCACAGGGAATACCCGATTCGCTAAACCAACTTTCCTGTTCTGGAGTCCATTCATCCCCTAAAACTTCTACCAATTTCTTTTTGATAGCAACTAAGAATTCACCGACCCTAAAGGTACGGTTACCAATAAAGATTTGAGCAGATTCATCCACTGATAGTACTTCACCAACAGCGAGTGGCTTGAACTGATTATCCACGACTATTTTCCCCGATCAAACTTTTCGATAAGCTTCCATGCCTAGAGGGCAGGAGTTTCATTGCCCAACCATTGAACTAACTATTCCTTTTAGCCAAAGGTGGGTTTCCTAGGGTTAATTCCCCGATACCTCTAGGCATTAAAGCGGGTTTTCAGTAGAAGCAATTTAGGGCATGCACTCAATCACGGAAATATATAGTTCTTAGAAGAACCAGCCGTAGGAATGTAAGCCTTTACCCAATAGATTGACTCCTAGATAGCAAACCCAGACAACTAGAAGTCCTGTTCCTGCCAAAATTGCTGGTCGGCGTCCTTGCCAGCCACGGGTAATGCGGGCATGGAGATAGGCAGCAAACACTAGCCAGGTAATTAATGCCCAGGTTTCTTTTGGGTCCCAACTCCAGTATGAACCCCAAGCCTCGTTTGCCCAAACGGCACCGGCAATAATCCCAATGGTGAGCAGAGGAAATCCCAGCCCAATAATACGATAGCTGATATTATCGAGAGTGTCGGCAATATTTAGCCTCTGGGGTGAGAGGGTGGGTGCTGTGGATACCGATGGTAGAGGTGAGTCGGGGGTAGTGACTAAATCCAGCACTGCTGTAGTACTAGCTGCATTACTCTGTCCCACTTCAGCTAAAGGGGATGAGGTATCAGAGGTAACTAGAGGCTGAGAAATTGGTTGATTACCGGTGCGCTGTAGTTTAAAATTGGAATTCCTTGGTAAGTTATTTGGTAAGTTAGTCTTGCTGCGATAGCCACCAGTGCCGACAGAACTCCCCCGCAGTTCCACGTTCTGACCACGGGTAATCACTAAAAATGCGATCGCTACCAGGGAACCCACCATCAGGGTGGCGTAACTGAGCATCATGATACTAACATGCATCATTAACCAATTGGATTTCAGAGCAGGTACCAATGGAGCACTTTCCTGCATGTCTGGTGGTAGGGATAGAGCGGCAAAGGCGGTAATTCCCATTGCCACTGGTGCAGTAGCCACCCCTACCAATCGGCTGCGACTCATGTTTTCAGCAATTAGATGAACTGTGGTAATTCCCCAGGTTAGGAAAAACAGGGATTCATAGAGATTACTGATCGGGAAGTAGCCCGCCTCTAGCCATCTTGCTCCGAGTAGGGTAGCAGTGCAAAGGTTGGCGGTTGCCATGCCTGATGTTCCTAAGGCTGACAAATAAGGGATTTTAGGAAAAGCGGCTCCTACCCAGTAAATTAACATCGTCACAAACAGGACGAAAAAGGCAATATTATCTAATTTGTTCTGGAGTGTAACCAGATCCATACAGCGTTCTCTCTCAAGTCTTGTATAAAGCTTATATTATTGCAGCATTACTACTATCCTATCGGTTCGATGTGCCCCTTTTGATAGAGTGCTAGTGCCTGATACCGAGTTGTATTCAAAGATAGTAGATTGGTTGGATAGGGAGATGGGGAGATCGGGAGATGGGGAGATCGGGAGATGGGAACCCACCCCTAACCCCCTCATAAGAGTAGGTTTTTAACAAAGACGTGAGGCGCGGGGTGACCGGGTGTGGGGGGTAGGGTGTGGGGGGTAGGTTTTTTACTTTGGAGATAGGTAATAGGTAATGGGTAATGGGTAATGGGTAATGGGGAGATGGGTCGGTAATCGGTGCAAATTATTGTAGATTTTCCGACATATTTTGAGTTCTTTATAACCAATTCCAGTACGTACTCGCCCAAATGTAAAAAACCTACCCTTGTGAGCCCCTAACCCCTCCCAGGAGGGGAATATGGGGAGATGGGGAAATTGGGGGAAGAGAAAGTTGTATGTTTGACCGCAACTTGGTATGAGTACCCACATTCCGCCCCATCAAGTTTGGCACTTGCGGCTCCTTCCTACAAAAAAAGCGCCCTTCCTTACAGAAGAACGCTTGATTGTAAGAGGTGCGATCGCTCGCGCCTCTTTCCCGGGTCAAGATTAACCATTGATGATAGGAGCACTCACAGCAACTGGAGCCACCTCAGCAGCAGCCAAATCGAGGGGGAAGTTGTGAGCATTACGCTCGTGCATCACTTCAAAGCCCAAGTTAGCCCGGTTCAGCACATCAGCCCAGGTGTTGACTACGTGACCTTGAGAATCGAGCACTGACTGGTTGAAGTTGAAGCCGTTCAGGTTGAAGGCCATAGTGCTAATACCCAAAGCAGTAAACCAGATGCCAACCACTGGCCAAGCACCCAAGAAGAAGTGCAAGGAACGGCTGTTGTTGAAGCTAGCATACTGGAAGATCAAACGGCCAAAGTAACCGTGAGCAGCAACGATGTTGTAGGTTTCTTCTTCTTGACCGAACTTGTAACCATAGTTCTGAGACTCGATTTCGGTAGTCTCACGAACCAGAGAAGACGTCACCAGAGAACCGTGCATCGCACTAAACAGCGCACCACCAAATACACCAGCTACACCAAGCATGTGGAAGGGGTGCATCAGGATGTTGTGCTCTGCTTGGAATACGAACATGAAGTTGAAGGTACCACTGATTCCCAGAGGCATGCCATCAGAGAAACTGCCTTGACCAATGGGATAGATCAGGAAAACAGAGGTAGCAGCAGCCACAGGGGCACTGTAAGCTACGCAAATCCAAGGACGCATACCCAGACGATAGCTCAGCTCCCACTGACGACCCATCCAGCAGAAGATGCCAACTAGGAAGTGGAACACAATCAGCTGGTAAGGGCCACCGTTGTATAACCATTCATCCAAGGAAGCGGCTTCCCAAATCGGGTAGAAGTGCAAGCCTATCGCATTTGAGGAAGGTACAACCGCACCAGAAATGATGTTGTTACCGTAGATCAGAGAGCCAGCCACCGGTTCACGGATACCGTCGATGTCCACCGGAGGAGCAGCGATGAAGGCTATGATAAAGCAGATGGTAGCGGTTAGCAAGCAAGGGATCATCAAAACACCGAACCAGCCCACGTAGAGGCGGTTATTGGTGGAAGTGATCCAGTTGCAAAACCGATCCCAAAGATTGCCGCTTTCACGACCTCTTAATGTAGTTGTCATGGTTCAAATATTATGGCAATTAACGGAAATTGCCCAAGGTGAAGATGCGGTGCGACCCCGGTCGGGTTTACCGACAAGCGTGAACGCGCACCAAGAGAATAGTCTTCTTGCCTTGGCTTATAATTAATACTATTAACACTAATCTTGAATCTCCACTTTTTTTGATATTTCTTAATATCAACGAAATTTTTACTTGGTTTATTTTGCATTTTTTAAATTAATTACACATTTATTTGCTTTAATTAATCTTTATTTAAGTAACTTCAAAAATCGAAATAAATGTAAGGGAGACCACTCTGAGGAGCAAACAACCAAACTACGTAGAGACCTACTGGCACCAACAACAACTTCACCGGCCAGTTGAGTTGTAATTTCAGACCCCTTCGGATACTGTAAACCCCAGCCATTGAGGCTGCTAAGCTAACTAACAGGAGAACCACCCAGAAGCGTTCCATACCAATAGCGGTTAAGTAGACTTTTTGAGAAAATTGGATGTCAGCTGGGTGACTCCAGAGATTCTGGATGACTAAACTGGCTTGTTTGAGATTGGGGATGCGGAAAAAAATCCAGGCAGTAAACACCATAAATTGGGTCAAAAACCAGCTGACCAAGACCCCTGACCAACTTTGCCACCAACGTTTTATCCCATCTCTATTTTCACAGAAAGCTTCGGTCAAGCGATGAAGAACTAACGCCAGACCATGCAAGCCACCCCAGGCCACAAATCCCCAAGCTGCTCCATGCCAGATACCAATAATGACCATTACAATGAATAAGTTAACGCAGGTACGAGCAACCCCTTTACGGGAACCGCCCAAGGGAAAGTAGAGATAGTTACGGATCCAATCCCCTAGAGTGATGTGCCAGCGACGCCAGAAATCCGCAATGCTGATACTGAAATAGGGAAAATCAAAGTTTTCTGGAAGATTAATGCCCAGTAACACTGCACTACCACGGGCAATGTCTACATAGCCGCTGAAATCGAAATAGAGTTGTAAACCGTAGGCAAAGATAGCTAACCATAAATCTCCACTACCAGCCCGTTCTATATTACCAAAACACAAATCAACAAAAATACCGATGTGGTCGGCTAACAGTGCCTTTTTAATCGCACCAGATGTAATCAACCAAAGTCCTTCTGTTGCTCGGTCAAGACTTGGAAATTGTAAGGTTTTAAGTTCAAGAGCAAACGGATGATAACGAGTAATTGGACCAGAAATCAGTTTAGGAAAAAACAACTTATAAGCAGCAAACTGTAGTAGATTACGAGTGGCAGGAGCACCACGATAGACATCAATGATATAAGCAATGCCCTCAAAGATAAAAAACGAGATTCCTAGAGGAACAATTAAGTTATCCTTAATCCAATTAGCCCCATCTTGGGCAAGGGAAAAGTTGAGGATTACTGCCAAATTTGACAAGAGAAAAGGAATATACTTGAAGCCCAGCAAAAAGATAACATTTAGGAATATCCCTAGCCACAATAGTCTTGACCGTCGGTTATTCCAAAAACTATCAGCCAATAGCCATTCTTCATTGGAGAGATGATAATTAGTAGCATGGGAACCAGGAACTGTATTCGCCCCAAGTGCTTGTCCAAAGTAAAAATTAATTAGGGTAATCAATACCAACAGGGGAATGTATTGGATTTGTAGTGAAGCATAAAAGATTAGACTGCTAATTAATAAAACCAAAAGTTTTAGTTTGGGAGAACCTGTGGCAGCTGTAGAACGTTGCACCAACCAGTAGATTCCCAAAACTGCTAGCAAGAAACAGCTGTAGGTAATCGAAATAAATGACATAAAGATAAAGGATGAAGGATGTTCGCCTGATAGCGTTACCCTAGGGTAGGCTGAAGGGTTAATATCGTTTCGGTTTGAATACTTATAGCGGTTTGCGTGTAGGTTAAGTATAATTACGAATCTTGACTAGTGACTAGTGACTAGTCACTAGTCACTACTTGTTCTTATGGTAATTAGCTTAATTGCAAACCGCTATATAATTGGGTGCATCTCATATTTGTAAAAAAGAAGGGAAGTGTGGGAAGTGTGGGCAGGGTGGGGAGGCTGGGAAGTATGGGAATTATGGGAATCTTATTATAATTTTGCCTAATTTAAAAAGCGATGCAGAGGTGCGACCCGTGATGGCAAGGGATTGCTCGCCATCACGGAAAACGCACCATTACGGTCTTGGGGGTCTCCCATGAGCGACTGCATCAAGACAGTGAGATGCACCCATATAATTAGGGTTTGTTCGTCAATTTAAAACTTAATAATTAATGATTAATCCCTAATGATTAATCACTAATGACCAAGGCATCATTGGATCTTTAGCCAACTGGTTAGAAACTTGGTAAGCACCATAGCGGTTGAGATGACTGGGGTCGGAAAAGTAGTCATGTTTAGTTAGCAACATCTTGTTGAAATCTCTGAAAATCAATCCCCCTTCTAAATCCAAGTTGTACATGTATCGCTGAAATTGTTTCTCATATTTGCTCCGCACTGGATCTAAATATTCTTTGGTCAGGGGTAGGTTGACCATAACGATACTAACGTCATGCTTCTGGGCAAATTCCAGCAAGTTTCTTAGGGCTCTGTCTTGCTGACCTCCTAGCTGAAAATACCGGTAATCACCATCATAAATACCGGGAACTTTAGGATGTTTCTGGTAGTAGGTAGCGGTGTTAAAACGAGTTGACAGGGGAAGGAAGCCATCAAAGTCAATTTTCCAGGTTGGGGATAATGTATGTTGAGGCTTGTTGGCAGTCTGGGTTGTTTCTGATTGCAGGAACTTTTCTAGGTCAAGCAACTTTTCCCGTAACAGAGATTTGAGCTGGCTTCGGTGAGGATAAGTTAACGAAATTTTGGCTATTGACTGATTTAGCCAGCCACTGATGAACTGATAACTATCATTCAAAACCTCTAGAGGTTGGTCTTTGGCATCTGTCGGTAATGGTGGTTGTTTAGTACGGTTCGGAAAAACTCCTGCCATTAGAGCTTGGTAGCCTGGTGATGCGATAATCGAGTTGTAGGTAGCATCAACTCGACCATTGTTAAAGGCTCTTACCCCATCAGCCCAAATAATCAATTTAGGCAGTTGCTCCGGAGTTAAGACGCGCCGAACCATGAAGTCTACTACCTGAGCTGTGGCACCATTAACCCCAAAGTTAAACACGTCAATGTCAGGATAGCCCTGCTCTTCTAAGGCATCTTGCAGGGCAATGGGATCGATTCCCCGCATAGCTCTGGAACTCCCCATAATCAGTACATCAGGGATACCACTTTGAAGCAGGCGTTGTTGGTACAGAGCTAGCTTTTCATCTAACATCTGGTTATTGAATGAAGGATTGGGCGATCGCGCTGCGGCCAGCATGGCTGCCATGGTAGCATTGCCGTTTTCATTCACAATCACCATGGTATCCCCAGGAGCAGTAAAACCAGAGGTGTTGAAGTTTGCAGTCCCGAGACCTGCCCCTTTTTGTAAAGATATTTGGGGCAAAGCAATGGGTTTGGCTGATGAGTGAGTCACTGCCTTTACTTCCGCTGACGGTGAGGCTTGAGACTGTAGGAGCTCACTAAAACGCCAATCTGTGATCAGTGTTAGTAGTAATCCTGCTACGCCCCATACCATGGCTACTGCTACGCCTTGGATAGATAATTTCCCCTTTGCCTGTCTCTTGTTTGAGAAGGCTGCCATGTCTTGGTTTTCTACAGTGGGTACAAATAGCTGAGAGTAGCATAGCAAACGCTGGAGTATGTAAACTACACCATTAACTGCTCCTTTTAAACCCTGGTTGAGATCGTCGTGGGTTAGATCACGACGCAGTACTGGTTCCCCAGTTGGAGTTACCAAATCACTGAGGTAGGCATCTGAGGCAGCAAACTCTGGGGTAGCTTCTGGGACTAGACGCTGTCGATGAACAAAATCCACCCCATAGTTCCAGGAGGGGGAGGTAGCACCAGCGCGACGTCCATAAAGCCGTAAGCCAGTAATTTCGGACATAGCCAGCTGCTCTAGGAAGCGGGTAATTTTTCGAGTGACCTTAGATTTTCGAGGACAGACCGTTGCCTCGCTCATGATGTGCAACAAGTCTTGTTTACGGCGAATTTTTACCCTGATTCCACCTGTTACCAATCGTTGGTCAATGTCGGGATTGAGTAAGCGTTCCAACAAAAAGGTCAAGGCATCGTGATGCCCTGTTTGGGCTAAGGAATAGGTGGATTCTCCTAAACTCTGGTGGTCTCCTGCTGGTAAGTTGAGCCAGTGAATCCAGGCTGGGGATTCGGTTTCTGGCAGTAAGGAATTGTTGGCAGCTTGACCATTGTTTCCAAAGGGGTATTGGAGAGAGTCAGCTTCCTGAGACAGTAAGGTTTGACTAGGGAACTGACTTGACTCTACACCATAAATAGTTGCACCCTGGATTCCTTGAGGAGCGATTAAATCCAGTACTGAGGCAATGGCACTGACTACAGTTTCTTTTTCTGGGGCAATAGTTTTCCGGCGGTGGATGACGCTACAAAATACATGTAGGGTGCTTTCTTTAAGAATGGCTCTAACGGTTATTCCTACCGCTGCTAACCCCTGATTTAATAACCGCTGGATTGCTTCTACATCTCCCCAACGAGCCCATTCCTTCAGGACTTCTTCTGGAGGGGTCAAATCCACTCGCAGCTTCCAATCAGGAGTGGCTTCGCCACTTACCTGAAAGCAAATCAGGGCATCTCGAAACCCTTGGAGTTGCAAGGAATGTAACCGGTCGATGATGGGCTCAGATAGTAAGGAGGGATCGGGGCTGTAGTTAGAATTACAAATTATCCAGAGCCGTCGGTTAGGGGGTGAAGGGTGAAGGTTAGTTTGTTTAAGGTTAGAACTTGCCCTTGAAAATCTTCTAGCTTTGGAATCTTGGTGTTGGATCCGGACTTTAACACTGACACCTAGGTAACTGAGGGATTCACTGAGATAACGAGCGATCGCATCTGGAGAACCAGAACGGGCAAGACTTTCGTTTGAGACAGTTAATTCCGCATCAGTGGTTATGGCATCGAAAGACCTCTGAGAAGATTGGTTAGAAGCATTAGTGGCATCATCGGTCGGTAGTTTGATAGCGATTTGCTTAATCCAGTCTGGACGCTTGTGCCCCACTCGACGCCCATAAACAATTATTTGATAGATCGGGTTTACTAAGTCTAGGGGAAACTGAACTTCTCCCTGTTGGAGTTTCAGGGCTTTGATCAGGCGGTTGACCACCTTATTGGCTTCTACTCCCTGAGGGTGTTCACAGAGAATGTGCAAATTGTTCCCTCGCAAACGGATTCGTATGGATAACCCAGGTTGCCTAATGGCACAATAAGCCCACTTGGCAAGGGAGGACGGAGGAGCTTTTGGGAGACGCTGATCGACATCCAACATCACAAATTGATTAACTGGACTGGTAACGGACGAATGATTTCTTCATATCTTAGATGCTCGCCTTGATTTAAGCACAATTTTGTTAAAACTATAGGACTTACGGAGTTTAGTTGTTTTTGCCCCCCTGCCCCCCAATTTTGGGGGGTAATGATGTCAAAGTCCCCCAGAATTGGGGGATTTAGGGGGCACTTGCGTAAGTCCTGGATTACTGATTTGTTGGGCAAATAAAATTAATGTAGCTGACAATAGAGGTTGAAATTCTCACTCACAGGACTAAATGGTAATGGGTTCTCAAGTCAATACTACTTCGGTAGCAGCCCATTGCTGCGTAACTCCTGCTCAAGGCACCCGATGTTAAATTTTCGCCTTTGTTTAGTTCTTTTGTACTAAAACTAACCCAGATGTCTTCTTCTAAACCCGAAATACCAGAAATCAGGTCAGCAGACCTGTTTACATTAGAAATGCCCACGAAATTCTTCGTAAGTCTAGGCACTGCTCCAATGCTCTTAGGTATACTCTCAATACAAGCTATCGGTTCATGGTTAGAAACCACAGGTATTAGTAGTGAGGAAGTGTTTCGAGGGGAGAGATTGCCTGTTCTCCCCTTCCCAGATTTGGAAAGGGATGAGCAAGATGATCAATAGTTGAAATTTAATTCAAATTTGCTGTTCTTTTTGCTATCGATCTACTACAGAGTTGGTATTAGTTGTGGATACTGCCATCGGGCAAAACTGCCCCGGTTAGGTTTGCCCCTGTCAGTTTTACCAAGAGCTTACCATTAGAACCCACTTTAGCTCCACTCATGTCAGCTCCACTCAAATCAGCTCCACTCAAATCAGCTCCAATCAGATTAGCCTCTCGTAAGTTAGCCTTACTGAGGTTAGCTTGAAATAAATTGGCTCTAAATAGATTAGCACCTTCGAGGTTAGCCTCAGCAAGATTGACCCGATGGAGAAAGCAGTCTTTTAGGTTAGCCTGACTTAAGTTAGCGGATTGGAGATTCCGATTTGAGAAGTCTCTTTCTTTGAGGTCTGCTCCCCTAAAATCAGCACCACTCAAGTCAGGAGGGGCTTTGGGAGTCCGAGTTTGGGCGGTCGTCGATGGCTGGGTTCTAGAATTACCGGGGGGCTGGGCAGTCCGAGCTTGGGCTTGAGTAGTCCGAGTTTGGGCGGGAGTGGATGGTTGGGCTCTTGATTCAGCAGGGGGCTTGGGATTCTGAGGTTGGGCGGGAGTGTATGGTTGAGCTCTTGATTCAGCAGGGGTCTTGGGAGTCCGAGGTTGGGCGGGAGTGTATGGTTGGGCTCTAGCGTTAGTAGGAGTCTTGGGAGTCCGAGGTTGAGCGGTCGTCGATGGTTGGGCTCTAGATCGTTCTGGTTGTTTGTATTTGTAATAGTTTGGTGGGTTTGGCTGAGGTGATGGTGGTGGTTTTGGTCTTGGATTTGAATTACGATAATTCCGATACTGTGTTCTGCCCCTAGCTTGTTTTTGTGAAGCAGTGGGTGATTTATGATGCGATCGCAATTTTTCTCGTGCCTGATTGAGTAACTTAAGTTTTTCTTCAGCTTTTTGCTTGAGGCGAGGATTATCCTCAGGAACACGATCGGGATGCCAAATAAATGCTAAATCCTTGTAAGCCTGGTTCACTTCTTCCGGTGATGCTCCAGGCTCCAGTTCAAGAACTCTATAGCATTGCTCTAGCTCATTTTGCTTCACCACCATATTATGTGTAACCTAGCGACTTTTCCTTTCTCGACTCTAGACTATCAACTATAGGCTTGCTTGTGTTTTTCCCTATAGTCTACAGACTACAGCCTAGGTAAGCATTCAGCGGTCAGCGATCAGCTATCAGCGATCAGTTACAAGCTATCAGCGTGTCGAGTATCAGCTATTAACCAAAGGCAAAAGGCTGACCGCTGACCGCTGACCGCTGACCGCTGACCGCTGATAACTGACCGCTAACTACGGTTCAATGCCTTACTGCAGGATTGTAGCTACTTCTTTGGCAAAATAGGTCAATATTAAGTCAGCACCAGCCCGCTTCATGCTAGTCAGGGTTTCCATCATGACTTTTTTCTCATCAATCCAGCCATTCTGACCGGCTGCTTTAATCATGGCGTACTCACCACTAACATTGTATGCAGCAACGGGTAAATTAGTATGCTGTCTCACCCGGTGGATAACATCCATATAGGCTAAAGCTGGCTTAACCATCACCATATCTGCCCCTTCTGAGATATCTAAGTCAATTTCTTTTAGGGCTTCAAGGGCGTTAGCGGGATCCATTTGGTAAGTCTTTTTGTCACCAAATTTAGGAGCTGAATCTAGGGCATCCCGGAATGGTCCATAATAAGCGGAGGCGTATTTAGCTGAATAGGCCAAAATTCCGACATCAGTGTAGCCTTCACCATCTAGAGCTTTACGAATTGCACCAATGCGTCCATCCATCATGTCGGAAGGCGCTACCATATCTGCCCCAGCTGCAGCTTGAGATAAGGCCATTTTTATCAAAACTTCCACGGTGGCGTCATTTAGGATAGTGCCATCTTCGGTGACAATGCCATCATGACCATCACTGGAAAAGGGATCAAGGGCAACATCGGTAATCACTACCAGCTCTGGAACTTCTTGCTTAATTGCTCTGATGGTGCGTTGAATTAATCCATCAGGGTTGTAGCTTTCAGTACCGGTAGCATCTTTCAAGTCCTGGGGGATGAGGGGGAAAAGTGCGATCGCATTAATCCCCAGCTCAAATGCCTCGGTTACTTCTTTGAGCAATAAGTCCAGAGAATAGCGGTAACACCCTGGCATGGACTTCACTTCTGGTTTTAGACCCTGACCTTCCATCACAAATACTGGATAAATCAGGTCATTAACCGTCAGTTGAGTCTCTTGAACCATCCGACGTAAGGCTGCTGTACGGCGCAGACGTCGAGGCCGATGGGTTAATTGGAGTTGGTCAACGGCTGTGGACTTGTCAATCAAGTTGGGTAAGGACATAGTGAATCCGGTAGTAGATGTGAACTTGAGTTAAGTCTGTTAAATTCGTGAAGTTCATTATCAAGCATTTTGGTTTCAAAAATTATTCTGCGCAATAAAACTTTGATTTTGCCGGTTGACTTGACCGGTGACGGTTTGTTGTCAGGGGTGAGGGGAGTGGTCGATTAAGGGGAGTAAGGGATAATCGGTTGCTCGGTCTGGGGGGAGATCAGCTAGTAGGGTGCGTTAATTACGCACCCTACTCGACTAACACCTTTCAATTCAAACTCTCTTGAGAATCGAGTTCCAGTTTTTTGACCCGTTGTAGCCGTACATATCCTGATAGTAGGTATCTATCAGATAGTCGTCTTCGTGGTTTTTCAACCAATCCCTCAAATCCTTCAGTTTCCGCGCTCCTTCCTCAACTTCGGCAGCATCATCCCAGTGTTTGCGCCAATAATCCCACATTGATTGGCTCGTGTCCTCAACAATTAAGTAGTCTCCACTCTGAAAGCCATTTTGATGAAAATATTCTAGGATACCAACCAGATTGACGTGGGAGTCTTCAATCAGCAACCAAGGATGAGGCAGATCCCAAAGCATTTGACCAGGAAAGGTAGCAGCCAAGTCATTGGAATCTCCCTGCAAAAAATGCACCCGAGAGTCTTGTTTTGCTCCCTCGTCTAAAAGCGAGAGATCGATATCCATCGAATAGACTCTACCTTTTATGCCAAATAGTTCCAAATGATCCGCCAACCAAATGGCACTTCCTCCGTTAAATGCACCAAGTTCGATAATCGTTTTTGGTTGGAGTTCGTGGATTAACATAGGGTAGACCCCAATTTCGGTTACGGACTTATTCAGAATTATCCCTTTCCAAGTCTGTAACATGGCATTTTCCAGCAGAGGAATCCAAGCTTCAACAGGAATATCGCATCGATCTATTCGTTCTGAGATTTTAGCAAATCGCTTGGGATTTAACCGTTGACTATGGTGTTGTTTTTCTTGGAGAACAGTTTTATAATCCATAATTATTGTTTTAAAAAATAACTTTATTGGCAATCCTTTTTCTGCTAAATAATGGGTTGGCGACTGAAAACAGAATCGAGCATCGGTCGGAAATCAGACAGAGACATGGTGTCATAATTAGGGTCAAAAGATAATTGATCCCAGCGATCGCAGAAAATAATGGTTTGCTCAAAAGCCGGATGACCTTTGAACTTGTTGCGCTCATGGCGATCGCCACCAATAAAGTGCTGAAAGTAATAGCCTTGAAACACTTCGTGATGTTCTATCATCCAGGCATTTTCCGGAGACACATAAGGCCGTAAAATTGCGGCGGCCACTTGACCGTGATTGTAGGGCGCGAGGTCATCACCAATATCGTGTAGCAGGGCACAAACAACCATTTCTTCATCAGCACCATCCCGGAATGCCCGAGTGGCTGTTTGTAAGCAATGTTCTAAGCGGTCTACTTGACTTCCCATCTTATGACCGCGCAAGTCTAGCAATGTTTTAACAATTCGGTCTGTCAGACTGTTTACAAGTTCTTCAAAACATTGATTCGTAAAATCCCACTGTTCCTTAGTCAGGGTATCCATTCTTGTATAACCCGTGATAGTCATAATTCCATAATCCTATTGCTTATCTTTAAAAAGACTGAACCTGGTGGAAATCCTGTCGTCCCGCAAAGTAGTTCCAATCCATATATGCTGTTTCCAGGTGTCTAGATCCAGAACTGGCGTCAAAAGCTTTGCGTCCATGCATAATTCTCCAATTCTGCACTAACAGGCAGTCTCCAGCTTGCATCCGAAAACAGTATTCGTAAGCCGGTTTTTTTAGGTAGCGAAAGAACCCATAGTAAGCTTCATAAAAGCTTTCCATCTGCTCGAATGGTAAATCTAATCCCAAATTTTTGTGGCTGAAGAAGATGTTAGTTACTTCCTCAGTGTCGTTTAGTTTGATAATCGGTTTTGTCTGGGAAACATAATAATCCCAGTCCTGGTACAGTTGCCAAAAGGTGACAGGGGTTCGAGCCAAAATTTCAAAGTAGTGGGGATAATCTTGACGAAAATCCTGAGCCACACGAAACCCGTCTACTACGGTGGACTCACCCCCAGAAGCTTCATTTTCCACACAATAGAGCAGTTGGACAATGGGTGGGGTAGGGAGGAAGGTGATATCCGTATGGGGTGATAAGGCATTACCCGCTGCTGAGAGAGACAAGTCTTGACCATTTGGGATCGCATTAACTGTGGAGTAGCGTCCGTATTGAGCTAGATAGTAAATTGGTCCAATGGAAGAGACGAAAGTCTCTAACTTCTCCCAAGGCATTTTTCGCAATAGGGTAAACCCTAGGGTAGAAAGTTGATTCATCCAGCATTCAAAAGAACCATTACCATATTCACACCAATCTGGTGGATTGGCATCTAACCAAGCTTTGTCCCAAAGTTGCTTTTCCCTAGGAGATAACCTAGGTTCCGGTTTGGGGTCGTAGGCACGACTCAGGAGCCAAGATCGGGGAAAAATACTGCGGTGGGCAGGGTCTTCATCCCAGTCAATGATGAGTTTTTCATCTTGGAACTGCACGGATTTGGGTTTTGGCAGTTCTAGGCGATCGCTGAGATCGTTAATTTTCTGAAACGAACTGGGATGATAACACTTAGGACACAAACAATGGTCATATAACCAGATGTAATGAAACCGCTTCCCGGCAAGAGTTAGAAAGCGATCGCTTTGAATTAACTCTTTCTGTAATTTAAGCATTTGTTTTTCTGTTCCTTCTAGTTTGATACCAAGAACTAGCAAACTTTATAGGCCCAGACTTGTAAATAAATATCTGGTTCAGCTTCCGGTAAGTTTAGAAATGGCTCTCCTTTTTCAACTAACGTCCATTTACCAGCAGCTTCTAGGGCTGGTTGCTTTTCTTTAAAATCACTATTCTGGTAATAATCGGGACGAATAGTAAAAATGATATATCCCCCTGGCTTAGTAATACGAATTAGTTCATCAAAACCACTGCTGGGAGCATGGCCTAATGTGAAGGTTCCGACGCTAATAATCCCATCAAAGGTGTCAGTTGCCAACGCTAAAGGTTCGCCCAATATTCCTTGGTGAAGTGCGATGTAAACGTTCTTTTTTCTCGCTTCTTCCAGCATCCCTGCTGAAATATCCATTGCCTCTAGATTGCCATATCCGCGCTGATGCAAAAGTTGCCCGACTAGCCCAGTTCCCGCCCCAGCATCTAAAATTTTGGCTTCTTTAGAGAGATACTTGACCAAAACCTCGATAGCTGGTTCTGGTCCGGTATAGTTCTCGGGCAGCAAATCTTGCTCGTACTCCTTAGCCCATACATCATACCTTTCGGCTAATTCTTGATTGTTTTTAGAACTGTAGACCCAATGTACCGTATCTGTTTTTTTACTCATTTGTTTGGCATTTATTAGCGTGATATTGCATTATTTTTTAAGTCTTTATGTACCGTTAATTTCCTATTGCTTAACAAGGCAAAAAATCGACACAATTAAGGCATACGAAACACAGCTTACTACTAGGAAACCATCTATCAAACTTCAAACGCTAACCCTACGGGTATAAAGGTAGTCTTCTTGATCTTAAAGATAAAACAACCCGTGAAGTTCAGTAAATTTAGCATTGCTGCGACGAATCTAGAACTGTTCAAAACTATCAATTACCAATTCTTTTTATTACCATAGAGACCCCGCAGATACAGTTAGCTCCTGCATTGTCATACCCACTGCCTCATCGCGGCAGAGAAAAGCAGCTAGTTCGCCAATTTCTTTAGGCTGTATGATCCTTTTCTGGGGGTAGCTCTGCTTAACGTCTTCAAAATATTCCGCAAAACTTCGACCTTCAGATTCAGCAAACTCTCTCATACAATTTTTGCCAAGCTCAGTTTCTACCCAACCCGGACTAATAGCATTGCAGGATACCCCATGAGGCGCTCCCTCTAAAGCCACACAACGAGTTAGCCCAACCACTGCTGCTTTAGAAGCACAATAGGCAGGAACATTAGGATTACCAACTGAGGCAGCAGTAGAAGCAATGTTGATAATGCGACCCCACTTGCGTTCGATCATTCCTGGCAAACAAAACTTGATAGTACGATAAATACCATTGAGATTAACATCAATAACACGATACCAGTCTTGATCAGGATGCTCGCAGATTTTATGCAGGTAGGTTATTCCAGCAGCATTGACCAGGATATCGACTTGACCAAAAGTTTTGAATACATTATTGCAAAAAGTCTCAACTGAATCAGTAGAAGAGACATCTAGGGTCATTGCTAAAGCCTTAACCCCCTTTGCCTCAATTTCTGTTTGGCAAGAACTTTTCTCAGCAGAGCGGGAGCCAATGGCTACGTTAGCCCCAACTTCTGCTAAAGCAAGAGCGACGGCTTTACCGATACCCGATGTCCCGCCAGTTACTATTGCTACGCGACCTTGTAAAAATTTTTCTTTATTCATATTCCTACCCCATCAAATAATTGCGAAATCAGAAAGCTCTTCATAAACTTTCTGTGCTCCCTCAACCATCCCGGCATCTTCAGGACGAATTTGCACTTTTTCTTGAGTTGGTGGCACAATCCCACTACTACCGTCTAAAGTTTTATACCATTTAGCTCGACTCTCCATTTCATCAGGCTGACATTCCCTCCATTTATACTCATTCCAACTCAACATTTGGGGGTAAAACTTAACTCCTATGCGTTGGCAATACTCGCTCAAAAATTTTTGGGGATCACGACGGAAGGAATTAGCTTCAACAAGGATTGGTTTCTGTTCTAATTGCTCAGTTACTATTTGCCACATTTGTTTCAAGGCATCAAAACCAAACTCTTCATTTGTAGGAGACTCATTGACCCGATACCAGGAAGCCATTACCTCATGAGGATGACGCACAATAAAAGTATTGATCACAGAAGCGAGAAAACCCTGATCTATGTATGGCATTCCTTGGTAAGCCATCTCTTTCATAAAAATTAGAGGAGCTGCCTCCGCCTTTGATTTTATTTCTTCAAGTACCTGAGTAGGTTGGTAATCTTGGCGCTGTTCACAATCGCCAAAGCGATTGGAACGCCGCCATTTGCTAAAGTAATAAACATCAAGGAATGGTTCATCAATGATTGCTGTATCTGGGCGTTGTGAAAAAGTTCTCTCGAAAGGGGTTGATACAGATCTAGGTGTAGCCCATAATACCACAATTTTGGGCTTATTTTCTGATTTTTCAAGGTTTTGATAGTTCATCAAAAAAAAATCCGCTTTCCCTACTATTCTTAGATGATTTATTGTTGATATTGTGCTCTTAAAAAACTTTGTAAACCCAAACTTTTAAATAAACACCAGTGTCTTTCTTTTGATGGGTAAGAAATTTCTTTGTCGCTGTAACCATTTCCCATTGACCAGACTCCTCTAGGGCAGTCAGCTTTGGTTTGAACTCGTTACTCTCATACAGATCGGTAGGCATGGTAACAACAATGTATCCCCCTGGCTTGGTAATACGGATCAGTTCGTCAAATGCGTTACTTTTGACATGTCCATAAGTAAAAACCCCAACACTAATGATGGCATCAAAGGTGGCTGAGGGAAAATCCAAGGGTTCACCCAAAACTTGTTGGTGGAAACTGGTGTAAACATTCTTTTTCCGAGCCTCCTCTAGCATGCCTGACGATATGTCCATCGCCTCTAGGCAATGGTAACCGCGCTGGTGCAGAAACTGCCCGACCAAGCCTGTACCTGCTCCGGCATCTAAAATCTTGGCATCTTTGGAGACATAGTTGACCAATACCTCCGCTGCAGGCTCTGGCCCGACATAACCAAATGCATCATCTAGGTCTTGCTCGTAGTCCTTGGCCCAGATGTCATAGCGTTCAGTTAATTCCTGATTATTCTCGGAACTATAGACCCACTGAACTGTATCTGTTTTACTCATGTTTCCGATACTATCTGTGTTTACAAGCATCTTGCTTAAGCTCCCAATTTGGGTGCATCTCAAAGTTGTAAATCTATCACTGAGGGAACTGTAGAAGTTTTTTAGCCTTCAATGGTCGTATTTTTCCATGCATTGAGATGCACCCCCCAATTTGAGGTGAAATCCTCAGCTAGGCTTTTCCTAGCTGAGGCAGGGAAATAGAAAAGACTAACCTACTCTTGCCTGTGCTTTATCTAGGCAGTATTGTAGCTGTTGAGCTAAAACTGAAATATGGGGTTCGGTTACCATAGAGAAATGGTTCCCTGGGACAACATGAAATTCTAAGGGTTGAGCAGAAAGTCGGTCCCAGCCCCAGGTTGGATCTTTTAGGGTAGTTAACTGATTAGGTAAATAATCCCCTAAAGCACCAACCTCACTGGCTCGGAAGAAGTTAATCGGAGTTGAATCAATCTTCTGGGGTAGATAGCTCGCACTGGCTTGAGTATTAGCCTTATAAACTGCCAGAATTCGCTTCAACTCAGTTTTGCTCAACATCTGTCCAGCCTTTTGCAATTGTTCCAGGAGATAACTCAGTTGTTCATCTCCATCTAGAGACTGGAGTATTTTTGGCGAAATCTTGAGGTTTTGACCCAAAATGCTTTCATAAATACTGGCTAGGTTGGTTATGCACTTGGTATTATCCCATTGAGCTGCATCTTTTTCTGGAGCCGGAACCTCTACCTGAATATCCATCATGGCCAGCAAAGATACTTCCTGTCCTTGATTCCATAATTGTTGAGCCATCTCGAAAGCCACTTTGCCTCCAAAAGAATGACCCCCTAGTAGATAGGGGCCGTTGGGTTGAACTGCTTGTAGGGCTTTAATATGGTGGGCAGCAATATCTGCCATACGAGTATAAGGTTGGAAGTCCTCCTCAAGACCAAGGGTACGCAAACCATATAACGGTTGTTCCGAATCTAGATGACGTGCCAACTGCTGGAAGTCAAAGACATTGCCAAGAATTCCGGAAACCAAGAATAAAGGAGGCTTTGACCCCTCGGGCTGAATGGGCACTAAGGTAGAAAGGAAGGAGTCGTTACCGGTGGAATTATTTTGGGTTGCTAGGCTTGGCGAATCGAGATCAGCAAAAACTTCTTGGGATAAATAATCAACCATTGCCTCTATGGTTGGATAGTCAAATAGTACAGTTGAACGTAGAGAGCAGCCCACGCTAGATTGGAGATGATTCCTCAACTGAACTGCCATTAGAGAATCCAGACCCAAATCAATTAACCTTTGCCCCAGTTCTATTTGATCTGGAGAACTTAATCCTAAGGTTTTAGCAACTTGGGTACGAACGCGCTCTACTAACAAATCCCGACGTTGCTTAGCCGGAACTGCCTCTAATTCTGTCTTAAAATCAAGATTTGTTTCCCTGACAGTAGTATTTACAGTAGTATTTGGCGCAACATCTTCATAGAAAGGTGGCAGACTGTGGAATTGCCGTAGCCACTTATCCCAGTCCACTGACATTACACCTACTTGTGCTAGATCTTGTTGAAGCAGTTGTTCCAGTGCAAACAATCCCTGCTTTGGAGCTACGTTTGCCAGCCCCCAAGCAGCTATTCGCCCCTGATGGTCAGTACTCAGTTTTGCCCCCATTCCTAGCTCACCCCAAGGTCCCCAATTAACGGTTAAAGCAGGTAATCCCAAGGCTTGACGATGAGCTGCTATTGAATCGAGAAAGGCATTAGCTGCCCCATAGCTCCCTAGACCGTGAGAACCTAATAAGGAGGCAATGGAGGAAAAACAGACAAAGAAATCCAAAGGCTGGTTTTGGGTAAGAGCATGTAGATTCCACGTTCCCTGTACTTTGGCAACCAGAACTTGGGCAAAGCGCTGCCAATCTTGCTGCGACAGTCCGCTGAACTCAACAACTCCAGCGGCGTGAACTATACCCCCTAGAGGAAGCGAGGATTGCTCTATCTTAGTTAGTAACTCGGTAACTTGCCCTGCATTAGACACATCTGCTTGGGCTACTACCACCCGAGCACCTGAGTTTTCTAGCTTTTTTAACTTATGCTCGATCGCTGGTTTAGGGCTACTTCGTCCTACTAGCACCAGGTTTTTTGCCCCTTGTTCCACCATCCACTGGGCTACCAGTAAACCTAAATCTCCTAAACCACCAGTAATTAGATAGCTGCGATCATTGTGGAACACCAGAGGCTTGTTTGTTTCAACAACAGGGGATCGAGATACTAGCCTAGCTACATAACGAGCTTGGTTGCGAAATGCTACTTGGTCTTCTTTATCCTCTGACTGAATTTCTTCCCATAGGGTTTGTATCTCATCCACTGCTGGGTTGGGGTCTAAATCCACCAGGACGGAATTGAATTCTGGGTATTCTAAAGCAATAACTTTTCCCATGCCCCATAAGGGAGATTGAGCCACTCCAGGCACAGCAGGATTTGCTCCCACTGCTTGGGCTCCTCGGGTAGCAAACCATAAGCGAGGAGGTAACCCATCTTGCTTCAGGAGAGTTTGGATTAGATATAAAGTACTGCCACAGCTAATCCTTGAGGCTAACTCTAGGTCAAGGGAGGAATCTAAGCTCCATAGATGTACCACCCCATCAATGTTCGATATTTTCTCCCAGAGCTGCTGATAGTGTTGAGGATTAGCAGGGTCTATCCTGAAGGTTTGCTCAGCTATCTGTTCGTACTCCTTACCAGGGAAGACAACTGTACATCCGTGATCTTGGGACTGGAGTAAGGCAACTAACTGCTGGCCAACTCCTTGACTATCAGTAAATACGAGCCACTTCTTCGGCTTGAGTAGTGCAGAACTCTGACGCTCTTTGATACGCCACTCTACCTCATAAAGCCAATTTTCCAGAGATTTCTTGGGGGTTTTTGGTAGTGCTTCGTGGTAGCTGGTTTTACCATTACCATTACCATTACCATTACCGTTACCGTTACCATTTGCCTGAGGAAGTACTCCCTGCCGATACCAATCAGGAGCTTCTACCCAATAGCGTTGCCGCTGGAAGGGATAAGTAGGGAGTTGTTCCCGACAGCGCCCATAGTCTTGATCAAAACCAAACCAATCTACCGATATTCCCTGGACATAGAGTTGACCCAAACTGGTCAGGAGCTGTTGCCAATCATCTTGTTGAGGACGCAAACTAGGAAGCCACAATCCCTGATGTTCCGGTAAACAGTCGCGACCCATGCCCAAGAGGATTGGTTTGGGACCCATCTCTAGCAATACTTCCACACCCTGCTGTTCCAAAGTATTCATACTAGCAGCAAATTGGACTGGCTGGAGAATATGACGACACCAATAACCTGGGGTTGCTATCTCTTCTTTTGCTACTTTCCCAGTAACATTGGAAATCAACTTAATTTGTGGTGAAGAAAAGCTGATTTGTCGAGCCACATGCTCAAACTCTTGCAGTATTGGCTCCATCAAGGGCGAGTGGAAAGCATGGGATACCGTTAATTTTTTGGTCTTGATGCCATCAGCTTCCAGGGTGGTAATAACGGCATTAATTGCTTCGCGTTTTCCAGAAATTACGATACTTTCATCGCCATTAATCGCAGCAATAGCAACATCTTTTTCATAGGGTTTAATGGCTGCGATCGCTTGTTCTAATGAAGCCATTAAAGAGACCATCTCCCCATCTTGAGGTAAAGCCTGCATTAGCCTTCCCCGTTCGGCAATCAGTTTCAGGCCATCTTCTAGACTAAACACTCCAGCCACACAAGCAGCGACATATTCCCCTACGCTATGACCCATGACTACATCGGGTTCTATGCCCCAAGATTTCCACAACTGGAATAGGGAATATGCGATCGCAAATAAAGCCGGTTGGGTATAAGCCGTCTGATTCAGTGACCAGTTATCAGTGGCTAGTGACTGGTCAGAGTCGGGATAAATTACTTCTAGTAAAGATTGGTCTAGATAAGAGCGCAGGATTTGGTCGCAGCGTTCGAGGGCTTCCCGGAAAGTAGGTTGGGTTTCGTAGAGTTGACGACCCATACCCATATACTGGGAACCTTGCCCAGTAAACATAAAAGCGATCGCGTTTGGTTTTTGCTGAGTATTTACTACATGAACCATCGATGGCGGAAAAGCTGCCAATTGTTCCTGTAGCTGCTGTAATGATTCAGCCACAACCGCTAAACGATGGTTAAAGTGCTTGCGTCCTGTATTAGCCGTAAAACAAATATCACCCAACTCTGCATCTTGAGCACCATCAAGATAATTGACATAACGTTGTGCCAACTCTCGTAAAGCCTGATCTGTTTTCGCCGATAGTGTCAAAACATGCCTTGGACGCTCATTTTTGAATTTTGAATTTTGAATTTTGAATTGTGAGGGTGCTTCTTCCAAAACCACATGGGCATTGGTTCCTCCCATCCCAAAAGAACTCACTCCAGCGCGGCGGGGAGTTCCATTCCTTTCCCATTCAGAAAATTTCGTATTAACGTAGAAGGGGCTATTTTCAAAATCAATGTTGGGATTAGCTTGTTTAAAGTGGAGCGTTGGCGGTATTTGCTTGTGTTTTAAGGCCAATACTGTTTTAATCAGTCCGGCAATTCCTGCTGCTTCAATCAAATGTCCAATGTTAGTTTTTACTGAGCCAATGGCACAAAAGCCCTTTTTATCAGTAATCTTGGCAAATGCTTGGCTTAGCGCTCCTATTTCAATCGGGTCTCCGAGAGCTGTTCCTGTTCCGTGGGTTTCTACATAAGTAACCGTACTAGCATCTACCTCAGCTTCTGCCATAGCCGATGAAATTACCTCTAGTTGACCCTCCACGCTGGGAGCTGTATAGCCCACCTTCAAGGCTCCATCATTATTAACTGCAGAACCTTTAATGACAGCTTGGATATTATCCCCATCTTCAATGGCTTTGCTGAGTAATTTGAGGATAACAATACCAACTCCATTCCCAAACACAGTTCCCTTCGCTTCAGCATCAAAAGCTCGGCAGTGACCATCGTCAGAAAAAATCATATCCTCTTGATAGAGATAGCCCGTCTTCTGGGGAACTGTAACCGCAACACCTCCTGCCAGAGCTATGTCACATTCGCCGCTTTGCAGAGTTTGGCAAGCCATATGTACTGCCACTAGGGAAGTAGAACAAGCCGTTTGTACGTTAACGCTTGGCCCAGTTAAATTCAACTTGTAAGAAACCCTTGTGGGCAGAAAATCCTTACCATTTGCTAACCTTACCTGAAGATCGAAGGCTGAACCTAAAAAGGTGCGTTGGGGGGAAAAACTGCGGTTAGGATGAACATTGTTGATTAAGTAAGTATTCATGCCCGAACCAGCATAAACCCCTACCGCTCCTTGATAGGTTTGAGGATTGTAGCCAGCCGTTTCTAGAGCTTCCCAAGCACATTCTAAGAAAATCCGCTGTTGGGGATCCATAATTTCTGCTTCCTTGGCGCTGTAGCCAAAGAAAGAAGCATCAAACTCCTCAACACCAGGTAAAAAAGCCCCTGCATTGACGTAGTTAGGCTGATTCAATAAGGTGGTGTCCTCTAATTCCAATTCCTGCTCACCAAAAAAGGAAATGGATTCGATCCCATCTCGCAGATTTTGCCAAAATTCATCAATATTATTAGCACCTGGGAAACGACCAGACATGCCAATGATGGCTATTTCAGTTTCAGTTTTGGTTTTCCTTTTCTTTGGTTTACGGTCACTCAGAGTTAGTTCTTCTTTTTGTACCTGACTTAAATTTTGAGCCAAACTCTGTATGGTTGAGTATTGAAACAGCTTGACAATGGATAGTTGGGAGCCAAACGTTCCTGTTAATTTGTTATAAACCTGGGTTAGGAGTAAAGAATTACCACCTAGTTCAAAGAAATTATCCTTAATCCCCACTACCTCTAACTGCAGGACTTCTTGCCATACCTTTGCTATTACTTGCTCTGTTTCTGACTGGGGCATCACTAGAGCTGTTGCCAAATCAGGACGAGACCGGTCTGGGGCAGGCAGTGCCCGGCGGTTTACCTTGCCATTGGGGGTCAGAGGCATTTCCTCTAGGGTCACAAAGCCAGCCGGAACCATGTAGTCCGGTAGATTTTTGTGCAAATAACGGCGTAATTCTGGTTCCAATTGGCTGGCTACTTGTCCTTGTAAGGGATTATTAGCATAGGCTGTCCAGGGTAAATGACCAGAGGAGGACATGGGGAACTTGGGGGCAGATGTGCCTTTTTGAAATAGGACATCGTAGCGCCCTTTAGCTTCCTGCTCAGACCAGTTAATGGCAATGGTATAAGGAAGTTTATCGCTTAATTCCCACCAATCTTCTGGTTCTATCCCATCGACCTTTAACTGTTGGAGGTTTTCCCTTAGTTGACCTACCGTAGCAGTTTCTCCATTGTGTAGCAGTTCCAGAAGCTGAATTTCTTCAGATAAACGGCCATTAGGTACTCCCTTGACACCTAGCACCTCTGGCTCTTGTTCCACCAGTAGTTCCTGGATATACCTCAAATGGTTGTCATTACCATTATCTTTCGCCTCTTCCCAGTTCAACCAGCTCGGCTGTGCTGTCGGAGAAATATCTTTACCGACATGAAGAATAGCATCATAGCGGAATTTGCTCATTTCATTCTGGTAACGCCCCCGCCTGAGCTGTATTTGGACGTCACTAATTTGGGGCAGATGTGCCCCCAAGGCCGTGAAAAAGCCCGGGTCGATGGCCATTTGCCCCTCTTGGACTATACTTTTGCGCACTCGCTGCAGCAATTGCTTTTTGGTCAAGGAGGTGGGAGCTTGCTGGAGTTGCACAGAGGCGTGGAACGCTTCTAACAAGGTCAAACTACGTACATCTCCAATGACAATGCTTCCCCCAGGTTTTAGCAACTTCGCTGCGGTTTCAATCACGTCTACTAAGTAATCAATACCGGGGAAAAGTTGCACCACTGAGTTAATGATTAAGGTGTCAAATTCTCCTACTTCAATTTCCTGAACAGCTTTGTCAGCATAACCCTGGCGCAGCTCGACATGAGACCAACTGCCCTCCAATTTATCCATTTGTTCCTGGATATAGCGCAGGGCTTGGGGAGCAATATCTACACCGCAGTAAGAGGAGGTATGGGGCGCAATCCGAAATAACAACATCCCAGTTCCGCAACCAATTTCTAGTACACGGTTGGGTTTACAGGAGAGAATCCTCTCAACTGTCCCCTCTACCCATTCGCGCATGTGGGTAGCTGGGATAGGCGCACCACTATAGCTGTCGTTCCAACCACTGATGTTGAAGGTGGGATCGGCTTCGGTTGCTTCTTGGCTATAAGCCAGGTTCCACAACTCTTGCCATTGCTCTTGGATAGCTTGGGCTTCGCTTTCGTCTTTCTCTTCACTACCTTCGTAGTTGGGATTGGCAACAATATAAGCTACCAGCCGTTTATCCCCTCCTGAAACACCATTGCCTTGGTTTTCCTGGGCAACAACGACACTTTGATGTACTCCAGAATGTCGGTTCAGGACTGATTCGATTTCTCCAAGTTCAATGCGGAAGCCGCGAACTTTGACTTGATGATCGATACGACCGAGAAACTCGATCTTGCCATCAGGCAAGTAACGGGCTAAATCTCCAGTTTTGTAAAGGCGTTCTGATTTTGATGCATCAAAGGGATTGCTAATAAATTTTTCTTTGGTTAAATCTGGACGATTACGATAACCTCTAGCCAGACCAGCGCCACCAATGTGTAGTTCCCCAACGACTCCAATGGGAACTGGCATCAGATGGGCATCGAGGATATAGATTTGCGTATTGGCAATGGGTTGGCCGATTGATTCTGGGGCATCTTTAGCTTGTTGAGATTGCCTCTGTTTGCCTACTTCGTGGACAGTTGACCAGATAGTTGCTTCTGTAGGACCGTACATATTCCACAGGGAAGCTTTCCTATCTAAGAGCTGATCCGCGAGTTCTGAGGGTAATGCTTCGCCACCACAAAGGATTTTTAACCCTCGGATACCTTCCCAACCGGATGCTAACAGCAAATACCAGGTGGCTGGAGTGGCTTGCATCACCGTAGCGTCACAATCTTTAATCAGTTTGCCCAACAACTGCCCGGAAGAAGCTACTTCACGGCTGACCAAAACTATCTTGGCTCCAACACTAAGGGGCAGGTAAAGTTCTAGTCCGGCAATATCAAAGGATATGGTGGTAACTGCTACCAGAGTATCCTGTGACCTTAATCCAGGCCGTTGGGCCATGGAGGTTAAAAAGTTGACTACGGATTGATGAGGAATTTGCACTCCCTTGGGTTTGCCTGTGGAACCAGAGGTGTAGATTGTATAGGCTAAGTTTTCGGGCTTTACGCCACTATCGGTGTTTCCCTGGCTTTGTTGAGAGATGAGTTCCCAATCAGTATCTAAGCAAACTATTGTTAATTGTTCTTTGTCGGCAACTAATGACTCTTGATTGGTAACTAAGGACGAATCAGTCAATAATACTGGTGCTTGGGCATCTTCTAACATATAGGCCAAGCGCTCTTGGGGATAGGCTGGATCTAAGGGCACATAAGCCCCACCTGCTTTGAGGATTGCCAATAGTCCCACCAGCATTTGGTGCGTACGCTCAACACATATCCCCACCAATACTTCTGGTGCTACACCCAGTTCTTGTAAATAGCGAGCCAGTTGATTGGCTCGTTGGTTCAGTTCTCGGTAAGTTAGTTGTTCCTCTTCAAATACTACAGCTACTGCATCTGGGGTGCGTTCAACTTGCTGTTCAAACAACTGATGGATACATTTATCTTGGGGATACTCTGCTGAGGTATCGTTCCATTCCACCAGCAGTTGCTGCCGTTCGGCTTCAGTTAATAGGGGCATCGTCGCAATAGATTGGTCTGGATTGGCGATCATTGCTTGTAGCAAGGAAAGCCAATGCCCCAACATTCGCCTAATTGAGTCGGATTTAAATAACTCTGTGTTGTATTGCCAGCTTAATGTTAATTTTCCTTCTTTTTCTTTAGCTACCACCACTAGATCGCACTGGCTGGTGTAGGCTGATATTTCTTTGAGTTCTGCTTCGCTAATTGCTGTCTGCGTGTGAGGGAATGGTTGATCGCACCACACCAACATCACTTGAAAAATCGAGGCTTTTGCTAATTCTTCTGCTAATTCCTCATTTCTGTTCATCCCCTTGAGGAGTTCCTCAAATGGGTAATCTCGATATAAGGCAGCTTCTTCAACGGTTTGGCTAACCCGCTTTAAAACTTCTTTCCCACTGATATCATTGCTTTCATCACTGCTTAGATCTGTCCGCAAGGCAATCGGATTAATCCTAACTCCACCCTGGTGTTCCCCTTCCTGGGAGGTCTTCAAACCCCTGGATTCCTTTACGCTAGTTGCCACAGACCCGATGATGAAATCTTCGATGCCCGTATAACGGAGCCACATAATTTTAAAGGCGGTCAGGAGGAAGGTAAATGAGCTGACCTTGAAGCGATCGCTTATGGTTTTTATTTCTTGGTAAAACTCTCTATCCAGCTCGGTGACTTCTGTTGATTCCTTTACTGATGACACCGATAAACGTGGATAATCTATTGGGATTTCTAACAATGGTAAATCCCCTGATAGCCTTTGCTGCCAGTAGGTTCGTTGTTCGGTTAGATGGATTTTTGGCTCAACCGTTGTCCCTGTAACCATTACACAATCCCAATTTTTTCAAACACTTGATACATTAAATGATTATCAGAGATAAGTCAAGGGTGATCTCCTCAAAACTGCTCTCAACCCCTCAACTGATAGCAGGGCTGTGACATGGCTCGTCAAAGATAGATCGGGTGTCAGATGGTCAGATGGGGAGATTTTTATTAAGGGGAATTATCCGGAGATCATATTACTCATTGGGTTGAAGCCAAACCGGGAATAGTTTCTAATTTAGCTGCCTGTTTGGTCGATAATTAGTTATAATAAAATATTTTTAATTTTTACCTTTGACCCTGTTATCAACGGTGAACAGGAATTTTGGGATGCTCTGTAGGAGCCGCTATGGGAGAAATTTCTGGTCAATAAATCTGTCCTAATCGTTTCTTTGAGGGGTAAAACAGTGCTGGTCGGATAGTATAGCACTACGCATTAAGGTGTTTGACATTGATAAAAGCTGACAAAGTGCGACCCGTGGCGAATTAAATTCTTAATGGGTCAAGCGCACCTAAGCTAATGCACGTCAACTTTTGCCTCTTGCCTGCCCCCCTTATTAAGGGGGGTTAGGGGGGATTCCTCTTGCCTTGCGCGTAGCGCTATACCGACCGATAACTTTGACCTTCGCGCAAGCGGTGCGCCTGCAAACTTTACCCCAGTAATAAGGGAGAGAGGGCTTATTGCCCTCAACCCGGCCCAGGATTATCTCACAGTCAATCAATAAAGAAAGAAGATGAAGAAGACTTAATCAATTGGCTCCATCAGCTTTGTAATTGGATTAAAAAGAATATATAACGATGATTCCATCAGATATTCGATTGTACACCTGGGTAGATGTAGAAGAAGTCTTGTTGCGATCGCAAGAGCAAGAGCAATGGCCAGAAGACTTAGTTTGGGCTAGAGGGTATTGGGATGAATTAGTTCTCGGTATTCGTCCTGGTACTCAACACTCAGTCAAAACATGGCTCCAGGAAATCTACGATCCTCGATTTCAAGACAATGGCCAACAGGGTAATGATTGTATTATCCTCGAAAGTGCTGAGGGCAATCAGCGCACCTTACCGATTATTTTAGAAGAAACAGAGGAAGAACCCCCAAGTCCTAATAAACTTATCCCCAATCTAGCTAGACCTACTGTTATTTGGCAACGAACTGAGAAGCTTCAAGCACCGGATATCTTCCCAGATGATTTACCTCCGGTAGTTGCCTTTCATTCTTTTAAAGGTGGTGTGGGTCGAACAATTCATGCTCTGGCCCTAGCACAAGCTTTAATCAACGCCAAGCAAAAAGTTCTTTTGATTGATGGGGATTTAGAGGCTCCTGGAATTAGTTGGTTATTAGAATCTAGGCTGCCTTATCCTCCTATTTGTTTTGCCGATATTATTGCCTTAATTCATGGAGACCCTTCTCCAGACGCAGAGCAAACTATTGACTTAGCAACCCAAAAAATTCAGAATGCTTTAGTAGACGGAATCTATATATTACCTTCCTTTCGTGTTAATAGCCGATTGACTGGCTTAGCCATTAAGCCAGAACATCTAATTAAAGGCCATAAAAACCCTTTTATATTAACGGATAGTTTAGCTCTTCTCGGCAAAGCCTTAGGAGTCAATGTCGTTTTAGTAGATTTGCCAGCAGGACTCTCGGAATTAGCAGCAGGATTAATTTTAGATCCGCGAGTCTATCGGATCTTTGTCTCTACTTTAAGCGGACAATCCATCAGTGGAACTGCGAGGCTTTTAGAATTAATTGCTAAACTAGCACCATCAACGCGAGATCAAGACCCTTCCCCTGGTTTTATTTTCACTAAAGTCCCTCCAGATGAAAGAGCTAAAAGTTTAGTTATTGAATCAGAACAAACAATATTAGAAGCAATTCAACCATTGCTGGGAGAAGATAGTGAACCAATTAGACTTACCACTCCATTTACTGAAAGGTTACAGATTTTATCTAATTCTTGGCAAGATGTTTGGCAGCACTTGGCAAGTTCTCAATTAATTGATTTACTACATCCTTTATTGGAATGGCTGCCTGATAATTTAAATAACTCGAATCAAGCAGATGAACCTATAAGTTCACAGTCTCAAAGAGAAAGCTTGAGAGATATAGCCGATAAAATGATTTATGCAGAGGGTGCTGAGACTGATGATTTTCTGGTTACTGAGTCTTTAGAAAATTTAGCTAATGATTATCGAAACCAGATTCCAATCACTGTTGTTATTGGAGCCAAGGGTTCGGGTAAAACTTATACGTTTATGCAAATTATACGCAGAAAAGAATGGCAAAAATTTAGAGAAGATGTGGGAGTAAGTAATGTAGATAGCACAGCCTTGATCGCACCAATTATCGCTTCAAATAATCTCAATGATAAAGCAAAAAAAATAGTAGATAAAGGACGGAAAGATTGTGCTAAACAGATAGGGTTGACACCTCCCGTCGATGACAGTGAGATTAAAGACTATATTCGAGAAGGATGTGAACAGAATTTACATGAAGGTCAATGGCGCGATCGCTGGTTGGATGTGATTGCCAAGAGTCTAGGTATGACAGGCAACGGTCGCGATTTACCTAAGTATATAGCACAGAATAAACAAAAGATAGTAGCTGTAATTGATGGATTGGAAGACTTATTTCAAGAATTTGCTCAGCACAAAGCTCAACAAACTGCTTTACGAGCTTTATTGCAAGATGTTCCTCAATGGCTGGAACAACAACCCTTTCGTTGTTTAGGAATTATTATTTTTGTCAGACAAGATATTTTAACCGCTTCTGTCCGTCAAAATTCCGGTCAAATGATGTCTCGCTATAAGCCTTATAGGTTAAGGTGGAATGAAGAAACTGTATTGAGATTAGTTGCTTGGGTTGCCGATAAAGCTAAGATTTCGTTAAAGTTAAAGCCAGCCGAACTTCAAGATATGAATGAAGCAGAACTGACGGAAACTTTAAGACCCTTGTGGGGCAAAAAGCTAGGAAAGGATCGCTCTAAACAAGCACGTTCTGCTCCGTTTGTAATTGCCGCATTATCTGACTACAATGGACAAATTCAGTCTAGGGATGTCGTGCGTCTTCTGAAAATTGCTGCGGAAAAATCCATTTTCATTGATGATAAGAATTATTGGCAAGACCGAATTCTAGTTCCCAAAGCAATTCGAGATTCTTTGGCTGATTGTAGCAAAGCAAAAATTGAAGAAATAGAACTAGAAAATGAACCCTTAAAAAGAGTATTTAATAAATTACGTCAATTACCTGAAGTACAGAAAAAAAGCCCTTTTCAACTAGAAAGTATTGGCTTATCTACAGAAGACATTAGCCTCCTTAAGCAAAATGGGGTCATTATCGCTGACGGCGATAAGTATTACGTTTCAGAAATATTTCGTTTAGGATTAGGGTTTTCCCAAAATGCTGGCAAAGCAAAAGTTCTGGGTTTAGCTAAGCGAGCTAGACAAAGACTCTAGATGATGCTTATTTACAGTTTATTTACCGCTCCCATCCTTCAAAGAAGGTGATTGAAACGGTTAAGGGAGCAGGGCTGTTTCAAAATCTAATAAGTTAGAGCGAGAGAGGGGAATAGGTTCAACGTATTGGTTCAATCAACTATGAACCCTAACGAATCAACACTCTTCCCCAAACTCCTGCTTTACAAACTAACCTCTAACAACTAATTCGACCATTTTTGGGCAACTAACTCAGCCAAATCTACAACCCGCTGAGAGTAGCCCCACTCATTGTCATACCAGGCAACTACCTTAACCATATCGCCACCCATGACCATAGTTAAGCTAGAATCCACAATTGACGAAGCATCATGACCCCTGTAATCACAGGAAACAAGAGGTTCGTCACCGTAAGCCAAAATTCCGTTGAGTGGGCCTTCAGCTGCTTCTTTGAGGACTTGATTGACCTGCTCAGCAATGGTACTTTTCTCGACTTGAACTACCAAGTCAACGATAGACACATTGGGAGTTGGCACCCGCAGAGCAATACCGTTGAGTTTCCCTTTCAGTTCGGGAATCACTAGGGCTACCGCTTTGGCCGCACCAGTAGAGGTAGGGACAATGTTGAGCGCTGCTGCCCGAGCCCGACGTACATCCCGGTGACTCGCATCAAGAAGCCGCTGGTCCCCAGTGTAGCTGTGGGTTGTGGTCATTGTTCCTTTGATAATGCCAAACTGTTGATGCAGTACTTTGGCAAAGGGAGCTAGACAGTTAGTAGTACAGCTAGCATTGCTAATCACGTCAGTTCCTTCGTGGATGTAGTCTTCGTGATTAACACCCATGACATAGGTGGGGACGTCTCCTTTGCCAGGAGCAGTGATTAGCACTTTCTTAGCACCAGCAGCTATATGCTTGCCAGCTCCATCCTGATCTCGGAAGACACCAGTAGCTTCGATAACTAGGTCAACACCCCAAGAGTCCCAGGGCAAGTTCAAGGGGTTCCGGTCGGATACACACTTGACAGTTTTTCCATTAGCTGTTATTGAATTTTGATCACAACTGATATCTGCATCAAGTTTGCCCAACATTGAGTCGTATTTGAGCAGATGGGCATTTGTCTTGGGATCAGAGGTATCATTGATTCCCACTATATCTAACTGGCTATTCTCCCTAGTCAGCCAGCATCTCATAAAGTTGCGTCCGATGCGTCCAAAACCATTGATCGCTACTCTAATCACTACTTCTTGCCCTCTGTAATTCAAAGTAAATATTTTCTTAATGATTCCAATAATATCGCAAAGGCTGAAACAATTTGAAACTTTTACTGAACTAATCTGGTTTGATGTACTCGTTTTGAAGCCAGATGGGTATACTTATCTCCAAAGCTGGAGGTTTTGGCAGGAGATTCCGCTCTGGGGATGGCACAGATCTGATATTGCCTCGGCAACCTGATTTTACTCACACCATCCCCAAACCCCTCTCCCCTAACCAGTCTCAACCGATTAGTTTGGTATGTAGATCCATTACCCCCAAAGGAGGCAGTGATGGGGATAAGCCAAAAAATCACCACTAGCTCTGTTCTAGTGCTATTTTATGGGTGTTTATGGGTCTTGGGACGTTTTTCCGGATTGAGAAGTCTGGTTGACGTGTAATATAGACGACAATCTAGGTACTCAAGAATCAGTTATGTAACAGTTACGTTATCAAACTTTAGGTATTATTCCCCTGTTTTACAGTACAGATGTACTTATTTATCAAAAATTATTCCTCGATCTCTATTTTTCCTGATATGATAGCGCGTGTTATTGGCAAATTAGGCGTGTGCGGTGTGGTGTGTAAGGAGTTAAAATGCCAAAGACTGTTGATTTCAGTAGTAAACCATTTCATTTCATTGGTATTGGCGGAATCGGGATGTCAGCTCTTGCCTACATCCTAGCCAAACGCCAATTCCGAGTATCCGGCTCAGATACTCGGACAACACATATCACGCAACGTTTGCAAGGAGTAGGTGCTCATATCTTCAGACAGCAGTGTGCTGCCAACTTAGAATTTTTCCAATCAAGGAACGCACCAGCTTGTGAAGACGTAGCAGATCAGAAAGTTAGCACGAGTTTGAACCCAAAAGCCATCACAGAAATCTCACAATCAAGTCAGACTATATCTGTAGCTGATCCCTGTTTAGGCTTGCCTCAAGTTATCTGTTCAACAGCAATTAACCCATTGAACTCTGAGTACCAGGCAGCTTTAAAGCTAGGTTGCCCGATTTTTCATCGCTCAGATTTACTAGGGGCGTTGATTGAAGACTATTACAGTATAGCAGTCGCTGGGACTCATGGGAAAACTACAACCAGTAGTTTGCTCGGGTATCTACTGTGGCAAGCCGGTTGTGACCCCACCATGATTATCGGTGGTGAGGTGGATGCTATCGGTGGTAATGCCAGGCTGGGAAATGGACCATTACTGGTTGCTGAGGCTGATGAATCCGATGGTTCGTTGGTTAAGCTCTCCGCCGAGATTGGTGTAGTAACCAATATTGAGCTGGATCATCCAGACCATTACCAGAAGTTAGAGGAGGTTGTTGAAATATTCCAGACTTTCGCGAAGCGCTGTAAAAATTTAGTGGGATGTATTGATTGCGAGACAGTGCGTACGCAACTAAAACCGAATATCAGCTATAGTCTACGGCGAGATATGGGGGCCGACTATAGCGTTGATGATGTAACTTATGAAGCTAATGGCACTACCGCCAGAGTTTGGGAAGGCAATCAGGTTTTAGGTCGGTTGGAGCTGAAATTGCTGGGTAAACATAATCTCAGCAATGCCCTAGCCGCAGTAGCAGTAGGACGAAATTTGGGATTGGAGTTTGAGGCAATTGCCTCCGGGATCGCTAGCTTTGAGGGAGCCAAACGCCGATTTGAGCTGCGGGGCAGGTGCAATGATATTAGTTTTGTGGATGACTATGCTCACCACCCCAGTGAAATTAAGGCAACCCTAGCTGCCGCAAGAATCCAGGTCAAAGCTGACCAGCGAATAATTGCAATTTTCCAACCCCACCGATATAGTCGGACCCTGAGGTTTCTCCCGGAGTTTAGTGTTTCCTTTAGTAACGCTGACTTGGTGGTTATCAGTGATATCTACAGTGCTGGGGAACCAGATTTAGGAGAAATTAGTGGGGAAAACCTTTATCAGGCGATCGCATCTAACCACAAGGATGTACATTACAAACCAACTCTCGAATCAGTGGTAGAGTTTCTGAACCAAATTCTCTGTCCTGGGGACTTAGCCCTATTCTTGGGAGCCGGTAATCTGAATCAGATTATTCCTAAGGTCATGGGGTTTTACCAACAGCCTGACAATGGGTTAGTTAAGCAAAATTTAGCCCAAAAGCATCAATAATTGTGAATCAAGCTAGGGAATCTTAACTATAGACCTACAGAATGGTCGGATTGATCTCAAGCCTCTAGTATACTCGTGAATCAACTTTCCACGAACTATTCTGGGTACTCTACCCCCTAGCAACTTCAGCCAATTCCACTGCCAAAAACCAATCGGCATTATTTTCATTGCGTGTAGCTCCGAATCTCTACCCTGATTTTCCTGATGATAACTAGCGTGCTAACCCAGAAAAAAACTCCTTCCCAGTTACAGTTGTATATTCCAGGAACCAATTGTCCACTACAGTCCCAGGTATCCTTAGCCAAATTCACCTCATTTCGTGTGGGAGGTCCAGCTCAGTGGTACGTCGCCCCTCGGAGCCTAGAAGACCTACAATCTAGTTTCCAGTGGGCTCACTCCCAAAAATTACCCCTAACCCTGTTAGGGGCGGGTTCCAACCTTCTAGTCAGCGATATCGGTTTGCCGGGTTTGGTAATTTGTACTCGCTATCTGCGCCATACTCACTTTGATGCAGATACAGGCAGAATTACCGCCAGTGCTGGTGTACCGATTGCCAGTCTAGCATGGCAGGCTGCCAAACGAGGCTGGGAAGGGCTAGAGTGGGCTGTGGGCATACCTGGAACCGTTGGTGGTGCTGTGGTGATGAATGCTGGTGCCCACAAAAGTTCCACAGCTGATCTTCTGTTTAATACAGATGTTCTATCTCCTGATGGATCAATGGCGCAACTCAGTAGCGAAGACCTAGGCTTTAGCTATCGCACCTCAATCCTTCAAGGTAGCGATCGCATAGTCACCCAGGCCACATTTCAGTTAAAACCAGGTGCTGACCCAAAACAGGTGCGCTCACTGACATCGGAGCATTTGGCAAGACGACACACTACCCAACCTTACCACCTACCTAGTTGTGGCAGTGTGTTCCGCAACCCTGACCCCTATGCTGCTGGTTGGCTAATTGAACAAATTGGTCTAAAAGGCTACCAAATTGGTGGTGCTAGAATAGCTGAACGCCATGCCAACTTTATACTGAACTGTGGTGATGCTAAGGCTAGCGATATCTTCCGCATGATCCACCATATACAGGAGCAAGTAGAAAAGCACTGGTCACTGTGGTTAGAGCCAGAAGTGAGGATTTTAGGTGATTTTACCAAAAAACTAGCAGTTGAAAGCCCTATGTCTTTAGAGCAGGGATAAAAACCAGCGAGGGGATTTATCCCCTGCTATGGTTCCAGTGGATATCCCAAAACCGATCCTGTTGGGGAATCAGTTCAAAGCTGATCACCAAGCTGATCACCAAGCTGATCACCAAGCTGATCACCAACATGATCAATTTTTAGTTTATATTTGTGCTTGGCTAAACTAGAAAAGAACGGCAGGAAGTTAACTATATCGCTTCAGCCCATGTATGAATAAGGAAACCGGGAATTTATTCCCCTGTTTCCTATTGCTGTTAAGGTGAGGAAAAGTCAAATAGCATCACAATAGATACACGATAGATACACAATAGATAAAAGTTAATCACCACAAGATTTATAATGTCAGCGCGCCCCTTGCCCATAGACTGGGCTTAGTGCTGACCTGGCCAGGGGTTAAAACCGCGCTTGACGTTTGTTTTTCATCCCCGGTCATTAGACATGGGGTTTCTAAACTTAACTGGGATTTTTTATGACACAAGACAAAGGAAAAGGATTTGGTCTCGGTCTCGGCAAGATGAAAGAACTAGCCGAAGCGTTCAAAAAAGCTCAAGAAGTTCAAAAGGGTGCCAAAGAGCTCCAGGATGAGTTGGAGCAAATGGAAATTGAGGGAACATCAGGGGAAGACGGTAAGGTGAAGGTGTTTCTCAGTGGCAATCAGGAACCCCTACGTGTAGAGATTTCTGAGGATGCTATCAATCAAGGAGCTGAGGCTTTATCTGAACTGGTGTTAGCAGCCATGAAAAATGCCTATGAGACCTCCACAGCCACTATGCGGGAACGAATGGAACAACTTACCAGTGGGTTAAATTTGCCAGGTTTATAACCTGATCGGTCAATCCCCGCTCGGGATTCCGTAGGAAAAAACTAAAGGCATGAGGAAATTAATCATTCTAAATGGGTCCAAACCTCATGCCGAATATCCTATTAATGCCTGGACGTAATAGGAAGACCATTTTTAGGCAGTTCCTGGTATTCATCGGCAAAATCCATAAGTATAACCATCTTTCCTGTGGACTCTGATCAAATTCTTTACATGCAAGCTTATGGCCTTTTTCCCAGGGACTGTGTAATTAAAGGAGTTACTCTTGCTTCTAGGGTTTACCCTTCCAAACTCCCCAGTTAAAAGGTTTTTAGCTATATCTCCACTGCACCAACCCTTAATCGGTTTCAATGGATTATGTCTAATGGGGTAGCCGTACTTGTTAAGTGCCGCTTTTTGCCTTCCTCCTTGTCCAAAGCAGGTTACTAGAAGAGGTTGAGAGGTTATCAAAGTTAAAGTCTCAATATCCCCAACACAAGCGGCATCAATAAGCGTGCTGTTTAGGTAGTCCTAGTTTCGTCCGGTTGTACTTAGTTTGTGCTCCCGTCCCAGTTACTACAGGTTTTACGCTTCGGAGCACTTTTACTAGCTTGTTGCGGGTTGCATTAACCGCCGCCGCATCCTTTAATGGCTGCTTGGCTTTAGTCTTAATCTTTTGGAGCAGGTTCGGCTTCTTTTTTAGGAAGTCCTCTACAGGCTTGTCCCCTTTTCGTTGATTGCACTTTTCGCAAGCCAAACAAAGATTACTTACGCGATTACTTCCACCTTTAGATTTCGGGTGAATGTGTTCAATCTGTAAGGGTGCATTTTGCTTGCCACAATAAGTGCATTCCCTTCCCCATTTCTCTAGTAAGTACTCTCTGACCTCATACCCAGCTAATTCCCCTTGTTGGTACTCAACACCATTGATTTCAGGGTTTTGTATTTTTTGGGTATCAAACTTAACTCTTTCGATCCAAATCTCATCAACCGGGCAAAACTTAATTAATCGTTTCACCCAAGTTTCAATAGTCAAAACCCGGTGCTCTAAACTAGGGGCAAGCCAACCTTCTGGACGCCTACGGTTAAGGAATCTGGGTTTCCTGTAGCGGGTATTACGATTGCGTCTTCCACGCCTTACTGCTCTTCTAGACTCTAGTTTTTTCTTGATCAACCCTCCTCTGTGTTCTAATTCCATTCCCCAAATAACTTGGTTGTTTTGGACTAAGGCAAATCCAGTAACCTTGCTGCCAGGATCAATCTTGATTTGGCAGGGTGAGATGGTGGGATTATTAACCGCAGTTTTCAAGATGATCGTGAACGGGTACATTCTGAAAACCGCCGCCTTCCCTTTATCTAGTAACCGGTTTGAAGTTACCGTAAGGACAGTGGAGCCTTTATGGTTAGTCGGCTATGCATAAAAGGGTTAAAACTTTTTGATTAAGGCTCCACTGTCCTAAGGTTTCATCTCTGAGCTTTTTTTGGTGAGATAGGATTCAATGGTTGTTTATTTGTGTCAATAACAAATACATAATTTTGCATTGTTAAATGCCTCAAAATTGGTAATGTGTTCCGGACTTCGTCCCGCTACGCGAACGACAATGTTGCTATGGCTTGTGTTTTGCCAACCACACGTTTTGCCTTTGTCTTAATGATTGGCGACAGAGCTAGGGGCTGGAGTTCACCCCTAGGTGTCATAACCAAAGCAACGTAGGAGCAAATCCTGAGTCTGCAACCTAGTGGGCAATTCCAGGAAATTACCGGGAATTGCCAAGGCTTACACTAGGTGACTATTTATCAAGATTTGAGTAAAACGAAGCTACCTGTAGCTTTGGCAGTGACGTCAGTCCATAATATAAGCTCTTAGCCACCTGTATATTGGCTGCTTCTGTCAAGTGAATGGCATCATGAAAGGCGAGTTCGGGAAAGTTTTGATAAATTGTGTACAAGTTGAGAACCTTGATATTTTTGGGAAAATCTTTCTCCAGTTGCTGACCCGCTACTACCAATTTGGGATAATTGGCTTGCACTTGTTTTTGGTAAACCTTTCCTAACTGCTGCAAAATTTCCTTTTCTGCTGGTTTGATCGTTTTGTTGCCACGACCAGTGATTTCTGGTTGGACAGCAACTAGTAAAGGAATTCGCTGTCCTGCTGTTAAACGCAGCATATGTCTGAGGTTATTGCGATAGCGCGTTAATCGACGTTCCAGTTCATCGGATTCCTGAGGAAGATACTTCTTCAGTGGCATAACGTCCCCCCTCACCACTAGAGAGCGCTGACTCACTGACGGCTGAGGATCAAAGACCCAGTATGTGATTGCTTTAGCGAGATAAGTTTTTGTAACTAAATGCTTCAACTGCTGGGTGAGATAAGTCCAAAAATGCCCAGTAGCGTTTTGTAAGAAGGCTTCTGTGTTAGGAATATCTGTTAAATTTTGGTCACTGGGGGTGATCAAGTCTGTGTATCCACCCAACACTATTACTGCGTCTGGACTGTAAGGTAAAATCTTGAGAGCTAACTGAGCTAGTGCATTGCCAGAGGTATACCCTGGTACTGCGGCGTTGATGACACGATACTTACCATTTCGAATCTTTGGCGGCAGAGCAAGTGCTTGCTTTAATTCCGGTTCAGAAGGGGGTAAAGTCATTGGCCGGTATTTCTGTGGGGAACGCCTTTGCTGTTTTATCCGTTCATTGAGACGAGCTTCTAAGAAGCTGGCTATGGTAACTTGATTATTGGCATTCCCTTGACCGAAGGCTGTCGAGCCACCTAACAAAAAAATCCGAATTTCATTTTTGGGTTTGACCAAGGGAACGGGGTCGTCGTCCCGGAAACCCTGCTCATTAATGCGCCAGAAATCGCTCTGTTGCTTCCCCAATAAACTGTAACCTACAGCTAAATCCCGTTGGACAGCTAGATCACCAATGTCTGGTAATCCATCATAAAGCTGCTGTGTCTGGTCAACGAACTTGGGACGGTAAACAGTGAAATCTCTGGGTGCCCCCTTGTAGGTAGCTATCTCATTAATTTTGCCGACCGCAGCCACTAATAAACGAGCCAACAATTCCACAATCATCAAACTTAGAACTATCCCTGCGAGCATCGTCAGTAGGTTAAACCGTCGGCGGCGCTTGCGGTAAAGGCTACGGCGCGACTTAAATAGTAAATCTCTTCCTTGCATAACCGTTAAATTAGGAGGTATCCCTTTATAAGTTGGTGTCTTTAAATCACTGCGTTGCTAGACATTGAACCATGAAGCGACATCGCACCACATGGGTTCAACTATCCCATAGAGCAATTTCGTTGCTAAACTTAACACGGCGCAGCTCGTAGTTGACCAATTAATATACTCATGCCCTGCAAGTTACTCTTTGTCTGCCTTGGTAATATCTGCCGTTCTCCCTCAGCTGAGAACATCATGAATCACTTGATAGCACAAGCAAATCTTTCTGAGCAAATTGTCTGCGATTCCGCTGGTACTTCCAGTTATCATATTGGCTCTCCCCCAGATCGGCGTATGACAGCAGCTGCCAAACGTCGGGGGATTGTACTCCAGGGGAAAGCACGGCAGTTTAATCGGTCTGACTTGGAAGAATTTGACCTGATTTTGGCTATGGATCAGCAAAACTACGAAGATATTATCTCTCTTGATCCAGCTGGGAAGTATAAAGATAAAGTAAGGCTAATGTGTGATTTTGCCCGTCATCACACCGAGCGCTCAGTCCCCGATCCATACTACGGTGGACCAGAGGGTTTTAATAAGGTGATTGATTTACTGCTAGACGCTTGCGAAGGTCTGCTGGAACACGTTGTTGACAATTACACCAAGACTAGGCAAAACTAAACACTGCCAACCACTAATTGCCAATGGTGAACTCAGCGTTTGTGCCATGGGTGGTTAACTTGATTAATTCATTGGATTAAATGGTGTTCTAAGGCAAATCGTAAGAGTTCGGCTCGGTTACTCGTATCAGTTTTTCTGAACAGACGACTAACGTGCTTCTCGATTGTCCTTGGACTCAGGTGTAGTTGGTTACCGATTTCGACATTGGATAAACCAGTAGCCAGTAAATTCAATACTTGCTGTTCTCGCTTGGTCAGCTGTAGAGCATGAGCTTGGGTATTATTCCCTGATTGATGATTAATCTCTACGGATTTGATTGAGCTCGATTGCGGTTGCTCAACCGGCTCTTTTGTAGTCTGTGGTGATGAGAATCGTAACTCTGTATGAATCATTTGCGATCGCACTAGCAAACTTTGAATGACTGCACCCAATTCTTGCATCTCAAAGGGCTTAGGTAGGTAGACATCACACCCCGACTGATAACCCTTGATGCGTTGATTGGTGCTATTGAGTTCGGTTAAAAATACAACAGGTAACAAACGCAATGGGGGCTTCTGACGCACTTTTCTCACCAGTTCATAGCCATCTATTCGCGGCATATTAATATCTGTAACCAGAAGGTGAGGGTGATAAGTCTCAATCATAGACAGCGCTTGCTGACCATTTTCAGCAGTAATAACTGAATAACCTGACATTTCCAGATAATCGCTTACAGACAGACGAGTGCCCAGGTCGTCATCTGCAACCAGAATAATCAATGGCATGGGATAACTATAGTACTGACATTTAGCTAGATCCGCGAGAAGCCTCACATCTCAATGCTACGCCATGAGTGTGAGATGAATCGCGGACAGAAGCTTTGATAAACAGCCTAAAAGACGGTATAATAGAAATAGCAGGGAAGACAAAATAAGAGCTAACCGCCACCTGCTTATCTAAAAAGAAAGAACGAGTTGTATTGTTCCGGTGCGGAGGGGCATCCCGTATCGTTAATAAAGCTTGCCGAGTATCCGTTCCCGATAGGTGGAGTTGGCAAGAAGCCCACACTGAACCGATAGATCAGTGTGGGAGTATGTCACAACAAACCTACTCCTAAGCTAGGTCATCTAGTGCTAAATTGGTGACTAAAAATACTTCCACACCAGCTCCATCAGAACTGTGTGGAGATAGGAGTTGCCTGGTAAAATTAATATAGATACCTAGACAACAACATAGCTCAGGGTTCACAAAGAATCACCCTTGTGATTAATTAGTCAGTCAGGACCCCCTCTTGCCTAAACCAGCCACTACTCTGATAATCCTTGCATAGCACTTAAAGCTTTACCCAAGCGCTTGACACCATAAGAGCAATCGAGGCGATCTAAATGAACTTCGATAAATGAGATTTTATCCTCGTTAGCTTTTGCCTGTTCTAAGGCAAGTTCTAGCTCACCTTCAGTACGCACTTGGCAACTCCAGCTATTGCCAAAAACCTGGGGTAACTGATGATATTTCCAAGGTTGAATATTGTTGTACGAGCCTTCATGGATAGCTCGCTCAATAGTGTACCCGTCATTATTAATTAAGAAGATAATCGGGTTAAGTTGATGCCTAATAATCGTAGAAAGTTCCTGACAAGTCATCTGGAAGGCACCATCACCGACAAACACAATCGGTCTACGGTTAGGAACAGCCAAACCGACTCCTAGGCAGGCAGGAACTGAGAAGCCAATAGATGTGTAAAGCGCCTGTCCAATGTAGTCGCTGTCTCCGTGGAGTACCAAATCAACGGTAGCAATTAAAGCATCACCAGTTTCAGCAATCACGATTGACTCATCATCAATAAAGTGAGTCATCCGCTCATAGAATCTGGCGTTGGTTAGCTTTTGCTCAGGTTGTGACTCAAAGCGTTTAGACAAAGACTCTATAGCTGGCTTGATATCCAAGACATCAGATTTTTTCTTCTGAAGTTTGGCAGTTAAACCAGCCATGAAATCCGGTAGATACACTGGAGAATAGAAGTGGTGTTTGATTTTGACTTTGTCAGAATTAGCGTTGATTAATCGCTCTTCCGGCAGTTGGGCAGTGAAAGCACCCAGATTAATGTCTGACATGAAGGCACCCAGGCATAAAATACAGTCGGCTGTTTCAACTCGTTGGCGTACATACTCCTGACTGAACGCTCCTGCATAGCTGCCAATGAATTGTGGGTGGCTTTCCGAGATGATTGACTTGCCTAACAGAGTGGTAGCGAAGGGATATCCCGTCTGCTCCAGCAGGTGGGTAAGTTGGTCTGCTATACCGTAGCGGTGGAGTTCAACCCCAGCTATAACAACGGGATGCTGGGATTGCTCTAGCAAACTTACAGCCTCTTCAACTGCCTCTGATAAAGCGTGGATATCCATAATTGGGGCTTCTGGTAAGTCACGTTCCCCAGTAACAGGACAAGGTTGATTGACTATGTCTGAGGGAATTTCAATGTATACAGGTCTGCGGTGGCGCAAACAAGCAGCAATGGTCTGGTCGATTTGCCTTGCCGCTTGACTAGGGCTGGTAAGCCTCACGGCTGCCACTGTAATTTTTTCAAAAATTTCCAGCTGTAGATTGTAATTACCAGCAGTGTGATGTAAGAGTAACTTATGTTGCCGCTGGGAACTGTTAGGTGCTCCACTAATCACGATCAGGGGGACTAGCTCAGCATAGGCACCCGCCACCGCATTGACTAGACTGAGTCCACCGACATTATAGGTAACGCACAACCCACCAACACCATTAAGGCGAGCATAGGCATCAGCCGCATATCCGGCATTGAGTTCGTTACAGGTGTAGATTAACTCTACAGAACTCTCTAGCAAGACATCCATCAGACCGAGGACGTAATCTCCCACTACGCCAAAAATATGCTTGACACCAGCGGCTTGCAGGCGTTGAGTAAGGTATTGACCGACAGTTACTACATCAGACTGAGCCATTGCACCTCTGACCTCTTTAATTCAGCTACCTTTATGCCCAGCATTGTAACCAAAATTTTAAAAAACGTTAATTTGTTTGTAAAAAACGTTACATTTAAGATAAAATACTACTTTTTATGGTTTCTATTCTAGCAAGTTTCGTGACCACTCCCACATCAAATCAGAGATTATGATGTGGGCTTCTCAAATTCGCAAATGAGACTTGCTGCTCCTCGATATCCTGTATCGATTTACCACAGCCATTGAGCGGCAGTCCAACCGCCATTAATGCACGATTCAAAATGTTGATGCCACTATTCCAATCGCGGTCAATTTTTACTCCACAATCAGGACAATGATGGACTCTGTCAGCTAGATTTTTCTCAACTGAAGCTCCACAATTGAAACACTCAATACTTGTACCCCGTGGGTTGACTTTCTGGACTAACAAACCGCGTTTGACCGCCACTGCTTGTAAGATTTCCAGAAATGACCCCCACGCGGCATCATGTATTGATTTTGCTAGCTTAGTTCGAGCGAGTCCTTTGATGTTTAAATTTTCATGAGCAATCAGGTCGTACTTACTACACAACCAATGTGCAACCTGGTAGTGAAATTCCTTTCGGCAACGGGTTAAATGAAGGTGCAATAAAGCCACTTGATTCTTAGCTTTTTCCCAGTTTTTAGAACCCTTAACACGACGCGACATTACTTGTTGAGCTTGAGCCAGTCTGTTTTGAGCCTTACGATAGAACTGTGCAATAGGCACAGCTTCGCCGTCAGATGTGGTTAAAAATTTTTCCAAGCCAACGTCGATACCGACAGCAGATTTAACTGAAGCCACAGGTAACAGCTCAGGGACAGTATCATCTTTCATTGAGATACAACAATACCAGCCATCAGCCTTTTTGATGATGGTACATTGCTTCAAGGTGAAACCTTCCGGCAGGGGTCGGTGCATTACCACAGCCATAGAACCGATTCTACTGAGCTTTAGTACACCATCGATTAGGTGCGCTCCGGCTTTGGTATGGTTAACCCTGGGGAACACAAACGACCGAAGATCTCCAGGCTTTTTGAAGCGAGGTCTTCCGCCACGCTTGCCACTGGCATCCGGTTTACGCCATCTATCCCATGCTTTGTTCAGCCGTTGCAGATTCACCTGTTGAGTTTCGGCGTAGATCTTTTTGTACTCAGGAAACAGCCGCTTAGTTTCCTTGAGAGCAGATTGCTGGGTGTAGTAATTGACCCTCTCCGGAATTGCACCAATCGGTTCACTAACGATACTGCATCTATCAATAGAGCAACGAGTCCTATTGAGCCAATCAAGTCTTTGCCCTAGAGCATAGTTCCAGTGACGGCGCAACAGTTCTAGCCATCTGTCCATGATGGCTACTTGCTCGGTGTTCGGCTTAATTTTGTAGCAGTAGGTCAGTATCATCAGCCCTTAGTTGAACCACTCAAACAATATGTCAAGAACCAATATACCCCGTCGGGCAATTCCCCTCTCGTTAAATCAAAGATTATAAGGGGAGACCCCTTGTCCGTTTAGTTGGGTTGACTAGGGAAGCCTGTTAACTAGCCTTAAATTTGACAGTTGGCTGTCAATGATTAACAGTCAACTGTCAACAAAAAAGGTGAAATGTGTATTAGCTTATACAGCACAAACTTTTAGACTACTTGGTTGCCCCAGATTCCCTTCTAAGACAATACCCCGCTGATTATAAGCCAGATGACGGAGCAATTTGTAAATCCCTTCAATTTGGTCAGGGGCTCCCACTTTCTCAGCTAACTCCGAAACAGATATGGCAGCACTTTCCTGGTGTAGTACCTCCATCACCTTTTTCTGTAAATCCAGAATGGCAGCGGCGGCTTTTTTACCCGCTTCTACCCCAGGTTGGTGATAGGCATTGATATTTACCAAGGATGCATAAAGACCAACAGCACGTTCATACAGGGCAATCAATGCCCCCACGGTTCTAGGATTGACCTGACGAATGCTTACGGTAATGGAATCCCGTTGATTTTCATACAACGCTTGCCGAGTACCTTGTAATAAACCTGATAGATAGTCTCCCGTAGTTACACCAGGTTCTACTTCTGGAGACTTCCCTTGTCGGTCTTCTAAGACTTCAATGAACGTGACAAAGAAATTGGGAACACCTTCCCGAAGTTGCTGTACGTAGGCATGTTGATCCGTTGAGCCTTTGTTACCATAAACTGCAATGCCCTGATAAACCGTATTGCCATCTAGGTCTTTTTCCTTACCTAGAGATTCCATTACCAGCTGCTGTAAGTAACGGGAGAATAGCAATAGACTGTCTTTGTAAGGCAACATGACCATATCTTTCTCCCCGTTACCATTGCCAGCAAAGTACCAGCATAGGGCAAGTAACGCTGCTGGATTGCTTTTGAGCTCGGGGCTACCGGTAGCGCTATCCATATCTTTAGCACCAGCCAGCATCTGACGGATATCAATCCCTTGTAGTGAAGCTGGAAGTAGTCCCACGGCGGACATTTCAGAGGTACGTCCTCCTACCCAATCGTACATGGGAAAGGTGGCTAGCCAACCTTCGGATTTTGCCAATTGATCTAGTTTGCTGCCAACACCCGTAATGGCAACAGCCTGGGCAGCAAAGTCTAGATTCTGAGACTCGTAGGCTGTTTTAACTTCCACCATGCCGTTACGAGTTTCTGGTGTTCCCCCAGATTTGGAGATGACTAATACCAGAGTGCTAGATAATCGGTCTTGGAGTCGGGTCAGGACAGTATCAATGCCAGCTGGGTCAGTATTGTCAATAAAGTGAATAGCCAAAGGAGGAGAGTCTAGCGCGAGGGCTTCAGCGACAAACTCAGGACCAAGGGCAGAGCCCCCAATACCAATGGAAAGAACATCTGTAAATTTTGGTGCCCTAGGGGGATGGATGGCACCCGTGTGGACATTTTGGGTAAAGGTTTCAATCTTTTCGAGAGTGTTGACAATGTCTTGTTGGAGTTCTGGAGTTGGGGCTAAGTCCGGGTCTCTTAGCCAGTAGTGACCGACCATGCGGTTTTCATCAGGGTTTGCGATCGCACCGTTGACTAGGGCATCCATATCCTTAAATGCCTTTTCAAACTTAGGCAGCATCGCCTCCACAAAGGCATCATCAAACCCCATACGGCTGATATCGAGGTAAAGCTCTAACCCTTCGTGGTAATAAAGCCAATCCTGATAGCGTTGCCAGAGTGCAGCGGCGTCCATAAGTAGCTCTCCAACTTCTGTTATTGTCCACTCACAAGTTTAAGGCAAGCACATAGCGTAAACTACCCCGACTGAACTAGCCCTTGACGTCGGGGCTATGCGCGACTGTTCCCAAAACGTTTGTTTGATTTTTGAGCAGGTCTTGAACCTAATCAACTTGTTGAAGCTAGAGGCTGCGGGAAAGTGATCGAATCCCGGAGCAACTTACTAGCAGCTAAAACTTCCTGTCTTGCCCATTGATCTGCTGTCAAGATATCGTCTAAGGAAGGATTGGAACAGTTATCAGCTTGGTGGCGATCGCATACAGATTCAATACAACGAGCAATATCCAAATAACCAATTTTCTCCTCTAGGAATAGGGCAACTGCCTGTTCATTGGCTGCATTCAATACCGCTGGCATCGACCCCCCAGCCCGACCAGCGGCATCAGCGATGTTCATACAGGGATATTTCTGATGATCCGGTTCCCTAAAAGTCAAATTACCAGCTTTCACCAAATCTAGTGGTTCCCAATCGGTATAGATCCGTTCCGGCCATGACAGGGCATAGAGTAAAGGTAAGCGCATATCCGGCCAACCTAACTGAGCTAATACTGAAGTATCTTGTAGTTCAATCAGGGAGTGAATAATACTTTGGGGATGGATCACAATGTCGATGTGGTCATAATCCATGCCAAACAGGAAGTGAGCCTCAATCACTTCCAATCCCTTATTCATCAGGGTGGCAGAGTCTACAGTAATTTTACGACCCATTGACCAGTTGGGATGCTTCAGGGCATCAGCCACCTTCACTGAAGCTAACTTGTCTACGGACCAATCTCGGAAAGCCCCCCCAGATGCAGTTAGGATAATCCGCCGCAATCCCCCTGCTGGCACTCCCTGAAGACACTGAAAAATTGCCGAATGTTCTGAGTCAGCTGGTAGCAGCTTAATACCATGTTTTTCCACTAAGGGTAGTACCACTGGACCACCTGCAATTAGAGTTTCTTTATTCGCTAAAGCAATGTCTTTACCCGCTTCAATAGCAGCAATAGTAGGCAACAAACCCGCACAGCCGACAATGCCAGTAACTACAGCTTCGGCATCACCATAGCGTGCCACTTCTACCACTCCAGCTTCGCCCCCTAGGAGGATAGGTTGGGGGTCAAGGTCAGCAATTGCTGCTTTGAGTTCTGGCAATCTCTCTTGATCACGAATTGCGGCAATCATCGGTCGAAATTGCCGAATTTGAGCGGCTAACATTTCCACATTGCGCCCAGCTGCCAATCCCACTAACTGGAATTGCTCGGGGTATTGATTAACAATATCGAGAGTTTGGGTACCTATTGAGCCAGTGGAACCTAAGAGTGTAATTTTTTTCACAATTTTTTTATAATTACCAACAACTCCCCTATCATACCGGGGCAATGGGAAGCCCATAAGTAACTCAACCCAATTAAAACGATTGGTAAATTTTTCTTATGGTACTGGCAATTTGGCAACAAACCTTAGTGAATATGGGTTTTGATTAAGTTTTACCCCTATTGTCAGTGATAAGCAAGTCTTATGTAATCAATCACACAATGTAGACGGGATTAATGGGGCATCATATGGCAAACATCAATCAGTGATAAGCAAGTCTTATGTAATCAATCACACAATGTCAACGCAATTAATGGGGCATCATAGGGCAAACATCTATATATGTATAGATGATTTGGTGTCTTCTCTATGAAAAGGTATTATCAGTGATTTGAGCAAAAGGTTGCATGAAAATAGAGACACTGGCAGTGCATGCTGGCCATCATATTGACTCAGCCACAGGGGCAGTAGTGTCCCCAATCTATCTATCTACTACATTTGAACGTCAGCCAGACGGCAGCTACCCTCAGGGTTATAACTACAGTCGAGACAATAACCCGAATCGGGATAGTCTGGAGAAATGCCTATCTAAATTGGAGGGGGGAGCAGCCGCCGCCGCTTTTTCTTCTGGTTCAGCGGCTACCTTGAGTATCTTCCAGGCTTTGTCCCCTGGAGACCATGTAGTTGCACCTCTAGATAGTTACACAGGAACCGGGTTTCTCTTGCGAGAAATTTTCGGACCTTGGAATTTGGAGGTTACTTTTGTAGATATGGCTAATCCTACCACAGTCATGGAGGCAGTTCAACCCAACACCAAGCTGATTTGGATAGAAACCCCTTCCAATCCGATGTTAAGGATTACCGATATCAGCAAGATTGCCCACATTGCCAATCAGCATAATGTTTGTTGTGTTTGCGATAACACTTGGGCAACACCCATTAGCCAACGTCCGTTGGAGTTGGGTGCAGATTTGGTTATCCACTCCACAACCAAGTATCTCGGTGGACACAGTGATGTCTTAGGAGGTGCCGTGATTACAAAGGTTGAGGATGAATTTTTTCAAAAAATTAAAACAATTCAGATGGCTGGCGGTTCAGTAGCCGCCCCTTTCGACTGTTGGTTACTGCTGCGGAGCATTCAGACCTTACCCTACCGCATGAGAGCTCATTCAGAAAATGCCTTGAAGGTGGCACGGTTTTTAGAAGAACACTCCAAAGTAGAAGCTGTTCATTATCCCGGATTGCCAAACCATCCAGGACATAGGATTGCTGCTGGTCAGATGAACCTGTTTGGGGGTATGATTTCTTTCCAGGTGAAAGGAAACAGGGAAAATGCCTTTGCCTTTACTGGCAAGGTCAAGATATTTACACGAGCCACTAGCTTGGGTGGTGTCGAGAGTTTAGTCGAACATCGTGCTTCTATGGAATTTCCTGGTACCAGAACCCCAGACAATCTGTTACGGATGTCTGTGGGTCTTGAACATACTGACGATTTACTAGAAGATCTTGTCCAAGCTTTAGGTTAGTGAGGCTAAAAAAGATGGGTAGTAGATAATAGGTTCTTCAGTACCTTTTATGCTAAATCGACAGTTAAACAACTCATAAAGCTTACTGTACAAGCGGTGCAGTGGCATCACGGGTGTTTCCCCCACTCGCGCTTTGGATCAAGACAGAAAACTTATGCTATTCAACTAAAAAATTTTTTTGAATAGGGGCTCTTGCCACTGCTCCGTTCGCGTTTGGCCGTAGGCCACGCGGGGCGCGTTCGCACAGCGTCTGGCTCTGCCAGTAAGCGTGGCTCACTTGCCTTAGCTCCCTTTTCCAAAGTGTTTAGCATCACAAGTACTGAAGAGCCTTTTTTATTCAGTTTTAACTTGGTTTTGAAGGCTCTGAGCATAATTCGTGATCATTCTTGTCTCCGTTGTCGAGATGGTGTTTTAATCCCTTGGATAATTCCTGGCTTTTCCCATCTAGCTAAAGTCCTGACGTTAACGCCTAGCAACTCAGCGGCTTCAAAGGGGTTTAATGTACTTGCTCAGCTGAGCGACCTTCTAGCGGCAGCACTCACCCAATCAACGAAAAAAGTCAAAAAGACAAAACAAAGCAGCGTCATCCCCACACTCCGATAATCAAAGCTGCTCAGTTGTTCGGTCAACAACACCCCTAATCCTCCAGCCCCAACTAATCCTACAATCACCGTCTCCCGCATACACACCTCCCAGCGATAGAAAATATAAGCCAGAAAACGAGGTAAATTCATCGGGAATATCCCATAGAGAAACAAGAGTGCTCCTGGAGTTCCTTGTGCTTTTAAGGCTTCTAAGGGAGGCTTTTCCAAATTTTCATTGATTTCTGCCATCAACCTGCCAAGGATGCCAAGATTATGCAATCCTAGGGCGATCGCACCAGGTAAAACTCCCGGAAACATGACAAACATCACCACTAATGCCCAAATTGGGGCAGGAATAGCTCTGCAAAACAGTAGTATGATCCTGGTGAATACTAGGATAGACCAGCCTTGTAAGGCAGCTAATCGGGAAGCTTTTGGACTGGGATTGAGCAATCCCCCTGGTAGCAAAAAATTATGGGCTGCCGGAAAAGACAGAACAATCCCTACAAGACCAGAACCAGCACTGGCCAGGACAGACATAACTAGAGTTTGTAGTGATAACTTCCACAGCTGCGACAAGGGCACAGCCTTAAAATTGAGGGGAAATGATGCTTGGGCAATGTCACCCAAGAGTTTTTGAGTTCGGGGAGACCAAAACTTGCTCACATCAGGACTGACATACAAAAACCCCAAACAGCACAAGGCCACTAAAATTAAAACTACTCTTAAATTAATCCGGCGGCGCAAGATGACACTACTGATGTCAATCACAGCGCTTAATAAAACTAGGGCATAGAAAAACGTCCATAGTTGTTCGTAACGCAGAGACTGTAAACTCAACAAGATCTCATAGCCCAACCCACCAGCCCCAACCAGCCCCAGTACAGTAGCTGAACGAATGGAACACTCAAAGCGATAGAGGGTGTAGGACAGGAGATTTGAAAAGGCTTGCGGAATGATACTGTAAAGAAAGGCCATCAAGGGGGACACACCACTACTGAGTAATGCCATCAAAGCACCCCGGGGCGTTTCATCCAGAATTTCTGAGAAGATCTTCGCGACAATTGCCCCATAGGGAATGGCGATGGCCATAATGGCCGCCAGAGGATCTAAACCCCAAATACTGACAAAAAAAATGCCCCAGATCATCTCATGAATCGCTCTGGGGAAAGCCAGCAGTCCCCGAATTCCCAGCCAGATGGGTTGTCGCAGAGTCCAGTGAGGAAAGACTGTCAACCACCAAACCTGGGAGGTGATAACTCCTGCCACCACGCCGAGCAAGATACTCAGAAAAGTGCCGCAGGCGGCATAAGCTAGGGTCGTGAGGGTAGCCTTCAGGGTCAGGTGCAGAAACTCAGGACTCACTTCGGGGTGCCAACTCGCCCGCAAGAATCGCAATAGTTGGTAAAATCCTCCCAGATTAATAAGATCTTGCTCAAAGATACCAGCTTTAACAAGCGCCATCCCGATAAAAATGACAAAACAAATTGCCCACAGCAGGCTGCGATTCAGTAATGGTGGACGAGATAAACTTTGAGTCATCTAAGTTATTGCAACGGATTTTAATAGTATTTTGGTTTCAAAGGAACAGGGAACATAAAACGGGTAACAGGCAACACAAATATAGATTTATATAATACTATAACACCCTAAAACTAGAGGTTAATAGACATACGAAAAAAACGAAATAAATGGTAGTGTAAATATGTAATTACTTAGCTTTACTGTAGTCAAAATTTAGAAAATTAATAGAACTACTTTGGTCACGCTAATATCGTTTATAAAATTCAAGTTTAAATCATCATTTTTGGAACGTTTAGTTTGATTAATTTGACTCGATTAAAGATGATTTATAGACCTCTAATGTGTTTTAATATTTACTCCAAGTGCTATATAATTGGAGACTGAAATGTTCCTAAAAATTTCAAACTATACATTCATCAGATCAGTCTCTGTAGCATATAATTTGTCGATCATGCTCTGAGACAAAACCCCTGGAGGAACATCAAAGACAATCTTTCCCCGTTGCAATCCCACCAAGCGATCGCAATGACTGCAGGCGAATTCGATAGAATGCAGACTAGTTACTAATGTCTTTCCCCCAGTTTCACTTATCTCCTTGAGCAAATCCATAATTTCCCGACTCATTTGCCTGTCCAGGTTAGAAATCGGTTCATCAGCAAGAATCACCTCAGGATTTTGCACCAGCACTCTAGCTAAGGCAACCCGTTGTTGCTGTCCTCCAGACAGTTCCTCGGTGGGTGCATAAAGCTTTTCGGGAATTCCTACCTGAGCTAAAGCCTTGAGAGCAGTGTCTACCTCTTGGGGAAACAATAAAGAAACAAGAGCTTTCATCAATGACCAGCGTCCTAAATGACCCGCATTAACGTTATGAATCACCCGGAGGTTATTGACTAGATTGAACTGTTGGTAAACGGTGCCAAGGCGACGCTGCACCTGACGCAATTGGCGCGGGGAGATTCTAGCTAGATTACGACCTAAGACCCAGACTTCTCCTTGACTGGGGAGTAAAATGCCATTGAGCAGGCGGATCAAGGTACTTTTACCTGCACCACTCGCCCCCACTAGGGCAACTCGTTCCCCAGGATAAATCTTGAGGTTAAGGTTAGTCAATGCCCGAAACTGGCCAAATTGCTGGGATACCTGTTTGAGTTCAAAGATAGGAATTTTAGTCATTGGTGATTAGTGATAAGCTCTTCAGCATTTGGCGTTGCTTAATATTGGAATGATTTTAAGAGTTTTGTGGAATGGGCATCTTGCCTGTTCCTGACGGTGCGACCCGTGGCGAATTTAATTCTTAATGGGTCAAGCGCACCTGATATTTTCGGGCGGGCAGGATGCCCACCCTACTCCTATTCATTCAAAGATTCAGCAACGTCACCTAAATTGCTCAAAGGGAACTAGGGAAAAGGGGATAAAGGAACGGGGAATAACCAATTTAAATGCACATCAGCTTATTTACTTAATCTTGCCAATTTTTCTTCCAATTGCCTCAATTTGGGCATAGTTGTCATTTTTTGTAGAAATAAATTTAGTAGCTCCAAATAAGTCAAGAATTTCTTTTTGCTCAGGAACATTAGGATCTAGCTTTAACAAGGCGGCTTGAACCCGCTCGACAAAATCATCCCCGTAGCGTTCTTTGACTTTAGGATTAATGACCCAGTGATAATCATAGTAAGCTGGAGTTCGCCAAATCAACTCTACTTTTTTTAAGTCCACATTTCCAGCTGCAACGCGACTCTTCCAGACCTGTTCGTTCAAGGCTCCTACCTTGTAGCTTCCTGCCTCAACCAATTGAATGGTGGCATCGTGGGATTTGGAAAACCCAACTTCACCTTTAAAATCGTCTAAGCTTACCCCTGCTTGTTGGAGAAAATACTGGGGCATCAAGCGTCCAGAGGTAGATGACTCACTGCCAAAGGTTAAGGTATGACCTTTCAAAACTTTTAAATCTTTAATGTCCTTAATGGGTTTGAGCCCGCTGCTTTTATTGGCGATAAAAACGGTGTGAAATTCAGCATCAATATCCCGTTGAGCGATCGCTTCAGCCTCTTCTACCTGTAACCGTGCTTGAACCCCAGTCAGTCCACCAAACCAGACCAGATCCAAGTCCCCCACCCGAAAAGCTGTTACCGCTGCTGCATAGTCAATCACGGGCTTGTATTCTACCGGAACCTTTAACTCTGCTTCTAGGTAAGCTGCAAGCTTGCCGTAGAGTCGCTGTAACTTTTCAGGATCTTGATCGGGGATTGCTCCAGTGGTAAAAGATTGCACCTCAGCCCCATTTCCAGACGAGGATGTAGAATCGGAGCTAGGGGAACAGGCAGTAACCGGTAGTAATAGAACTAAAATAAAACCTAGTAAGATTTTTTTGTTCATTGTTTTTTTTCTTGATCATCAAACTGTGAAGATTATACTTTGGCTAAGGTAAAAATTTAATTTTTTTATCCCAGATTCCGCCGATCAAGTTGTAGTATTAAAGTAATACGCTAATTCTGTGTAGCTTGGCGATTTTTTTTACCTATAAATAGTTAATTGGGCTCTATCGGTGTTTTATAAGCCACAGATAAAGCGTGATTATTACGTATTACACTGTCAAGTCTAGAATGTGGGTTTTATTGAAGCAAAATTAGATAAACTGAAGACAGCTTTTTCAATTTTTTCAACGGGTCTCATGCAGCCAGCTCCTCAACCGATCACCACAGATTTAGTCTTAGTTGGTGGTGGTCACAGCCATGCGATCGCTCTCAAAAAGTTTGCCATGAAACCTCTGCCTGGTGTCCGTATAACCCTGATTACTGACAATGCCCACACCCCCTATTCGGGAATGCTACCAGGTCATGTTGCCGGTTTTTACAGCTACGATGAAGCTCACATCGACTTGCGTCGTCTGGCGGTGTTTTCCAAAGCCCAGTTATATTTAGACCAAGCGATTGGTCTGGAGTTAACTGAAAAGAAAGTCATTTGTGCCAATCATCCTCCTGTTGCCTTTGATTATTTATCCATTGATATTGGCAGTACGCCAGCAACGGTTGGAACACCTGGTGCGGCTAAGTATGCGATTCCTGCTAAACCGGTTCCCCTGTTTTTAGCAGCCTGGGAGCAAATCGCTGCCCAGGTGGAACAAAATCCCATGGGCCCTCTCACCTTGGGTATTGTTGGGGGTGGAGCTGGTGGAGTAGAACTCGCCCTGAACATGCAAGCAAAATTGCATGGAATTTTAACCGATGCTGGTCAACCGACGGATAAGTTACAAATTCATTTATTCCATCGAGGCACACAACTGTTACCCCAGCACAATCGTTGGGTCCGGGGTCACTTAGAAAAAATTTTATTCCAACGAGGAATTAGAATCCATTTAAGGGAAGAAGTGAGTCAAATATCTGCTGATGCCGATCAATCCCAACCCCTCAAGGTGATCTGTGACTCTGGCTTAAAAGTTGAATGCAACCATGTCTTTTGGGTGACTCAAGCCTCGGCTCCCAGTTGGATTAAAGCCTCAGGACTAGCCACCGATGAGCGCGGGTTCGTTCTTGTTGCCGATACCTTACAGTCGATTTCCCATCCCCATGTCTTTGCTACTGGAGATATTGCCACCATGCAAAACTACCAGCGGCCTAAAGCTGGGGTATTTGCTGTTCGTCAGGGAAAACCATTATTTGAAAACCTGCGACGGATTGTCTTAGGGCAAAAACTGCTCCCTTACCATCCCCAGGCTCGATATTTAAGTTTAATTGGCACCGGGGACAAACAAGCGATCGCTTCTTGGTCATTTTTGGAGTGGCGCTCACCGCTGCTGTGGCTATGGAAAGACCAAATTGACCGCAAATTCATGGATAAGTTTGACGATTTACCGTCAATGGAAGCGGAAGAACCAAGCAGTAGGGGAGATCAAGAGTCCCAAAGACAAGAAGACAATCTCTCCAGTTCCCTGTTGCCATCACCGATTAGCAAACCCAAAATGCACTGTGCAGGCTGTGGTTCAAAGGTGGGTAGTACAACCCTAGAAAAGGTGATCAAACGGCTGCCGATCATGGGAGGAGCCGATATTATGATTGGATTGGGGGACCCAGATGACGCAGCTGTTTTGGAAGTGCCAGCCGGTCAACTGCTGGTACAGACAGTCGATTATTTTCGTAGCTTGATCGATGACCCCTATATCTTCGGTCAAGTTGCCAGCAATCACTGTTTGAGTGACATTTTTGCCATGGGAGCAAATCCTCAAAGTGCCTTAGCCATCGTCACCATTCCCTACGGGACAGACGAAAAGATCGAGGAAACCCTCTATCAATTGATGTCGGGAGCCAATAAAATCCTCCAAGACTGTCAGAGTCCCTTAATTGGTGGTCATACCACTGAAGGCGCGGAATTAGCCTTTGGTCTGTCCTGCAACGGGCTAGTTCATCCCGACCAACTTTTGCGCAAAAGTGGGATGAAACCGGGGCAAGTGTTGATTCTAACCAAAGCTATTGGTACAGGAACACTGTTTGCAGCTGATATGCGCTACCAAGCTAAAGGTCGCTGGATTGAGCAGGCCCTAGAATCCATGTTACTCTCCAATCAAACTGCTGCCCAAGTCCTTCTTGAATCCGGCGCAACAGCCTGCACTGACATTACTGGATTTGGGCTGTTCGGACACCTGTTCGAGATGGTAAAAGCCTCCCAAGTGGGAGTTGAATTAGACTTAGATGCCATACCGATTTTGCCAGGAGCCATAGAAACCGTGCAAGCAGGAATTACCAGTTCCCTACACCCTCAAAATTTACGGCTGGCTATTTACATAAATAATGCTACCCAGGTTGGTGATTTAGCCAAATACCAGTTGTTATTTGACCCTCAAACCTCTGGTGGACTCCTGGCTGCTATTCCAGCTGAAAACGTTGATGAATGTATCAAGAAGTTGAAAACATTTGGCCACAAGCAAAGCTCCTTGATTGGTAGGGTTATTCCTGCTCCGGAAACTATGCCAATTACCCTGAGGAATGTAGAATGTAGAATGTAGAATTGAGAATTGAGAATTGAGAATTGAGAATGCAGTATTGGGCATCTTGCCTGTCCTTAGTCATATCATGTCCGTCTAATCGCTTACGATAAAAATTATCCGCGTCCCCGCGTCCCCGCGTCTGGAGCGTCAGCCTTAATGATAAGTATTCAACCGGACATGATATCACTCTTAATTGCAGAAAAACCACAAAGGCACAAAGTTCACAAAGGTTTATCAGGGACTGTTGCAGCTATCTTCATTATCTGGTGGAACAGGCATCTTGCCTGTCATTAATATTGGTAAATTATTATCCTGTAGGGGCGGGTTCACCAATCCGGCAGACACATTGACAAATCAATTCGGTAAACCCGCCCCGGTGATACCGGTGGGGCGGGTTTAGCTCAATTATCTTGTGGTTGCCAAATTTCGGGTGAACCCGCCCCTAAATCAAGGGAGACAAATTGCATTTATAGGCGTACACCTATCGCATTATTAGATAATAATAGCAAAAAACGTTCAAAACACAAGGGAAGCGATCGCTCCATTTAGAAAGAGTTAGGGGAGTGTGGAATAGATTTTTTTCTCAGTATCCCCATCTCCCTTGTCTACCTTACCATTTACATGGAAGCAGCAACGATAAACGCTTCCCTATTCCCTATTCCCTATTCCCTATTCCCTATTCCCTATTCCCTATTCCCTCATGACAATTAGCAAAAGCCATACCTACTTTACACCGGAAGAGTACTTGGAAATTGAACGGGTTAGTCCCATCAAGCATGAATATCTTCAGGGTCAAATTGTTGCTATGGCAGGTGCGAGTAAAGCCCATGTCATTATCACAGGAAATCTCTCGGCTTTACTAGTAAATCATTTACGTGGTAAAGGTGGCATCTCTTATGCAACTGACATGAAGCTTCGCTTGCCCTCCTTAAATCTCTTCTATTACCCCGATTTAGCTGTAACCTGTGACGACAGGGATCGCTACTCCAATGAAGACTTTATTATGCACCCCAAACTGATTATTGAAGTGTTATCAGACTCCACCGAAGCATTTGATCGAGGTGAGAAATTTGCCGACTACAAGACAATCGCAGAATTTGAGGAGTATGTGCTACTCCACCAAAAACAAATTCTAGTGGAGCAATTCCAGCGTAACTCAAACAATCTGTGGGTTCCCCAGATCTATCGAGCCGGAGACACAATCAAGTTTACCAGCATTGGCTTTTCTTGTGCGATCGCCAAGCTCTACGAAAATATTGAGCAGCTGTTTTGACACTCCCCGGTCTAAAGACGCGGGGATTCCTAGATCTACGACCGGCCTTAAACCTCCGTATCCTTGCGGCAATACCTAAACCAAAAACCCGTCAAGACCAAGATTTCAGTTCAGTTTACGCGCATACCCAGCGGGCTAGTCTCCTTAGACGTTTGGTTACTTTTTGGTGAGTGCCTTATAGAGTCCGTTACTCCCCTGTTTCACCTGGTTTCGGCGTGCCGGAGACGAAACCTTAGAAGAGTGGAGCCTTAATAAAAAAGTTTTAACCCTTTTATGCATAGCCTGTAACCCTTAAAGGCTCCACTCTTCTTACGGTAACTTCTAACCCCGCCGTACCGTTGTTTTCTCAAGCTGTGCTTTGCTGGGTTCACACACCGATTGTTAGTCGTTCGCGTAGCGTGGCCTACGGCCAATGATTGGGTTTTTAAGGAGGACTTTCCCTACCCTCCGGGCATTTCTTCTTTAAGGTCAAGCAGTGGCGGGTCTCTGACCCGGTTGCGCCAAGGCCAAAGGCCACGCTACGCGAACGGATTTTCAGCCTGTACCCATATCTAAATAGTACCCTTTTGCCAAAATAGTTGAGACGGGTGGCTTTAGCCACTATTCGCTTTCATCCCCGCTTTAAAAAGACGGGGTTTTCAGCGTTTAGACGCTGATAAGGCTTTTCCTAAGTCTTCGCCGAGCTCATTATCATCATCATCCGTACCAATATGCTGTTGAATAGTTTTGTCAGTCAACCAGAATCTTAAGTCATCTATAGGCGCACATCTATCCTGCTACCAAAGTAAACCGGGACAAAATTCCGACAAAGAATAGCTCAATTGTCCAAAAGCTGAAGCCCTTGCTATATAAAGCGTCCCACCTTAAGTTCGAAGATATCTATCTAATTCTAAAATAATAATACCAGAAAACGTTGCAGAACACAAGGGAATTTCCCTAACACCTAACACCTAATCATAGTAGCAACCAATATCTACATTTTCTAGTACCCCCAAAGCATCGGGAAGCAGCACGGCGGCGGAAAAGTAAAGGGTGACGAGGTAGGAGGCGATCGCCTTCTGGTCAATGCCCATCAACCGTACGGACACACCTGGAATCTCTTCATGTTCGCCAATCAAACCTGTTTTACGTAGCCCTACCACTCCTTGCTGCGCTTCACCCACGCGCATCAGCAGAATATTGGATTTGCCTTTGGCATCCACGGCAAGTTTGTTACTGGCAATAATGGGAACCCCGCGCCAGGTGATAAAGGGAGATCCAAACAGGTTCACTGTGGCTGGGGGAACCCCACGACGAGTGCATTCCCGACCAAAGGCAGCGATCGCCTTGGGGTGAGCCAAGAAAAAGGCTGGTTGTTTCCACACCTTAGCCAGGAGTTCATCAAAATCATCTGGGGTAGGGGGGCCTGTGCGCGTTGAGAGTCGCATGGAAGGATCCGCCCTGTGGAGTAACCCAAAGGCTCGGTCTGGATCACCATTGCCATCGTTGTTGACAATTTCCCATTCCTTGCGCTCCCTTAGCGCTTCAATAGTCAAGCGCAACTGCTCTTGCAACTGATCTCTGGCATTGCTGTAGAGGTCACTGACCCGGGTATGCACCCGCACAATCGTTTGAGCCACCCTTAAGGGATATTCCGGCGGATCATCGTCGTAGTCAACAAAGGTTTGGGTGAGGGTGGGTTCCCCTTCGTGACAACTTAAGATGTCAATGTTCTTTTCTCCGTCATCGTTTGCGGCAAAACCCTCTAAAATCCTGACATCCCGTCGGTTGACACGGTAAGTCCCCCCTGACACTTCAACCCAAGGCAATAGCTGGAGCAACCAGCGTGGTGAAATGGCCCGCATTTGCAGCGGGGATTTCATGGTGCAGGCTAGTTTCTTGGCGGCCCGAACACTTACACTCTGTTGTGGCCGCTCCGATGTGTAAACCATAGAATCGGTTCTCTTAAACGATTAGGGTCTAACGGTAAACGGATCTAATTCCTAGGATTCCTATATATAGTGTTTTTAAAATTAAATAAACACTATTTTATTTAGAAAATCCCTTGTCAACAAGCCCAATAAAGCCTGGTTTATTGAAAAATACTCCCAGTTTATTGACAAGATGCGTTTACCCTGATTACGATATTTGGATTGAGTTTTAAGATAACTGGTGTTTTGCTTTTTTAATTGCTGCGATCAGCTTATCTACTTCTCCAAAGGTGTTGTAAAACGCTAAGGAGGGGCGCACAGTGCTAGTCAACCCAAACCGTTTCAGGGTGGGTTGGGCGCAATGATGTCCAGCACGTACGGCAATGCCTTCACTATCCAAGAATTTCCCCATATCCTCTGAAGAAATATTCTTAAGGGTAAAGGACAACGTACTGACCTTACCCGCTGCTGTGCCAATCTGGCGCAATCCTGGAATAGCAGCCATTGCCGCTGTGGCATAGGCCATCAATGCTTCTTCATGTTTAGCCGCTGCTTCAAAACCAATTTGATTGAGATAGTCAATGGCTGCCCCTAAACCTACGGCTGCCGCCAGGTTGCCGGTACCTGCTTCAAATTTAGCTGGAATGTCGTTAAAGGTGGTTTTTTCAAAGGAAACAGACTCAATCATGTTGCCACCACCTTGCCAGGGGGGCATCTCTTTGAGTAAAGCTGCCTTGCCATAGAGAGCACCAATACCAGTCGGGCCAAAGAGCTTGTGACCGGAGAAAACATAAAAGTCAGCCCCCAGGTCTTGAACATTGGTTCGGAAATGGGGAACCGATTGAGCCCCATCGACCACAACCGTAGCACCATGGCGATGAGCCATAGCTGCCATGGTTTTGATGGGCAGCACTGTTCCCAACACATTGGAAACATGACTCAGGGCAACGATACGGGTGCGATCGCTGAGCAGTTTTTGATATTCCTCCAGTAGGATTTCCCCTTGATCACTAATAGGAGCAACCTTTAACACAGCTCCTTTCTCTTGGGCTAGCATCTGCCAGGGCACAATGTTAGAGTGGTGCTCTAAGGTAGTGAGCACAATCTCATCCCCAGCTTTAACATGCTTGCGACCATAGGCTTGCGCCACCAGATTAATCCCTTCGGTCGTACCCCGTACAAAGACAATTTCCTTGGCTAAACTTGCGCCCAGAAACCGTTGAATTTTTTCCCGAGCGTCTTCGTAGGCATTGGTAGAGCGCGCCGCTAGGGTATGAGCCCCTCGGTGTACATTGGAATTATCCTGCTCGTAGAACTGGGATAGGGTATCGATCACGCTCTGGGGTTTTTGACTGGTGGCCGCATTATCCATCCAGATCAGTGGCTTGCCATGAACCTGCTGGTGGAGAATTGGGAAGTCTCGCCTTACCGCTTCCACATCAAAGCCATCCTGGGGCAGTTGCGAGGTTTGTTGCTCAGTGGAAGGCTTGGATGAAGTTGACTCTGCCGGTTTTGAGTCTGGCAAAAAGTAAAACTTAGGTGTGCTTCCAGGGGGCAGGGGCACCGCTGCTGGAGGTTCGGTTAGAGACTGATGCAGATCTGCTTCACTCAGAGGAATGCGACCAACCCCTTCTTCTAAAATGGTCAGGAACTCGGCACCGGGTAGCATCTCAACCTGAGGTAGAGCCTCGCTCGTGCTCCGTCCCCCAAGTTGTTTGAGGTTTTGGATTTCCCCTTCCCCTTGACCTTGTAGCTCACGGCTTTGGGTTTCTATTGCCCTTCCAATTTGTTCGGGAGCCACCATGTTGCTACCTGCTGCTGACCCATCCGGTAGGGTAGAAGCATCAGAGCTCATGGTTGGAGACAGATTCGGCAAAAAGTAATAATCGGGGGAACTTTCATCAAATAAAGACGCAGGTTGGCAAGAAGCCGGTGTTTTACCCTGGATATCAGGAGAGGATTGTTGACCCACTGCACCAGCTTGTTCAGGGTTTAGCACCGTTTTAGCTTTTGGTTCAACCTCCAATCCTACCTGTTCAGGGTTCTGCAATGCTGTACTGGTAGATTCTGCTGCTCCCATCTGGTCTGAGCCAAATTGAGGGGAAGCTGGAAGAGCAGGTTTGGTTGGCAGAACGGCTCCCATGCGTTGCTCAAACAGACGCTGTAATTCGGCTGAGTTGGGTAGGAACTCGCTGAGGCTGAGATCCCCCATCCCTGTCATGCCATTTTCACTGCTTGGAGATTGACTGGGTACTTGACGCCCTGGCCGATTGGCTTCGGTAGCAGTGCTGGGTGCAGTTGTGCTTTTGGTTGCTGCCTCACTGGTTTGAGTCGGAGACAAGTTGGGGGTTTGTGCTGAGGAGATCTTAGGCATTAAGGCAGAGCCAGAGGTATCCCCCTGAGGCACTGACGTTAATGGGGCAGATGTGGGTGTTTTTCCCTGGAGATCAGGAGATTGCTGACTAGTTCCAGCCATCTGGTCTGGGGTTGACCCGCTGGACAGCTGCTGTTGAGCTTCAGCTCCCAATAGGTCTAGGCTCTCCAGACCAGACATAAGTGGTTGAGCCTCAGAGATGATTGGGTCTATTATTTGGCCTAGACCCTGTAGGCTGGACAGCTGCTGTTGGGCATCAGACAGCAATTGCTCTGGACTTTGCCCACTAGTGGTCTGCTGGGCTTGAGCCTCTGGTTGCTTGGGACTCTGGCTGCTGGATTGGGGTTGAGCAAGCGCTACGGGTTGACTTGAACCCTGTCCAGTCAGCATTTGTGGTATCATGCCAGCCATTGCCTGTGGTGAGGTTAGCGGTTCGGGTAGCTGGGCCAAGAGCTGATTCAATATTTGATCTAACATTTGGGGATCGGATAGATCCCCTCAGAAAGAACTTTCAAGGGGTTGACTGTTCTGAGGCGATGGGGAAAGATTTAAACCTTGTTGTTCAGTCATAATTATGGTAGGTCGTAATATCTACGTTCTCCAGAACGCCCAGGGCGTCGGGCACGAGGCAGGCTACGGAAAAATAGATGGTAACCAGGTAAGTGGCAATCCCCTGGTCACTGATCCCCATTAAGCGCACGGACACCCCCGGCACTTGTTCCCCAGGCACGCCAGTTTTTTGTAGACCCACCACCCCTTGGGCGGCTTCGCCAACTCGCATCAGCAGAATATTGGTTTTGCCCTCGTTTACCTTCAACTTATTACTGGGAACTACCGGAACCCCTCGCCAGGTGATATAGGGTGAACCAAATAGTTGAACGGTTGCAGGAGGAACACCCCGGAGCGTACATTCTCGACCAAAGGCAGCGATCGCTTGGGGGTGAGCTAAGAAAAATGCTGGCTGTTTCCAGACCTTTGCCAATAGTTCATCAAAGTCATCCGGTGTGGGTGGCCCAGTACGAGTGGAGATGCGCATAGATGGATCTGCGGCATGGAGTAAGCCATAGGCTTTGTCGGGATCACCATCACCATCATGGTTAATAATGTCCTTTTCCTTACGTTCCATCAATCCTTCAACGGTGAGGCGCAACTGCTCTCGCACCTGATCCGTGGCATTGCTGTAGAGATCACCGACTCGGGTATGAACCTTCAAGATTGTCTGGGCAATACTCAAAGGATACTCCCGAGGTTCATCGTCGTAGTCAACAAAGGTTTGGGTGACGCTGGGTTCGCCTTCGTGACCACTTAATATTTCAATGTTCTTTTCCCCATCATCGTTCGTGGGCATCTCTTCTGTAACTCTGATATCTCGGCGGTTCACCCGGTAAGTACCACCTGAAACCTCAACCCAAGGTAGAAGCTTGAGCAGTAAACGTGGGGTCTTCCCCCGCATTTGGGGCGCTGTTTTAGTCGTCGTCGCTAAATTACGAGCTGTTTGAGTACTTAAGCTTTGTTGCGGTTGGTCTGATGTATAAACCATCTCTTAAATTCAAGCAGTACATTAATTTAATTCACCTGGATTAATATACTATTCTCCTGACGCGGACAGCAATTTAGAGTAAACAAATCTTTTATCTTGTTAGGTAATCGGTAATATTTCTTAATTAACCATGGCTTATTGTGCTTGTTGACAAGGGATGTAAGGATTCAGCTATCAGCTATTAGCTATTAGCTTTGGGCCAAGGCTCACGCTACGGTAATGGCTCAGGGCTGACGGCTGACCGCTGAACGCGCACGCGTGCGCGTAGCGCATAGGCTGAATGCTTACCAAGGGATTTTCTACATATAGTGTTTATTGAATTACCAAAACACTATATAATGAAATATTGCACAACTACAAAAAACTTAATAACGGCAGTGATAACAATCAATTTCAGTACTTAAATAGTCAAATATTATCACTTTTACCTGTTCCCCGTTCCCTGTTCCCTAGTTTTACAGGTAAATTTTTAACTTGGTGCAGTATCTAAGTATACTCAGCTCTTGTACCTGATCATACAAAAATAAAAACCTAGCTCATTTAACCAATGCATAAGTATATCTAACCAGGGCTATTTCATTGTGGAAAATGCGCTCTTTGTTTATCTAGTCCAAACTGGCACCATCTTTGTGCCTAAGCTATATTTGAAAAGTAATCAGAATGAAAGATATTTAGAGCAAAGTTACGAGCAACGGCAAAGATTTAAGGTAACTGATGCATCCAAATACGTGAAGCATTTCACCAACAAGCAGCATTTTCGACCTTGCTTGTCAGTCAATATAATATAAGGCATCTTGCCGGTTTTGTGTGAAAGACTTTGTGCAAAATTTATCCCACACTCACAGTTGGCCGTAGGCCATGGGTGGTCGATCACGCTTGCAGATTTGGGGCTTTTTTTCCTGGAAGCTAAAAGCTGATCAGGTCATCGAGAATCCTAAGTAAGTTGATTTCACTATAACCAATCAGCCCTCTTAGGGAGTGAGCAAAGTGCGATGTTGAGTTTGCGATCGCATCAGGGAAACGATCACAAACTCATAATTAATCAATAAGCATCCTGTAATTCGTAGAAGTCCGGTGATATATAATCCTTCCGCAAAGGCCAACCCACCCAATCTTCTGGCATCAAAATCCGCTTCAGGTTAGGGTGTCCTTCAAAAACTATACCGAACATATCGTAGGTTTCCCGCTCCTGCCAATCAGCAGCTTTCCATATCCAGTAAACCGAGGGAACCTTAGGATTATCTCGCGGTAGGAAGACTTTTACACGCACTTCCTCAGGCTGATCAGTATTATCACTGACTTTAATCAAGTGGTAAAAGCTGACCAAGTCTGCCCCAGGACCAAAATCATAGCCTCCTTGACATTGGAGGTAGTTAAACCCATAGGCGTACAGAGCAGTAGCAATGGGAAGCCAGACCTCTGGTTCAACTTTGAGTACCTCAACCCCTAGGTGATCCAGCTCCATGAACTCATGCTCAAAACCGTTTTCCTTGAGCCATCCCGAGACTTTTCCCGCTTCAACTATCTCAGAGGATTGTGTGGTTTGCTCTACTGGTTTTGACTCTTCAGCCACGCTCTACCTCCTGCTTTTGATAGGATTTGAGTGCTGGTGGTACTGCTATTCCCATATCCTCGGTCAACTGTTTGGGTGCAGTATAGCGATCCTCCGATTGCAGGTACTTACCAGTCAAAATCTCTGGTACCACTTTCATGTTGTGAGTGGTGCTGTAGTAACGGTGGGTTTGCTTGAGCTGACCACGCTCCTGAATCGACTCGTTAGCCACCTTTTTGCGCAGCTTGACAATAGCATCCATGATTGCTTCTGGACGAGGGGGACACCCAGGTATATAGACATCCACTGGAATCAATTTATCTACACCACGGACTGCTGTTGGAGAATCAACGCTAAACATGCCGCCAGTAATGGTACAAGCTCCCATGGCAATCACGTACTTCGGCTCTGGCATCTGCTCATACAGACGAACCAGTGCTGGTCCCATTTTCATGGTGATGGTACCCGCTGTGATAATTAAATCTGCTTGCCTGGGGCTAGAACGAGGAACTAAACCAAAACGGTCAAAGTCAAACCGCGACCCAATCATTGCCGCAAATTCAATGAAGCAACAAGCGGTACCATACAACATCGGCCAGAGGCTGGAAAGCCGCGCCCAGTTGTAAAGGTCGTCTACTGTAGTTAAGATTACATTTTCCGATAGGTCTTGAGTGATTTGGGTTCGCTCAATCGGGTTAAGAATTTTGTTTGTTTGCTGCTGTTCTATAGCAGCACTATCCGTTTTAACATTAGAGTTCATGACCATTCCAAGGCTCCTTTGCGCCAAGCGTAAACCAGAGCAACCACAAGAATTGCAATAAAAATTAGGGCTTCCACAAATGCCAGTAATCCCAGGCGATTGAAGGCGACAGCCCAGGGATAGAGGAATACAGTTTCAACATCGAAAATCACGAACACCAGGGCGAACATATAATAACGAATGTTGAACTGAATCCAAGCACCCCCCACTGGTTCCATACCAGATTCATAGGTGGTGCGCCGCTCTGGCTCCCGATGGCTAGGTCGCAAAAGCTTGGAAGCCGACAGGGCTAGTAAGGGAACTAAGCTGCAAGCTAGTATGAAGCCTAAGAGATACTCGTAACCGCTAAGAACAAACACAATGGGTCAGTACCAGGTAAAAACTGGCGTTAGTACTTCTTTACAAACTTTATTATAGGTGGTCTGCCCTTTTGAACGGTGGTAATGGGTCAGTGGTTGGTTCTCAAAAGCCAATGACTACCATAGACTTCAATGTTGATCGTAGTTGATCGTACTCCCTGTGCCTAGAAGCCCCTACCCTATAAAGGGTTCATCAAAAATCGGGTCAGGCATCGGGCAGAAACTCCTGAGCTTAAATCGAAAGTTAAGAAAATCTGACACTTAGTGTGTGATAATATTTTTTAACATAGTTATTAAGATTTGCTGCTTAAGCTTACAGAGCAATGACTGAACGAGCCCCAGAGCAAACCCTAGCTGAACAGGCACCCAGCAGCTATGAATGCCGTGCGTGTGGCTATGTTTACGATCCAACCAAGGGAGATAGTAATCGCAATGTTCCAGCTGGGACATTATATAAGGATTTGCCAGATGACTGGCGTTGTCCAGTGTGCAACGCTCCGAAAATTCAGTTTATTAATATTGGTGCTGTTAATGCCCCGTCTGGATTTCAGGAGAATCTTAACTATGGATTGGGTGTTAACCGCATGACACCAGCACAAAAAAACCTTTTAATTTTTAGCGCTTTAGGATTAGGCTTTTTGTTTTTTCTGAGCCTTTACGGTTTGAACTGAAATCAGGGCAGTTGGCTTGTCTTTTGCACTTGAGCAACTGCTGGTAAGTCCTAATCAATGATTATCCGGAAGTTTCCGGTTTGTCGTCAGGTAACCCTTGTAAAATTGCCGTAACAGCCACAGAAGCTTGAGATTTGGGAGTCTCAGATAAAGACTCCAGAAGCAATAATCGAGCTGAGAGTCATTGAAGTATCAAACAACAGTTAAGTTGTTCTGTAGTAAATGCATTGGCTGTAAGCAAAAGCGCTTTTGGGATTTTCCTGCAAAGCCAAGAGAGATACCTCCTTGTCAATTGTTAATTGACGTGCTATACACGGATTCCGGCATCTGCCGGGAATTACCGGGTTAAATGTATCTGGCATCACCAACGCTTAGATCTAGAAGCCATCGCCCTTGGTGGGGTCTGAAAACCTACGGAGAACGCTGCCATACTCAAGAAGTTCTGGGAATAATGAGATATTTGATGAAAACGCTGAAACAAATTTTAATATTACTGGCGGTGGCATTAATTTGTGTCAGCTGCAAATCTCCTTCATCCATAAGCTACAATCCTTGGGCGGTTATTTCCTTACCCACAGAAACAACCATGCAGGACATTGGCTTTACGGGGGATCTTAGTCATGGATGGATTGTGGGTAGCTATGCCACAATTTTTGAGACTAAGGATGGCGGGAATACATGGCAACAGAAAGGCTTGGATCTCGGAGATGAAAATTATCGCTTCTCCTCTATAAGCTTTGCTGGTGATGAGGGGTGGATTGTTGGTCAACCCTCGATCATGCTCCATACTACTGATGGGGGTCAATCTTGGTCTCGCATTCTATTAAGTGAGAAGTTACCAGGTTCACCCAACAGAATCCTGGCTCTGGGACCCAACTCAGCAGAGATGACCACTGATGTTGGCGCAATTTATCAGACTAAGGATGCTGGGAAGACCTGGAAAGCACAGGTGGAACAGGCGGTCGGAGTCACCCGTAATATTTCCCGCTCTGAAGATGGTAGTTACGTAGCTGTGTCTGCTAGAGGGAACTTTTACTCAACTTGGGATCCCGGTCAGAGTGCTTGGTTACAGCATAATCGTTACAGTTCCAAGCGTCTCCAGAATATGGGGTTTACCCCCGATGGTCGTCTGTGGATTCTTGCCCGGGGTGGTCAGGTACAATTTAGCAGTGCCGAAGACCTAGAAAATTGGGAAGAACCGATGTATCCGGAAGTTTCCAATAGCTTGGGATTACTTGACTTAGCCTATCGCACACCCAATGAAATTTGGGTAGCAGGTGGCAGTGGTAATTTGCTTTGTAGCTTTGATGGTGGAAAAACCTGGCAAAAAGACCGGGATCTTAAGGATGTTCCCTCCAATTTTTACAAAATCGTCTTTGTAACACCAGAACAGGGGTTTGTCATTGGTCAGAAAGGAATTTTACTCAAGTATGAGCCCCCTACCCAGGAAGCTTAAGGCTTGGAAATCCCTATGATCGATGCCAGTCAGTTTCGTTTTATGTTTCAACATCGAAGATGTAGAAAAAAACGGCACTTAGAACTATTATAGTTATGGAATTTTAAACGGTTGTTGGTAGGAGGAATCTACGATGGCAGGTACAACTGGAGAACGTCCGTTTGGTGACATTATTACCAGCGTTCGTTACTGGGTCATTCACAGTGTTACCATCCCAGCCCTATTTATCGCTGGTTGGCTTTTTGTTAGCACTGGTCTGGCTTACGATGTGTTTGGCACACCCCGTCCTAATGAATACTTTACTCAAGAGCGGATGGAACTACCAATCGTTTCAGACCGCTACAATGCTAAACAACAAGTTGAACAATTTGCTCCATAAGGTTTTGTAGATAAAGGTAGACAATCATGACTAGCAGTAATCCCAATCAACCAGTTTCGTATCCGATTTTCACGATTAGATGGTTAGCGGTTCATACCCTAGCTGTTCCTTCAGTCTTTTTCTTAGGCGCGATCGCAGCCATGCAATTTATTCAACGATAGGAGAAGCAATTATGGAGCGGAATTCCAATCCCAATAGACAGCCGGTTGAACTCAATCGGACGTCTCTTTACTTAGGTCTATTACTGATTTTTGTGCTTGGTATTCTGTTTTCCAGTTATTTCTTCAATTAACTGATTTAACAGATTCGCCTAAATCTCCATCTTGGAGACGGCTCTGATGTAAACTGGAAAAGACTCTTAGTTAATTCCCTAGTAATTTCCGGTTAATCTGGAATTTACTACTTTACTCCTGATAAGAGTTGCACAAAACCCTTACCACTAGGAAGGCTTTTCAAGGAAATTACTAGTTGTTAAGACTAGTTATTAAGCCTTCTATCGTTAACTACATGTAAGAAAAAAAACTTGATTTAAAATTGGAGGTATAAGCTGTGTCTGGAGGGGGAAGAATTCCTTTATGGCTAGTTGCCACTATCGCTGGTACTGGTGTCATCGTAGTGGTTGGTCTTTTCTTCTATGGTGCCTATGTGGGAATTGGTTCTTCCATGTAAGGTTGACCGATTTCTCTGATTAACACCCCGGCGAGGTTCCCTCGCCCACGGGAACGCGCACCAAAAGAAAGGCGCGAAATTAAACATGAAGTAAATCCACAGGTGCCCTTGACCCATTAAGAATTTAATTCTTAATGGGTCAAGGGCACCTAATTCGGAAAGCGCACCTAAGGATAATCGCTGGTTTAACTTGAGCTGGCGGTATTTTTTTTTGGTAATTAGCTTTTAAGACAGCTTGCCGGATATAGGAGTCTGTTGACAAGCTTCAAGCCAATTTAAAACAGGTGAAATTTTTATCGAATGTTTATCAGCTGATCCGGCAACATCAGTAATAATAAAGCCCCAACTTCCAATAAACAAAGAAGACCCACTATCCCAGCTAACGGTTTTCCTCCCAAACCCGTTATCCAAATTGGTCCAATTCCTGTGTAAGCAATTAACTCAGCTGAGTCCAAACAAGTTAAACCCCAAATCCAACCAGCATGTAGTCCCCATGCTAAACCCAGACTGCCTCCATCCACCCAACGGGCTAGGACTAATACCATTCCCATTAGCCATAATCCTGGTAACTGAGGGATAGTATCTTTTTGTTCCCAAACTAGGTGTAACAGGGCAAAAATCCCACTAGAGATGGCTGCTCCTACCCAGATAGAATAATCCTGCTGTAGTTGATTGACTAAGAAGCCACGAAAGACTAACTCTTCTGTAAGCCCAATCCACAGCCCTAATAACATCACTGGCAGTAATATCGGTCCCAAACGCTGCCAATTTTCAGAATTCCACCTCACCCAGCCTAGTAATAATTGCCCAGTAAATACTATGATTAAGCTGAGAATACCTACTCCTAGTCCCAATCCTAGAGACCCTAAAACGCTTAATTTCCACTCCAATCCGTAATCGGAGAAAGGCACCCCCTCTAGTTGAGAAGCTCCCCATAAAATTAGGGGAGCAATCAGGTAAAGTGCTGCGAGTAGTGGTAACTTTTGGTCTGGTGCTAAAGGCTTATTTGGACGCCACTTTAAAACCATAGCTATAGGGAGAGCTAGGGGCAGCCACAAAACTGCCCAAGCTAGGAAAAAAGTGCCTACCTTGAAAAGAGTAGTTGACGTCATTAATGACACAAACGACCCATTAGTTGCCTGATCAAGAATAGCCATTGGCGAGATTGGCAAATTACTATCAAATTACTATAAGGTCTCAACTACACTACCATAAGCGGCTGCCGTTTTCCTATGCCTTGCTTCCCTAACCACAGAGCACATCGGGCTGGTTAATAATAGCCTACTTTACCAACTTCTAAGGTAGTAGAAAGAAGATTTTTGTTTCTACTGTCTTATTATGGGGCATCCTCTACTATCAAAGGGTTGACGACTGTTATAGCACTACGCATTAAGGTGTTTGACATTGATAAAAGCTGAAAAAGGTGCGACCCGTGGCGAATTTAATTCTTAATGGGTCAAGCGCACCTGCGCTAATGCACGTCAACTTTTAGGTGCGACCCAAGGGCGATTTACTCGCCCTAGGAGGCGCGCACCTGTGGAAGCGATTAACAAGTAATCCTCAGAGGCTCTTTGAGTCGAGAGAATAGTGACCTGTGCCGTGCAGCCATTACTGGTTGAACCAGTAAGAAGAATTGAGCTGTTTCAATTTTCCACAGTTGGGTTCTCACGGTAGGCATATGCTTGATTCTTGGTCATCAGCTTTTCAGCAGATCAACCAGTCCACTTGCTTAAAAAATGACATTTTCCAAGTAGAGGTGGGTCTGTCCTTTTTCGCCCAGCGTGCGCTTAGTGCAAGCTTTTTCAGGTTCTTTCCCTGGAGTTTCCTTGTACCTTATGGTACCGATACAATTATTTTGACACTCCCCGCTCTCCCAGAGACGGGGATTCTTGGCTCAACGATTCGGCAAGCCTAGACAGGTTTTCACCAAGCACAGTAGAGGCCAAATCTCCCCCAGGGTTTGGATTTAAGATCCAGGTTCTGGTGGGGCACACCGTACCTTTTTTAGAATGGGAGACAATCAACTTTAATACAATATCTACCTTACTTGTTTCATAGACTCCCAGATCGTTAGACGGACCCGAGGTGGACGTATCATTCTTTTAACAGGTTTTTACGTTGTCTATTTATATTCAGGCAAGTTGCTTGTCTCACTTCCTATTATATAGGACAGCGCTAGTTTAGGGATTACCGGCAACAGAAGAAAAAAATATCCATTGACGAATAAATTCGTCAAGCAAGCTTATATCCCCCGGATAAATCACGGGGGCTTGATCGATCAAGTTGGTAACAGATTCTTAAAAGCTCACGTGCCCAAAAAATCTTCACGGCGAGGCTTCGCTCGCCCCACACGGTCGTTTTTCATCCCCGCTCCCTGAGAGACGGGGGTTTCAAACTCGCAGGATTTTCTGTAAGAAGGATTACTTCAAAGCGGTGCCACCCCGCGCTTTTTGAAAGCTAAGCGTGAACGCGCACCAAGAGAGCGCTAGGGAACACGCACTAAGAGGTGGCTTTCTTTGCTTTGTGAGTAGATACCTCTTCAGATTCAAAATCGTTATCCACCTGCTTCAGATGGATATGTTTGTAGCCCAGTTTAATTTCAAATTCATCACCAGGCTCTAATCCCATGGCATGAGTGTAGGTTGAACCAATAACAATTTGACCATTCTTATGGACACTCACACGATAAGTCGGTTCACGCCCCCGACCATCTTTTGTGCCTTCTGGATCCAGGGGAACACCCTTGGCTCCTAAAACCGCATCATAAAAATCTGTTAAATTGACGCGGGTCTGGTCTGTTTTAGTTATAGTGTAATAGCCGCAACGCTTGGCTGTCTCTCGGCGAGGCAAGTGTGATAGCTCTTTTACTTTTTGAAGTAATGCTTTACCAGTTAGGGGAGTACTTGAAATCTCTGGCATAATCTCACGAGATATCCTTTAAACTTCAGAGTGGTCAAGATCATTAATGGCCAAACTTTGGCTCTATTAAAAATATATCGTTAAATCTATCTCAGTTGACAAGATATTTTGGATCATTTGTTTAAATCTTTACGTATTTCAATAATAACAGATCAGACAATCCCTGCCTAAGCCTTTAGGGGCAGTAAGATGATAACTATGGAAATAATCCAGGAAACATACCAAAAGGAAAGCACTCTTACACCAGAAGTCAACTAGCGAGGGGTATTGCTTCCCTAGGGAGTACTCAAACAAGTATGGCCTAATTATCAAGAGTAACTACTTACCTCAACAGTAGTCCTGTTGGCCCTAGCCGTTAACCTTACCGATTATCCTTGTATATGTTGGAATATTCAAGAGCTTAGTTTCATGCAAGTTGATTTCAAAATCATTCGACAGACTCAAAACACTGCCCCACTACTCCAGACTTATAGGCTGGATGTCGAGAAAGGAAACACGATTCTGGAATGCTTGAATCGTATTAAGTGGGAACAAGATGGTACTTTAGCTTTTCGCAAAAATTGTCGCAACACGATTTGTGGTAGCTGTGGCATACGAATCAATGGTCGGTCGGCTTTGGCCTGTAAGGAAAATGTGGGCAATGAATTGGGGAAGCAACAGCTGCCAGATGACTCTAAAATTCCGGAGATTACTATAGCACCTCTGGGGAATATGCCAGTAATCAAGGATTTAGTCGTTGAGATGAGCAGCTTCTGGGATAACTTAGAAGCTGTTGATCCCTACGTCAGCACTGCTGCTAGGAAGATTCCCGAACGGGAATTTTTACAGAGTCCTGAAGAGCGATCGCATTTGGCTCAGGCTGGTAATTGTATCATGTGTGGTGCCTGTTATTCTGAGTGTAATGCCAAAGAAGTTAATCGAGATTTTGTCGGTCCTCATGCCTTGGCTAAAGCACAGCGTCTGGTGGTAGATTCCCGTGATAATACCACGGAAAATCGTTTGGAGAAATATAACGAAGGAACAAAAGGAGTCTGGGGTTGTACCCGCTGTATGATGTGTAATGCGGTTTGCCCGATGGGTGTGGCTCCTATGGATCAAATCGGTAAGATTAAACAGGATATTCTTGAAGGCATTGATGACCTTGATAGTCGTCCAATCCGCCACCGCAAAGTCCTAATTGATTTAGTCAAAGAGGGAGGCTGGATTGATGAGCGTAAGTTTGGCTTGCAGGTGGTTGGTAACTCATTTCGAGATATCCAAGGTTTGGCGAGCCTAGGACCACTGGGATTACGAATGCTAGTTAGAGGTAAGTTTCCCTTGAGCTTTTCTCCATCAGCAGGGACATCACAAGTGCGATCGCTAATTGAATCGGTAAAAAATTTGGAGTCTGAAGGATCTGATCAGTCATGAGTTCTGAAACACCCAATTCTAGTGAATCGTCTCAGGAGTCTTTTAACCAACCCGAACCAGCTTTTGGTTGGACTCCCTATGCTGAGCAAATCAATGGCAGGTTTGCCATGGTTGCCTTAGTTTGTATCGTGTTACTGGAGTTGCTCACTGGTCAAGGTTTGTTGACTTGGCTGGGTCTACTCTAAGGAATTTCTAAATATATAATGATAGGGAGCTTGAGATTTATTTGCTCTTACCATCACGGTTGTTGACGCTTGACCGTTGACCGTTGACGGTTATACTACCTACCTCTGCGTGGGATTTCCTCTTTGCCCTGACGAGGCGATTGTTGCGGCTAGACAAATGTAAAGACCTAGCATGCTAGGTCTTTACAAGGCTCTGGGGACTGAATTAAATAAATTAATTAAGGTAATTAAACCAGAGTATTGCACCCGGATTGGGAATCAGTTGTGCCAATTAGATAGATGTTGGACGCCTGATTGAGAGCGCAAGCATTCTATCACCCTCTACAGATTAGTCTACAGATTTAAGCTGTATTACCGTTGGGGAAAGAGCTATGGGGCTTTGGAGTTGCTATCTGGCCATGACTTCCTTCTAGGGTAAGGTCATTGCCTTTCAAGGTTTTTGCCCCACTCCCCTCTTGCTTAGCCATAGCTTGGCTGATGTATATTTCCTGCTGAGGCAGTGGGATCACAATCCCCTCTTGTTCAAATCTCTCTTTTATAATTCGGCTGATGTCACAATAGGCTGTCCAGTAATCCTCTTTCTTAGTATATGCCATAAACCAAATGTTAACAGCATATTCAGCCAATTCCCCAGTGTCAATCCAAGGTGCAGGGTCTTTCAATACTAAAGGATGAGAGTTGGCAATATCCGTAAGAACTTGGAGGGCTTGAGTAATACTATTGCTGTAGCTGATCCTTACCGTGAGGAACATAGCGCGGATGGGGCTACTGGTTTCGTTCGCAATAACGTTACCCCAGATTGAGTTGTTCGGCACGATAATGATTTTATTTTCCAAAGTATTGATGGTGGTGCAAACTAAGTTGACATCCTTAACCGTACCTTTTACTCCAGCTACTTCAATCATATCCCCCACGTCGAAGGGTTTATAGAGCAAGATCATTAACCCATTGGCAAAGTTACCGAGGGTATTTTGGAACGCAAACGCTACCACAAAACCAGCAGCTCCAATCATGGCCATCAGTGGACCAATACTAACCTCTAGGGCAGTGATACCTAAAATAATACCCACCACAAATAATCCTTGGCGGGTTATCCTAACCACGAACTGACGCAGCATAGCTGACATATTCGGGAACATCCACAAAGATTTCTCGAGGACTGTCCCTACAATCAGGGAGAGGATGCTAAAGCCAGCGACAATTCCTAAAAATTTGCCAATGTTATTGGCCCAGCGCAGACCTCCTTCTTTAGACTGGAGCCAGCCGACGATGGTAATCCAGGTTCCTTGAGTGTCGGTTACGTCTACCTTAATCCCACTGATGGCATCGATGTATTTGTCGTACAACTCAACATCACCGCCTTTAGTTTCCAGCTCTTCAAGTACGACCTCAAAGCGATCGCTTAAAGCAGTGCGTTCCTCTCGCAGTGTAGTCATGTTGACCAGAACTTGCTTTTTAACTTCGGTCTTGGCCTCGACCGCTTCTTCTAGGTTTTGTTTGGCTTGGTCAATTCCCTGTTGAGTCTTTTTCTGCTGTTGTTCATCAGTAATGATTTTGTTGCTAATTGTCCCAATCTTTTCTTGAACCTTAGCAACTTCTTCGTTTGAGGTTTTGGCTTTATCTTTCTGCTGTTCAGTACCTTCAACTGCTTTATCAATCGCCCCTTGCAAGGTTTTATCTTGCTTGGTCTTTTCCTCTTCTTTGACTGCTTCTTCTACTGACTCCTGAGCTTTTTCGAGAGCTTCCTGTGCATCTTCAGCAGCTTTTAAAGCTTTAATACGATCCTTAGCCGATCCCTTAGTCTCTATTTTTTCCTTAGTATCTGTCGCTTCCTCAAGAGCATCTTTGGCATCTTCTAGGGCATCAACAGCTTCCTTAGTTTGTTGAAGCTCTCTATTTTTCCGCTTGACAGCAATTTCAGCATCGCTAAGTTCTTTAACTTTAGTTTTAAGCAAGAACATCCACGCCTGAGCTTCACCCTCCAGCTCATCTAATGTCAAGGGCTTGAGCATTAGCTCTAGCTCCTCAATCGGAATAGTTGGATCGTCAGTGGTAACGGCTTTCTCTAAGATTAAATTAGTGGTCTGTTTCGCTTGGACCGGTAACCACCATGCCCCAACCATTAAGAGACTGCCAAATAAAATGCTAATTTTCTTTTGTCGGTAACGAATCATTGGTTTTTCGTGTTAATAAGACGTTAATGAAGATGTAACCTGTATAGTTTGCTTGACTGCTGAGTGTTAACCAATGAAGATGTAACCTGTATAATTTGCTTCACTGTTGAGTCTTAACCGTTGACTGTCAACAGTTGCTCCCCCCATTACCCCCGAAGATCGGCAGAGCTGTTTCATTTTCGATTTAGACTGAGGGGGGCAGAGCAGTAGAGCAGCGGAGCCTAATTTTCGGCAAATATTCGGATTTTGAAAGAATTTATCCCTATATAATTCTCTCTATCTAACTAATAAATGAAGATCCCGGGGGTAGTCAATAGTTAACGAACAGTCAACACTCAACAGTAAACAAAGTATAGATAGCCTTTTATTGGTTCAAATCGAGCCATGTCCTTATTGTTGCCCAATATTTTTCATCAATAAACATCTTGAACAAAAATTTTGCAAAATCTTTGCTGAATACCGACTCCGCTTTGATCATATCTTTATTTCCCTGGCTGATAATTAATTTTTCATGGCTGCCATCATCCATAGCTTAGTTATCGGTAATGGTAGATTTACCAGCCGTATTTGGTATAATCTGCTTCTGTAAAACTCGGTAAAACCCTTTATTTTTACTGGGCTGTATTCTTAACAATTCGTTGAATGCTCCTAGAGAAACAGAATACTATCAAATCCGGTTGAATAACTTACTTCCTGGTGAGTATAGCAGGGGGAGCAGGAATCCTCATAAGGGTAGGTTTTTAACTTTGACCTCAGGTGTGGGGTGAGGTGTGGGGTGAGGTGTCGGGTGTGGGGTTTGTCGTTAAAAATCATCATTGTCTTGATGCAATAGCGAGTAGGGAAAACCACGGCAATAGCGAGTGGGGGAAACCCCCGTGAGGCCACTGCATCGCTTCTTCGTTGTTTTCCTTTTCCTCTGATGAGGTTAAGTCCCATGTTTTACCCAAATGTAAAAAACCTACCCCTGTGAGGAGCAGGAATCCCCCCTAACCCCCCTTAGTAAGGCAGGGCTGTTTCATTGTCGATGTCAAAATTTTTTCTGAGGTTTTGAAACCGCCTTGGAGTAACGGAATCACCCTTTTTTTGTCTGATTAAGTATTTTAACCTGAAAAAAGTCGTTAAATTCTCTAAGCGCAAAAAGCTTGGGCAACGGAATAAAAAACTGAATGATATCACCAAAACAAAAAGCGCTCGCCGAGAGTGTAAAATAAAAGCGAACGCTATTTATAGCAACCGAAGTATAGTTGAGTACAGAGTATTTTGGTTGAAAGGGAGCAGGGAGTAGGGAGCAGGGAGCAGAAATATGTCTTAAGCTTTACTTCGACTGCTATAATCAAAAATAAATATCTATGAATAGCCTAATGTAAGCCCTCAAAAAATTATTTGAATTTACAGTATAACCGGGTTGCATTATCACAAATAAAATATTTTATGCATAAAATATTACCCATAAATGCGACCCTTTTCAAGGTTTTGTATCCGACTTTCGTCAAATCCAAGGACAACGGCATCCTTGTTCAAGGCTTGTCTTAATTATCATTATCGGGATTTGGCAAGGATATACTGGGTATATATCTTTAGGTAATTTTGCTAAAATTAATCAATATTTGTTATTGAATAACTTAAATAGTTTACCGGATATAGTTACTTATTACTAAACTATTCGACGAGTGATGCTAGGAGTAAATTGCTCAAATTTATTATAATTTTTTAATCATTAAGCAATTCATTTGGCTTTTGATAACTCCTTAAGCTATTGGATAGCTATTGATGGTATAAAGTTAAAGATTACTGTTAAAAACAATATCACAATTTTTATAAAAATTGTGTGGTAATATTTTATTGATTTAGTCAGGATTTAGGGTTAGTTTTAAATTTAACTCGTTTCTCTTGGTGCGCGTTCACGCTTAGCTTTGAAAAAGCGCGGGGTCGCACCGCTTGAGAATAATAAAAGTTCATAAATTCACCAAGTTCAAGAAGCTATAAGAACTTGCCCCCTTCAGAATCAAGTATTTACTCTGGATGCTATCCACTGCCAAAAACAAACCACCTTTGATATTATAAACTCCAATAATCATTATCTTATTGGAGTTTATAATATCAAAAAAAACTCTATTATTATCTAGAATATGTGAGTAATCATCAAACCCCAATTACAGTTAATCGAACGATTGACAAGAGTGATGCCAGACAAATTGATCCCATTACTTCAGGTGCGACCCGTGTCGAATTTAATTCGCCACGGGTCGCACCTGTTGAAGATATTTGGTTAAAAGCTAAAAATTTATTAAAAAATTTTGGTATAAATTACGGTCATTTCCGTTAGTTAAGTGGTTATTTACTTTTTTTATTCAAAGATAAATTTTTGATTTTAATAAACTTCATAAGTATGGTGTTTTTACAAAAAAATAATAGGAAATAAACGATTAATTAAGCCAAGTTGATTTTTACGAATCATTTAGGACTGCTATAATTGGATACATTACTTGATTTTATTTATGGGGGGGGTGACATCCACGCTAAAATCATTACTGGGTAATAATTTCAGCCCATCAGTTATAAAAAGATACATGCTGTTTTGGGCTGACATTGGATGTAGTTATAAGGGTTTGAGCTTCCAGAAAATTAAAGGAGGGTCAATTGGCTGTATCAAGCCATAGCTTATTGGCATCAAAGGCTTATATAGTAAGGTTTTTAGGGCTCATGTCACCCCCTCAGATTTTATTTAAGGTTTTATCTATAAGTTTAGCATACTAGATACTGAAGAACCCCCAATCCTTATTATTTCGTTTAAAGTGAACGCATTTGTGAATAATCGCAAACATCTCAAAGCTAGTGATGGACTTGCTTCGCAATTCCTGGAGATGTCTATTTTCCAAAAACAAACTTCAACCTAACTAAGCCATGTTCGACGATCTGCTCTCAGCCTTAAAAAGGCTAGATAAATTACTAGAGCAAGCAGTAATAACAGCACAAGCTGTCTACGGTTCAGAAGCAGCTACTGACCCTTATCGAGGTCTTCGTATTAATCGCGATCAGGTCAAGCAACTCCTAGATCGTGAACCAGGGATACCTTTGTTTGCAGTAGATGCAGAAAAAACTGAGTCCGCTCAGACTAACAATACACCATTAAACTGGCTGAAACAGACTTTCGGTTTGTCTGAATTTGATTTAGACGTGATGCTGATTGCCCTGGCTCCAGAAATTGATTTAGGTTATGAGCGTCTGTATGCCTATCTCCAGGATGATGTCACTCGCAGGCGACCTAGTATTGATTTAGCCTTAAATTTACTATGTCCCTCTGCTGAAGCCAAGCTGTTGCAACGAGTTCATTTTGCTCCTGACGCGCCCTTAATCAAACATGGTTTACTTCACTTAATTCCTGACCCTCATCAGGTTAAACCACCAATATTATCCTATTATCTCAAGCTAGACGAGCAGGTTATCCATTCTCTGTTAAAACAGAAGAGTCTTGAACCGCGTTTAGAATCTTGGTGTCAATTGATAGATAGTCCTGCTGTTGAGGACAAGTTACCGATTAGGGATGACATTAAACACATACTTCCTAAGCTAGTCAAACACGCTCAACATACCAACCAGCCTCTACATCTGTATTTCTCTGGTTTACATTCTACTGAAAAACGCCGTGGAGCGATCGCCCTTGCCGCTCAACTGAACAAGCCGTTATTGATTGCGGATTTAGCTCAAGCTTTAGCAATTAAGCAAGAGTTTGACCAACTGCTAAAACTGTTGTTCCGTCAAGCCTGTTTTCACAATGCTATCCTCTATCTAGAAAGTCTGGAAAGTTTAGATTCACTACAGACCAAAGAGCAGCATCTGTTATATAAAAGCTTACTTGACAGACTAACTGAGGAAAAAGGTGTGCTAATCTTATCTGGAATACAGTCGTGGGTGCCCAAGTTTACCAATCTCCAGGGTGTGATTACTGTACCTTTTGCTACACCGGATTTTTACCAACGGCGCGTTTACTGGCAAGCTAGTTTAGAAACTAAAGGAATTGTACTTAGCGATCGCGACTTAGATACCCTCGCCAATCGTTTTACCTTAAGTTCAGCTCAAATAGCAGGAGCAGTGACAACTGCTTGTAATCAGGCTTTGTGGGGTGCTGCTGCCGAATTTGAGGAATTGCCATTAAACAGTACAATTAAGCCAACCCTAAATGATTTATTGGCAGCGGCTCGTGACCAATCTGGTAACAATTTAACTGAATTAGCTCGCAAACTTAACGCTAAGTATAGTTGGCAAGACATTATCTTACCCCCCGATCAACTTGCTCAGCTTAAAGAAATTTGTAATCAAGCCAAGTATCGTCATATTGTCTATGAGAAATGGGGCTTTCACCGCAAGCTGTCTATTGGTAAAGGATTAAATGTACTATTTTCAGGTCCACCAGGCACAGGTAAGACCATGGCGGCGGAAGTGATTGCTAATGAACTACAGCTTGAGCTATACAAAATTGATTTATCCCAGGTTGTCAGTAAGTACATTGGCGAGACTGAGAAAAATCTTAACCGCATTTTTATGGCTGCGGAAACTGCCAATGCTATCCTTCTGTTTGACGAGGCAGATGCTCTGTTTGGCAAACGCTCTGAAGTTCGAGATGCTCATGACCGCTACGCCAATATTGAAGTTGGGTATCTGTTGCAGAAGATGGAGGAATATGAGGGCATATCAATTTTGACAACAAATTTGCGCCAAAATTTAGACGAGGCATTTGTGCGTAGGTTAGCCTTTACAGTACACTTTCCCTCACCAGATGAAGCTAGTCGTCGGCGCATTTGGGAGGGAATTTGGACTGAGGAAATCCCCTTGTCAGCAGATGTAGATTTTGAGTTTTTGGCACGACAGTTCAAATTGAGTGGAGGGAATATTAAGAATATTGCCCTAGCAGCAGCTTTTCTAGCAGCTGAAGCAGGTAGTGCAGTGATGATGGAACATTTGTTACAGGGAACTCGCCGGGAGTATCAGAAGATGGGTAAGGTATGGGCTGATGGGATGCGATCGCTTAAATAATCCGGCCACGGTCAGTAGTCAGCCAGTTTTACACTAACGACTTACCTAGTGCTATTGTAAGCATTCAGCCGTTGGCCTTTGGCCAAGGCTAATAGCTGAATGCTTACGTGCTATTTACCTGATTAAGCCACAAGTATAATACTGTAATCCTTAGGCGATCGCGAACATATTATTGATCAAGTTATTTCTCTTTATTACTGTTATCTTATTTTTAGAATTATTTTAATGAATTAATATAAGGTGCTATGGCTGACTTAGGCAGACGAAAGTACACAGGTGACGGTAAGTGTCGCTACAAACCGCTTCCTGGTGCATGGCAAGAGCCAGAACCTTACATTGCTTCTAAGGCTTTGGCAGATGCAGTTAATACTGCTCTCTACCTGCGTCGTCCTTTATTATTAGAAGGTGACCCAGGCTGCGGGAAAACGCGCTTAGCTTATGGGGTTGCCTATGAACTGGGTTATCCCCTCTATAGCTGCTACATCCGCTCTAGCAGTCGAGCCCAGGATTTACTGTATGATTATGATGCCATAGGTCGGTTGTATGACATTCAAGAACGTCAAACTGCCGGTAATCCCAGGCAACCTTTGTACCGCAGAAATTATGTTACCCTAGGGGAGTTGGGCGAGGCAATTAAGCAATCACAAAATGACATTCCTTCGGTGGTTCTCATTGATGAAATTGATAAAGCAGATAGGGATTTTCCCAATGACTTGCTCTTAGAAGTGGAGCGATTGCAGTTCCAAGTTAAAGAAGTAATCAACGTTCGTTTTGATGCTTTAAAAGGTAAAACCAAAGAAGAACGAAGAGATTTTTTACCATTAATTATTATCACCAGTAATAGTGAAAAAGAATTGCCCAAACCTTTCCTACGTCGTTGTTTATTTTACTACGTTGAATTCCCAGAAAAGGCTACTCTAAAACAGATTATCCAGAGTCATTTTAAAACTGAGATTACCCCCCTATCCGAAGCAGCTATCCAAAAATTTGGGGAACTGCGGGAATTGAGAAGTTGGCAAAAAATACCAGGCACTAGTGAATTTTTGGATTGGTTGAGAATGTTGGAACGGGATCAACAAGGGAATCACAGTACTGCTGAAGCATTAGGGGAAACTCCGACCGCCAATCTGCCTCATCTAGAAACTCTAGTCAAAACTCAACAGGATCACGATGCCCTGAGCAAGACCAGGATACCAGATTAGTTAGTTAGGGTCTGCTGAAAAAGTATTTGGGTAGGGATAGGCAAGAGGCAAGAGGCATGCTAGCAATAGTTCCGGAGTGCTCATCTGTGCAAGACAAGCAGTGATTTTCATCATTTGTGCTCATGTTTTGAGCATAATAAAGCTTAATCCTTGCACTTATTGGAAAAAAAAAGGCTTGAAACCCTTATCTAGCAAGCCTCCTACTTTTATTCAGCAAGCCCTAGTTAGAGTATGCGATCGCGCCCGAGAATGACCAATGACTACGTGACATACTCCCACACTGAATCAAAGATTACAGTGTGGGCTTCTTACCAACTCCACCTAACGGTATCGGCTTTCGCCGACGCTGCGCAAACGGATACACGGGTTACTTTATTAACGACACGGTCAGAAGTTACGGCATTCAGAGGGTCGCCTTTATGGTTAGCAGGCTATGCAGAAAAGGCTTAAAACTTATTGATTAAGGCGACCCTCTGATCAGGTTTCGTCTGAGGGATGCCCCGACCCGCCGGAACAATACAATAAGTTCTATTTTTTAGGCACGTAGGTGGCGGTTAGCTCTTAATTTATTTTCCCTACTACATCTAGTATATACGATCTTCAATTTTAATTGTTTCCTTATTCCATGCAGAAAGGGGCACAAAATTAATCCCACACTCATGCTGCCCATGTTCGTTGTGGGGCTTCTTTTGCTAGAAGCTAAATTCAATTCCCAGACTGACGCCCTAATTCATAGACACCACAACTCATACAAGCAATAATCCCGATACTGATTGCCCAACTGTGTCCCAGGCTAATTTCCACGCCGTAGTTACAAACTGCACCAATAACTAAAAAAGGCACAATGCTGACAATTGACGCATAGAAAGCGTTTTGAGATTCCCTGACCTTGCGGGTTCGTTCAAATTCCTTAGCCGAGATGTAAAAGAATCCCTCAGCAAAGTTAAACCAGCGGTTCAGTTGCTCAATAATCCATTGCCTCAAGGACGAGAGGCTTAAATATAGCGCTAGAGACCACAAAGATGCTCCCGCGATCGCTGTAGTATCGACCTCGAATCGGAAGGGCAAAAATTCAGTCAGCATCGGTTCACGGATAGGGTAGGCTGGGGCAAGGTGAAGTACCCCAGCCTGCTTTGGCCGTAGGCCACGCTACGCGAACGCTGAGGCTGGGGCTTCCAATCTCAACTCAAATCAGGGACGGTCTTATTCGTCAATAGGGCTTCCCGCTTCATCCGCCGACGCCTCAACCAGAGGCGCGACCCTAGGCCGGGTTCCCCGGCCTAGGAGGCGCGCGCCTGCTGATGAAAGGTCTTACTCAGCGTCCACAGGCAGACATCCGCCTTCCGCAGACGTATAGTTCTTTTCGACAGACTCACCTTGGAATTACGACTCTATGGTCAACCAGCTGGGGCTTGTCTCTTCCCTGAGCTGGAGCTAGTACTTTTACACCTTTAAGGTAGCCTTTTAGTCAGTCAGGCGGGTCATCGACCAATTTTATTCTAACACGATTCGCAACAAGTCCTCGTCTGGCTATCCATCCCAGAGATGAAACCTGATTGTTAGGGTCGCCTTTATGGTTAGTCGATTATGCGTAAAAGAGGTGCAGAGACGAAACCTTAGTGTAGTGGAGCCTTTATAGGTGACTCGCTATGAGGAAAAGGGTTAAAACTATCTTAAGGCTCCACTACACTTACGGTAACTTCAAGACCCGTGGCGAATTTAATTACGGGTCAAGCGCACCTTTGGTTAAAACTTTGCCGATTTTGGCGACCCTATCCTTACGGTAACTTCAACACCTTTAAACAAGGTGGGGAATTCCGCTAGTTTTGTTAATCACTAAGTTAACCAAGATTTAACTTCTTTATTTAACTTTATCGCTTTAGTGTTAACCGTTAATAGTTAACACTAAAGCGATAAAGTTAAACAGTTTACATTTAACCGTCAAGCGTTAACAAAAAATCCAATCCTTAAATTGTGCCAGTTAAATGTGTATTAGCTTATTCAGGTATCTTAACAAAACTCAAGATTTTGATAAATATCCCAAAAAACCCAAACACCCTGCTGCTCGCAGGTGATCTGGAGGGATATAAATGGAAAGACCCCTAACTAGCTAAAGCCAGACTAGAACTAATGCGCAGTGGTTATTTATCAAGGCTTCTAATTTTCGCTGGACTGAGTTTAACAAGTTCAATCGGTTTAAGTACCCATTCGAGTTTCCCCAGCCAGCGAGTAACTGCATCAGAACCTCCCTCAACCTTGGTAGCCGGAGTAAGAAGTTTTGCCAAAGGGGGTTCCTTTCCCGTAGAAAACTTCCGGGGCTACACCTCTGGCTTCGGTTACCGACCCTCTCCTAGAGGTTCTGGATGGGAATTCCACCGAGGTTTAGACATAGCTGCCCCTGAAGGAAGCTATATCCGTAACTGGTGGAGTGGTAAAGTAATTAAAATTTCTGATGGTACTGCTTGCGGCACCTCAATAACTATCCAATCGGGCAAGTGGCAGCACATCTACTGTCACATGAAAGGATACGCAGTTAAAAATGGAGGTACTCGCTATTTAATTGACAACTCCGGTGGGATTCAGATCAAGGAAGGTCAACTGTTGCCTTCTGGAGCCAGAATCGGTCGAGTAGGGATGACTGGTCGTACCACCGGTCCTCATCTGCACTGGGGATTGAAGTATGGCAAGCAATATGTTGACCCAGCGAAGGTGCTGCGGGCAATGTATAAAACACGAGCTTGATTGGAAAAAATGTTAATGGTTGTTAATGGCCACTAACCATTAACAACCATTAACATCTTTCAAACATCCATACCTTTGATCGTTTAACTGCAAACTACGAAACTACCAATTCTTCCTTGTGCATCTGGGTGTGTTCTTCTATAATTCTGCGTAACTGGTCTCCTTCGATAGTTTCTTGATCTATCAACAGGTCTACTAATCGGTCAATTATTACCCGATTTTCCCGGATTAATTGACGAGCATGGCCATGGCAATGCTGCACAATTGTGCGCACTTGGGCATCAATGTGGGCAGCAATTTTCTCTGAGTACTCAGCCCTAGTAATCAAACTACCCCCTAGAAAAACTTCTCCCCCTGGGTCTTCTAAGGACAGAGGACCCAAATCACTCATTCCAAAGCGGGTTACCATCTGCCGTGCTCGTGAGGTAACTTGTCGCAAGTCCCCAACAGCACCAGTAGTAACTTCAGCCTCACCAAAAATTTCTTCTTCTGCTGCTCTACCCCCTAAAGTAGCAGTTATTTGGGCTTTGAGTTGAGCCCGAGTAATCAAACCTTGCTCTTCATCAGGAATATACCAGGTCAAACCACGGGCTTGCCCTCGGGGAATTAGGGTTACTTTCTGTACCGGGTCGTGATCCGGTAGGAGGGTGGAAATTACAGCATGTCCTACCTCATGGTAGGCAATTAATCGCTTATTCTTGTTGTCCACTAGAGGAGTGCCTTCCATCCCAGCGACCACCCGGTCAATAGCATCATTGATTTCGAGCATAGTGATGGCATCTTTGCGGCGGCGGGCAGTCAGGATTGCAGCTTCGTTGAGTAGGTTGGCTAAGTCAGCACCAGTAAACCCAGGGGTACGCTTAGCAACAGTTTCTAGACAAACCTCAGGGTCAATCTTTTTGTTGCGAGCGTGGACTTCCAGAATGTTATTCCTACCTTTGTAGTCAGGGTAATCCACAATGACTTGTCTGTCAAAGCGTCCAGGACGTAATAGTGCAGCATCCAGCACATCTGGGCGATTAGTGGCAGCAATAATAATAATACCTGTGTTCCCTTCAAACCCATCCATTTCCGTGAGCAATTGGTTAAGGGTTTGCTCCCGCTCATCATTTCCACCGCCAATTCCTGCTCCCCGTTGCCGTCCTACCGCATCAATTTCATCAATGAAGACCAAGCAAGGGGCATTTTCTTTGGCTTTTCTGAACAAGTCACGAACACGGGAGGCACCAACACCCACAAACATTTCCACGAATTCGGAACCAGAGATGCTAAAGAAGGGAACTCCTGCTTCACCAGCGATCGCTTTGGCTAAGAGAGTTTTACCAGTTCCTGGAGGACCCACTAGCAGCACACCTTTCGGGATGCGTGCTCCAACAGCAGTAAAGCGTTCTGGTTGTTTGAGGAATGTGACAACTTCTTGCAATTCCTCTTTAGCTTCTTCAATACCTGCTACATCATCAAAGAGAACCCCGGTTTTGGCTTCCATCTGAAACCGTGCTCGGGATTTGCCAAAGTTTAAGGCTTGACCAGAATTACTCGCAGAGCGTCGCAGGATCATCATCAAGCCTGCTAGTAACAACAGAAGCAAAAATAAGTTGGCAATTAAACCTAAAGCGGCTGAGTTATCCGCAGAGCGCTTAATTTCAGTGGGAACATTCTGTTGACGGAGTTCCTTGAGTAGCAAGGAGTTTTGATCGAACAAAGGAACTCGTTGAGGAGGTTCATCCTTATTGGGTACCTCTAGGCTAACTTTAGCAATCTTAGTGGCTTCATCGATTTCTATTTTAGTGACTTCCCCATTTTTAACTTTCTCTAATAGCTCACTATAGGTTAGGGATTTATCTTGTTTATCCTGTGCTTGGGCTGGGGTACCCAGTATCACCCCTTGCCAAAGGAGCAAACTGGCAGCAATACGCCAGAATTTGACTAACTTGCGCTTTTCCTGGGGTTGCTGTAATCTAACCTCAGGATTTGCCAGCGGCTGTGGAGAGGTATTTACCTCTGCATTACCCATCCATGCTCTCATCCAGAAACGTTTCTTCATGGCTGTTTGCTCTTTGGTCTTGCCTTGACTCAACTCCTGGGTACACCTAGTTAGGCTTCAATGAATTCACGCCCTTGAGTTGAAATTTCTTTCACTTTCTAGTCTAGCTCCCTCAAATCCGGCTTTAGCTGTAAGAAACTCATATTAATTCCGGTAGCATCGGTAACCTGCTCTTGCCTAGATGGGGTTTCCAAATTTCACGCTGGTTTTTTTCTTAATCCTCCCTCCTGTAGAGACCTTGTCTGGAACATCTCTACAAATGGCAACCATACAACTGGACACGAGATCAGTTGTTGAACTTGTACTTTTGAGAGTCAACCATCAAGTCAACATTGAACAAACATCTGATCTATTACACCGAAGTCGATGTCTTTATTTCTTCTACATGATCTGAGGGGGTTGGCGGAACCTGGGGGATTTCCATTGGTACATCTTCCTGTTGGAGATCCTCTAGGGTAGTGACAAAATCTCTAATCCCTTGAAATTTTCCATAGACCGAAGCAAAGCGTACATAAGCCACTTCACTCTCCGAACGTAGGTAGCGCAAGACTAACTCGCCAATTTCGTGACTGATGACTTCCCGACCAAATCGCTGTTGCAATTCTGCTTCAATCTCATCAACCAATGCTTCCAGGCGTTTTTGGAGAATGCCGGTTTTTTCACAAGCACGTACAATTCCCCGTAACAACTTGGAACGGTCAAATGATTCCCGCTTGCCATCCCGCTTGATCACAGTTATTGGGACAAATTCGATGCGCTCATATGTCGTGAAGCGATGTTTGCATCCCAAACACTCCCGACGTCGCCTCACACTTTTCCCTGCCTCAGTAGAACGAGACTCAAGAACGCGGCTCTCGGTGTGGTGACAAGAGGGGCATCGCATAAGATAATTTTGTTTTCTTGCTGAGTGGACTGATTGGCGGCAGATATTTGGAACGCCCTAAGAGTCGATACTGTCAAAATAACAATTAGATGGAAGATGAGCCGATATATCCCTGTCCACTTCCCTATACCCTATAGGGTCATGTACAGGCTATTGCGGCTCAGAGCATCCACACAACTGTTGAATTTCGATCTGAGAAATCGAGGTAAACTACTTACCGATCTTAGGCGGTTCCCGAAAAGCAATGGCAAAAAATAGGGTGCCTAGGGCTAAGGTCAAGATTAAGATATAAGCAACTGATTCCATAGCTATAATTCCTGATTATCTCCTCACTTACCAGTCTACCTTGCATGGACCACAGAAATAGCAAAAAGGCAAAAGAAAAATTTATTTTCTTCTGCCTTTTGCTTTTGACTCAAACTGTGATAGGAGATATTTAACCTCTAGATAGGCTCTGTCCTACGGGTACTCTTATCACCAAGCTTCTGGAAGAAGCCCCACTCGACTTGCTCTTCCTCTAGGTCAGGATCGACACCAGCAAACACATCCCGATAGAGGGTGCGTGAGCCGTGCCAGATGTGCCCAAAGAAGAACAACAGTGCAAAGACAGCATGACCAAAGGTGAACCAACCCCGGGTACTAGTGCGGAACACACCATCAGAGTTTAGGGTTTCACGGTCAAATTCAAAGCCCTCACCCAGCTGAGCAGTACGAGCGTATTGCTTCACATCGAATGGGTCAGTAAAGGTTTGACCATCAAGAACTCCACCGTAGAAGCTAGCAGTGACACCAGCTTGCTCGAAACTATACCTAGATTCAGCCCGTCGGAAAGGTATGTCCGCACGAACTACACCATTAGCATCGGTCAAAATGATAGGGAAGGTTTCAAAGAAGTTCGGCATCCGACGAACGGTCAGCTCCCGACCTTCACTGTCTGTGAACACCGCATGACCTAGCCAACCTTCAGCAATGCCATCCCCTTTGTCCATCGGACCTGTACGGAACAAACCACCTTTGGCAGGAGAGTTGCCGATATAGTCATAGAATGCCAGCTTCTCTGGAATTGATGACCAAGCTTCTGACAAGCTAGCACCATCAGCCAATTCAGCTTGTACCCGTTGGTTAATTTCCTGTTGGAAATACCCCTGATCCCACTGATAGCGAGTTGGACCAAACAGTTCAATTGGGGTGGCAGCACTGCCGTACCACATGGTGCCTGCTACTACAAATGCAGCAAAAAACACAGCCGCGATACTGCTGGAGAGTACCGTTTCGATATTCCCCATCCGTAGAGCTTTAAACAAGCGCTCTGGTGGTCGTACTGTTAAGTGGAATAAACCAGCAATAACCCCAACAACACCAGCAGCGATATGGTGAGCGACAATACCTCCAGGGTTATAGGGGTTAAAGCCGGCTGGTCCCCATTCTGGTGCGATCGCTTGAACACTACCAGTGAGACCATAGGCATCAGATACCCACATCCCAGGCCCCCAAAGCCCAGTCAAGTGAAAGGCACCAAAACCAAAGCAGAGTAAACCAGATAAGAACAGGTGAATACCAAAAATTTTTGGCAAATCGAGAGCTGGTTCGCCACTGCGTGGGTCTCTGAACACATCTAAATCCCAGTAAACCCAGTGCCATACGGCAGCCAGGAACAATAAACCAGAAAGGATAATATGAGTTGCAGCGACACCTTCAAAAGACCATAAGCCAGCATTGGTTACGGTTTCACCAGTGATACTCCAGCCCCCCCAGGAATCAGTAACCCCTAGACGAGCCATAAAGGGCATGACGAACATCCCCTGACGCCACATAGGGTTAAGGACCGGGTCACTCGGATCAAAAATTGCCAATTCGTACAGGGCCATTGAACCAGCCCAGCCTGCCACCAGGGCTGTATGCATCAAGTGCACAGCTAGCAGACGTCCTGGATCATTCAGGACGACCGTGTGTACTCGGTACCAGGGTAGTCCCATTGACTACGCTCCTCCTAATATAGAGTTTTTACTTCGACGCTTCTTTTGATCAATATGTTAGAAATCGCCTTGAAGTCTCCCCCGCTTGAAACACAGGGGATTCTAAGAGTCACGTTGTTCGAGGGGTTAAAAACCTGATCTCACAACGCTTACGGTATGATTTCTTAAATTTGACACCGTTTGGAGAGCTTCAAAACTCTCCGACCGACCTTGGTTAGGTGTGAACCTAACTGTATCGCTACTTTGGTAGCCCCCCTAGATATCGCCATTGGCAACTTAGGTAGGACAAAGTATGTATGAAACTAAAGTTTGTTTAAAGAAGTGTAACTATTGTTAGAGCCGATTGCAAGCGAACGCTCGTGTTCTCAGCTTAGGGTCGGAAGCGCTTAACCAGCTATATTGCGCAAATTTCCCTTTTATTTGCCTAAATTCAAGCAATATAGCTCCTAAAACCTAAAAATTGTCAAATTCAGTCCGGTAGCCTCTTTACTGATTAGCAATAGTCGGACACAAATCAACATGAAAAATGTATATGGAAAAAGGCACAAGGATAGAACTTATGCCCAGTTGATTTCAAACCATATCACTTACAGCACTTAAGAGCAGAGGAGGAAGAGGGGGCAGAGTCCGGAGTTGGGGAAAGCTGGGGCTCAAAGGGCTATTGATATGCAACTCGGTATTAGGCTCCAATCCTACGGGTAGGGTTTTTTGATTAACTGGTCACCCTAGCTAAGCCCGTTGATAACAATTCGCAATCAAAAGTATAACTTCTTCATCTTCCTTATCCTTACCCTCTTCTCCCTCTTCTTCCTTGTCCCCTGATGCCTTTTCCCTGTATCAGTTAACCTTTGCCCGCTACCATGATTTCAGCTTTTTGGCGGGAGCCCCACACTCAACCTGACAAGGTGAGTGTGGGAGGGATAGCCAGGTGATGGAGTGAAACGGAATCACCAATTATATGTTTTTTGGCTCCGGGAAACGAGCTATCAAACTTCTAAGTACAACGGAATTGATTCATTTCTATTTTTTCGGCCTATTTTTGTAGCTTTTTCTTTTCATATTCGGTTAACCGAATAGTCATTTTTATGGTTTTAATTATGGCTTGCCATTTTACTAGCTTTATACTATAATTGTACTAGGTCGATAAGTTAAAGAGCAAGCATCATGAGAGTAGCCTATCAGTACAAATTAAGGTTGACCAAGAGCCAAGTGATTAACATAGAAAGGTGGCTAGATATGCTGCGCTGTCAATATAACTATCTATTAGCAGATCGTTTTGATTGGTACGAGAGAAATCGCTGCTCAATTAATGCTTGCCCCATTGTTTGTCATTTACCGGAGCTAAGGACTAATCCAGACTATTATTCTCAAAAACGAACTCTACCCAATTTAAAGAAGAATAAACCATGGTATAAAGATATTCATGCAAACGTTTTACAAGATTGTGTGAAGCGGGTAGATTTAGCTTTTAAGAGGTATTTAAAAGGTGATTATAAGGGCAACCGGAGTGGAAAGCCTAGATTTAAAGCCAAAGAGCGATACCGTTCTTTGACTTTCTCTGCTTTTTCTAAAAATCCAATAAAAGGAAATTGGTTGAATCTTCCCAAGTTTGGGTGGGTCAAGATGATTTATCACCGACCAATCCCTGATGGATTCAAGATTAAAACGGCTATAGTTACCCGAAAAGCTGACGGATACTATGTTACACTGTCGTTACAGGATGACAGTGTAACGACAGTGATTCTCTCAGAAGAAGTGTCAAATCCAGTAGGGATTGACATGGGTCTTAAATCATTTTTGATTAAATCTGATGGTACAGACATACCCATTCCTCAGTACTATAGGAAAGCTCAAAAGCGGCTCAAAAAAATCCAAAAAGCTGTCAGCAGATCCAAGAAAGGTAGTAACAACCGAAAGAAAGTTGTATCCAAATTGGGAAAAGCTCATAAGAAAGTTACTGACACCAGAAAAGATTTTCATTTTAAAACAGTGAAAGGGCTACTAGACAACCACGATCTAGTAGCTCACGAAAAGCTGAATATTAAAGGTCTAGCCAAAACCAAAATGGCTAAATCAGTTTTAGATGCTGGCTGGGGACAATTCCTATCGATCCTTTCAACCAAAGCCGAAAATGCTGGGTTGATAACGGTTGGGGTAAATCCCAGAAACACCAGTCAAAACTGTTCCAATTGTGGCAAAAAAGTACCCAAGAAATTGAAAGACCGCACTCATTATTGTCCTCACTGTGGTTACGTGGCTGACAGAGATGTAAATGCGGCTAGAAATATTCTTAAATTGGCGGTGGGGCATCCCGTCTGTAATAAAGCTTACCGAGTATCCGAACCAATAGGTGGAGTTGGTAAGAAGCCCACACTGTAATCTTTGATTCAGTGTGGGAGTATGTCACTATGTGTCATCGCTAAGCGATCAAGAACTTGCTCAGCAGTGATCAAGCGTTTTAGGACAACTTGACCAATAGTTTTTGCTGACTCAGGTGAGGTGTTAGCCATGGGTTTGACTTCAACCATAACCACAAGGTCTTCAACCTGATAGAGCCACAATTTTTCTCCTTGCTCTAGGATAGAAAGGTTCATTTGCTTAATTTCTGGCAGCCGTCGCCAAGCGTTTTCGTTCCAAAGACCTCCAAACTCCCAAACGCGCCCGACTATCCAGCCTTCCGATAAAAAGAAATATTTCACGTTGCTCTTCGCTAATCCTGCTCTATATTTCTATTTTCCACTCAAATTGAGTTTTTCAGCTTAAATTGACGATTTAATTCAACTTTTATCCAACAACGGCAATTGGTTAATTTCAGGACTTACGCATCAAGCTTGTCGGTTAAGACTAGGTGTCAGGTGTAGTGGAAATTTATAGAATTTGACAAAATGATCAGTATATGATTCACCGGAGTAAGCTAATGCGCTACCCGCACGCTACTTGAGGTGCTCTCAGCTCTCAGCCAATTTCTGATCAAGATCAGGGAGTTATCGTTAAAGGAGGTATTGATATTTTTGTTCTCAAAGGTAAATTTTAGGTAAGCATATGCTCACAAAGCATTTTTACTTGACCATAGTTTTTTATGTAGCTGCTTTGGGTATCAATTGATAGGTAAAATAATCGATAATCCAGATAAAAAAAAAGATAATACAAGCCAATCCAATTCTTAGATAACCTGGCTTTATACAACCTATTGGATTGGCTATATATAGACTCCAAGTTTGATCTGACAAGCATTTAGTCCTGCACAGTTACCTCATCACGCGCCGTTTACCGAAAAGATCCAGTAATGGCCGTCGGCTTCAGTTCCCAAATAAGGCTGATCCATACGGCAATCAACGAGTTTAATCTTACCCTCAGATTGCAACTGTTTGTAGTAACCCTCAAAGTCGTAGGTGTTGTAATACGTTGTTTTGGTACTCATGACAATAGTTCCTCCTGGCTTTGTGACCTGTGCTAACCATTTCAGAGATTGAGGTTCAACAAAATCCAGGGCAAACACACCACAGCAGAGGGTTAGGTCATACTGTCCATGCAGAAAAAATGGCAGTGGATGGTTTAAATCAACCCATCCAATTAAAGTTTGGTAGGCTCCAGTTTTATGGGCTTCTACAATCATTCCCTGAGATAAATCTGTCCCATCAATATGCCGAAAACCATGCTCCTGTAAGCCTTTGCCAACCAACCCTGAGCCGCATCCCACATCAATGACCTTAAAATCAGGATTTGTTGGATTGATCAACACTTTGCCACTGTTGACTATTTCCATCAGATAACGAACGATGTATTCTGGCCCATCGTAGTTTCTGGCTGCAACATCTCGGTTGTAGTCCGGTGCCCATTTATCATAGCGTTCTTGGTGAGTCTGCATAACGGTAGACCTGCTTATCTAGAAAACAATAAAAATTGGTATCAAACATCCCTATTGCTTAACTGGGATCAGTCTTTTAGCTCTGGTCGTATTAAACAATGGACTCTCCATAATCAATTCACCCTCTTCCTTACAGATATCTAGGGCAAAAGTAGTGAAAAAGCTGTAGCCCAAAATGTCCATAAAGGGTTTAAGTTTTTGAACCCTATTTAAATCATAGGTTGAATCTGCTGCGATAAATCTCATCACAAAGGCTCTTCTCCTATTAATGGGACCCTCGGTCAATAAACAAGTCCGATGCATCACCTCCTTGTCAAATACAAGTGCATCGCCTAATTCAAAGTCATCCGTTTCAGCCTGAGTTCTGAGAATTGTATCAACCTCAGGTGAGTTAACCATCAAAGATTCTAAACGTCCCATTTCCTCTTTCGATGGAGCTGCATCTTGTGGCAAGCCTTGTACATAAGAAGAAAGGATGCATGCATAGTCATAAAGAAATCTTCCAGAAAATTTTTCCTTTGAGACATAGCTCATCCCTCCTCCTTGTGCATCTGTATCTATCTTGGTTAAGGGAATCCAAAGGGTACAGCTAAAATCTTCTAATTGCTGGCAGGCAAAACTCAACATATCGGCGTGCCACTAGAATCCTGAATTTGTGTTTTTCTCTATTTCATAGGCCATGTGTTGAGTATAGAATAACGAGCATTCGCAAAGCTTCGCGAATGTTGATTGAAATAGAGGATGCAGAATTATTTCGATATATTCATTGTTTTTCATATCAAATTTATACTTTTAAAATGCATCATCATAGGCTACTTTTGTATCTTCAAGCTCCTGTTCTAATATTCCATCAAGACATTTTATTGCCTCTGGTGCAAGAAAAACTTTCAGCTTGACAAATCATTTTTTTTGAAAATTTGCAATATCTTGATCTGTTAATTTGAAGGATGAAGAAATCATTTTTTTCTTGATTCAAAAAAAATCATCAATATCTTACAAATATTGAGAGGGAGAGTCAATCATTTTTACCATTAGGGAAAGTTAATTATTATTACGATTGAAAAATGGATGTGATTGGTCACTGAGGCTTCTAGGAAGGGACTTGAGTGTGGGTTGCAGCTTCTCTACCCGCGATTCGCCCAAAAACCAGACATTCCGTGATGGCACACCCCCCTAGACGGCAGGCTCCGTGAATACCGCCTGTGACTTCTCCTGCAGCATATAGCCCGATAATCGGGCGATCGCCTTTCCCCAGAACCCGCCCGCGAACATCAATTTTGAGGCCTCCCATAGTGTAATGGACTTTAGGCCATAATCGAACGCCATAAAAGGGGGAACTCAACGGCTTGGCATAATCCCGTATAAATTTACCAAACTCTGGGTCTTGATGCTGCTCCACAAAGGAGTTATATCGACGGATTGTTGAGTCTAGCGCCTCCAAAGGAATCTGATACGTGCTTGCTAAAGATGATAGGGTCTCAAATTTTTTCACCACGCCTCGATCTAAATCAGGTTCGATATCAATGCCAGAATTTTGCATTCCCACAGTATCGGCAATACCAATACAAGGATGACCAATTTCTAACAACTTATCTGTCCACCTTTTGCGATCAGCGAGTTCATTAATAAAGCGTTTTCCAGTAGCCGGATCAACTGCTAATCCATAGGCTAGCACCGTATAGCTAGCAAAGAGTGGAGCAATGCCATAGCCTGTTTCATCTGGAGAGACCCAGGGAGCAAGCTGAATCTGATCCAAATCGAGGCACTGGGCACCAATTCTGATGGCTTCTACCAAGGCTTCTGCGCTGGTATTGGGAACATTAGTGTGATCCAGATTGGGGGGGAGATGGGGAGCGTATTGCTGCCGAAAACCGGTATCTCCGGAGAAGCCCCCTGTTGCCAAAACGACTCCCTGGTTAACGTTAATCTGTTGGATCGGAGCTGATGGCTTGGTTGTTTGCACTTCTACTCCTGTGAGGATCGGATGGGTATCTCTCTGGGAGTTTACCAGTAATTTGCTCAGGCGAGTTTGGGTTCTAATTTCGACCCCGAGTTGCTTGGCTTTAGTCAACAGTGCAGTGATCATGGCGGCACCTGACACGTCTTGTGGTGTGTGGTTGCGAGGTACGGAGTGGCCACCATACTGATCCACTCGATCCTTGAATTTCACACCAAGTTCATTCGTGAGCCACTCAAAAGTGGGGTAGGATTGCTCGATCACCTGCTGAACCAAGCCCGGATTGTTTCTCTGTTCCCCTGCCTGGCACATATCTGATTTCAACAGACTGAAAGAGTCTTGGATGCCTTCTCTGGCTTGAATCGGAGAACCCACAACGGTCAAAGTTCCTCCACTAACAACTGAGTTACCGCCGAGGCTGTTTTCCTTCTCCAAGACAATGACTGATGCACCAGCTTGGGACGCAGCGATCGCCGCACTCAGACCGGCAAAACCACTCCCTACCACTACAACATCAGCGATCGCGTTACTAGTATCAGCCATATCATTCACTTGCTCTCAATATATGACTTTTGCCCAAGGTTTTTTGCTCCATGACTTGCATTGACTGCCGCACTCTTTCTGCCTGGCTGCTGTAGGGATTGTTCTGAGCCAAGCAGATAGCCTGCAAGCCGGGTTAAACCGGTTTCAATGTGATGGGCTGGGCTGGCAAAATTTAATCGCAAAAAGGCATGATCGTGATCATGAAAATCAATGCCGGGAGCAGAACTTAGGGCATAATTCTGAGCCAAATGCAGGGATAATTCCATGGCATCTTTTTCTGCCTCAGCCACATCTACTAACGCAAAAAATCCGGCTTGAGGGTGAGTTCGCAGTTTTAATCCAAGGCGTTTGGCTGTGCGCTCAAACAGTAACCAGTTATAGCGCAACAGATATCGGTGTTTGCTCACCAATTCATCCCAGTGTTGTATCAGCTTCTCCGCAATCAGTTGGCTGGGTAAACTGGTACACATATTGAGAACGGCTTTGACGTTGGTCATCAATTCCACCTGTGATTCAGGCACAATCAAATATCCTACCCGGACACCAGCAATTGCCAAGGATTTCGATAGACTGCTAATTATCAGATGACGGTCAGAAAAACGAATGGCACTGGGAATGGGTTCATCGTTGAGGGGTAAAGCTTGGTAGACTTCATCAAAAATAACGGGAACACCTAAATTAGCGATCGCTTCGAGCTGATGGTCTTGCAAAAATGTACCGTATGGATTGCTGGGTGAATTGATCACAATTGCTTTAGTTTTATTGGAAATCTGGTTTGGCAATTGTTCAATATCAATGCAATAGTCATCTCCCATGGGAGCTAAACGACAATTTACCCCAAAAATCTTGGCTAATACGTTGTAAGCTGGATAGCAAGCTTCAGATAGGATGATTTCATCTGCCTTATTCAGTAGCATTGCAAATGCAAGGGTCAACGCACCAGAAGCACCGTTCGTAATGCAGACCCGATCTGGGGAGAGATCGTAATCAAATTTTTCCTGATAGTAGCGGCAGATGGCTTGACGCAAACTGTTAATACCATTGATATTGCCGTACCCGACGTGGTGACCGAGCAGCACACTATCGATATTTACATCCACGTGATCAAATGGGTTAAAGGAAGAAATTCCCTTACCAAAATTGATAGGTTCCAGTCCTTGATGATTGGGGCGATCAAAAACCTCCATAATGATGTCCATTGCCAGGGGCGGACATGATACGTCACTTTCAGGCATTACGATCATCTTTATCTTTTTAAGTTTACTGTTCAATTGGTTTGAACCATACTGTCGGAATAACTTTGTTCAACAGAATAAAACTTATTTTTTTCTGTTGAACAAAGTTATAGTCATGAATTTATCAGGTTAATCAACGTATCATTAGGTCTAAAACTGAATCAATGTTCTTATAATGCTGACGGGGAAGTTTTTCGACTTTTTTATTCAGAGTGTCTGGATATTTTTCCAGCAATTGATCACACCAAACCGGATCAAGATTTTTGGCAGCGAGTAATCGATAACGTTGACGTGTCAACGCATCTGGGTGCCTCAAAGGCAAATGCTTTTGGCAAAAATCCGTGACTTCGGCTTGAATCGACTGCCCTGAGGATTGCAAATCGTGGTGAGCCAGATACCCACCTAATGGCGTGTTCCCTCCGGCTAAGCCAAAGCCATTTAAAGTGACATCAATCCAATCACAACCCTGGGCAAAGGCTTGGTTAGAGTTCTCAATTGCATATCCCAAAGTATCGTGGGCATGAAACCCTAACGATTGTGGGCAAATCTCTCTGACTAATGCCATCATGGCGTTAACCTCATGAGGATAAAGTGCCCCTCTAGAATCAGCTAGGTAGACAATATCGACGTTTTTCGATGGGGCAATCGTTCTGAGCAGACACTCAATTTCCGCCAGTGAATAGGATGAAACACAGATCAGATTTAAACTGATTTTGAGATGGCTGGATTGTTTTTTAAGATGATTAGCGATTTCTAATGCCTTGTCAACCAGATCAGCGGTACAGGGCATCCGCAGCAGCGATATCTGGTCTAACTTGTCAGCTACTGCTGCCTGCCAGTTATCCTCGGCTGGATTGAGCATACAAACTAAAGACATCTCAGGATATAACTGCTTAATCTCTGCTAAAAACTCTTTTGGGCAACCATTCACTGGAGATGTACTTCTGTCAGGTGTGCGTAGAAAACCCACCTCAACTTGACTCAATCCCTGATCCCGTAAAAAATTCAATACGCTTGTGGTTTCTTCTAATGAAAATTGCCACCGATTTAAATAGCCCCCATCCCTTAGGGTTACGTCTAGAATGTTACTGACTGCAATCCTTCGCCCTAGACATTGAGGTGATTGTAAGCTTTGCATCAGTTACTATTGTTCCTTTAACTAGCTGCACCATGACCAAGCACTACCTCTGTAAAATTATTTTTGAATTATCTAGGTAGACTTAAACAGCCTATTAATAACATAAAGTGAGCATTCCATACAAGTTATAGCTGATTTTTAAACTCGCTGTAATCCTTGTAGTATAAGGCTTCCATTAAACTAGAACTCTTGAAATACTTAATGCTAAAATGCAATCATAGCAAGGCTTTCAGGCTTCTTAATATTTAATTTAAAAATTAGCTATTATACAGGGTAAGAGCATCTCAATCAACTATGACAAAAGGATTGTAGAACCTAAAAATTAAGGCTAGTTGACTGAGAAAACTAATCAACCACGTACTGCTACGTTTCCATTTTGAATTCCAGTCGATACCATAGTTGAGCATGTTGTTTTCGTCAGGCCATCGCCGGGTCAGGATCATGATTACTCAGGTGCGACCAGTGGCGAATTTAATTCTTAATGGTAAGAGCGCACCTATGTGAAACGAACCCGACGAATCAGTTTCCAGGCATTTTCCCTCGGAGGCTTTGACCCACTCCAAACCAAATCCGACAATAGCTGTTTCCTCGTGCGCCAGTGTGTATCTACCCACCGACGAAAACCGGTTTCAACGACATGGGTAGGGAGTTTTTAAGCAATGGCGCACTAAGTTTTGATAAAATGAATACTTAAGCGTACACGCAACCAGTTTCGATGTCGCTGTAATCTAATCCTAGTAATATGTTCAGGCATTTTTTTTAACTGGTCTGTCCCGATGTAGTATTATTGTTCCACAGTACTATAAGCTAGAATCGATAGCACTTTTGGGCACCTTTAGTATATTTGTACAGGGGAACTTTAGTGCTTCTCGCAATGCCATGTCTTGCCGTTTTGTTCATTGGCTCTAGGAAAATCCGGACGTATTTATCAGATATAAAGCGAGTAATGGCTATATTTGGGCGCTTATTTGGCTAAAGTCCCAATAAGCCAGGGGCTTGAGATCCCGTAGCTGACCAGACTAAGTGATTAGAGGACAATCCAGAGTGGTAAAAAACTGTTTATTTGTGAACAATCGGGAACCATACCCTGAAACCTGTTTTGACTCAATTCCAGATATTGCAATGGTGTGGTATCAGGATCATTCAGAGGGCTTTTCGTTAGAAGAGGCGATCGCCAACAATCCGGATACTCATATCCTCATCACCACGTTGATGGATTGGAGTGCAGCTAACTTGCAAAAACTACCGAAGCTGGAACTGATCATCACCATTACCACAGGCACAGACTATATTGATAAAGCCTATTGCCAACAGCATAATATCAAAGTGCTCAATACCCCTGGCTTCACTGGAGCCTCGGTTGCTGAATACGCAGTTGCGTTAATGCTAGCTGCCGCCAAGCGGTTGATGGATTACAATCACAAAGTTCGTACGGGTGATTTCCAAATCTTTGAACATCAGGGAATTGAACTGTTTGGCTCTCAAGTGGGTATCATCGGCATGGGGACAATCGGATCCCAGGTGGCTCGTATGCTGCAAGGCTTTGGCATGAACATTGTGTACTGCAACCGCAAGCCGAAAGAAAGCAACCTGGCTCAACCCGTTGATCTAGAGACGTTGTTAAGTACAAGCGATATCATTTTCCTAACCCTATCCCTCAATGCTGATTCCCACCATCTGCTCAATCACAACACCTTTGCTAAAGTCAAACCAGGAGCAATTCTGATCAGTATCTCACCGGATGATCTGATTGAATTTTCTGCTCTACAAGAAGCCCTAAGTAGTGGCAGGCTCTCCTATGCAGGGATGGACATCCACCATGAAGATTCACGTTTTCTGACACTGCCTAATACTGTTCTGACCCCTCGCCGTGCATGGTACACTCAAGCCGCCTTTGAACGACGCATCCAGATTTTCACCCAAACCCTTGGAGATTACATGAAAGCACAGTAAGGAACCCGGTTGGGTGTCACCCCCGACTAAAGTACGGGGGTCTATCATCGATATCCATTCACAATAATTCTGCCAGATTTGGAGGTGAAAAACTGTACAACTTTCCTCCCCCGGTTAAAACGTAGGGGTATCCAAGCTACCGGAGGTTATTGATGAAATTTTTACTCATTCAAGGAGCTAACCTGAACTCACTGGGCTATCGTCAGGGCAACACCTATGATGATACCACCGCTGAACAGCTTGATCGGATGCTGAAGCAACACGCCAGTGACTTTGATTATGAACTGGATATTTTCTACACAAATATCGAAGGTGAAGCCATCAATAAGGTTTATGCCAGTGTAGCAGCAGGTGTGGATGGGGTTCTCGCTAATCCGGCAGGATTCACCTACAACGCCTATTCTCTGAGGGATTGCCTCTCTTACATCGCTCCACCTTATGTGGAAATTCATATTACCAACATCGACAAGCGCAATATCAAATCAGTGATGTCAGTCGCTGCAGTTGGAGTTGTACAAGGTTTTGGGATCGATTCTTATTTTGTTGCTCTCGAAGCAATGTTGAGACTTCTTAAACATGAACCCTATCAAAATCGTTGAAATTTGCTCAGAACTGGGTGCAGCTCAGTTGGGTGCTAGCATGGGACCAGATGCTATCCGGATGGCGGCTCACAAAGCAGGCAGTCACTTTTTCTCCAAACACCCAATTATTCGGTTGCCTGAACGTAACGCTCTGTTGGCAGATAAAAACCACAATCCAGGTTTTCGTTATGGTGACATACTCCCACACTTCCCTATCGGGTAAGTGTGGGCTTCTCAGCGACTCCCGGTATCCCGTCGGACATTAACTGAGCTTTAAGAACGGGATGCCCCACCGCTCTATTTTTTATATTGATCGCTGCATTGTGGTCACGGTCAAGACTGCACCCACAATGAGGGCAGTCGTGCCAGCGAATATGCAGCTTTTTCGGTACTTTCTCTCCACAACTGGAGCAATTTTGTGAGGTGTTATGAGCACTTACTGGGACAACCAACAAACCAGCATTCTCGGCTTTGTTTGTCAGTATCGACAGAAAGCTTGACCACCCAGCATCCAACACAGATAAGGCCAATTTGGTACGAGCAAGACCTTTGACATTCAAAGTCTCATGAGCAATAACGTCATACTTTGACAGCAATTGATTAGCTGTTTTGAAGTGGAAGTCTTTACGCTTGTTAGCTACTTTTTGATGTTGTTTAGCTAACAACTTAATAGCCTTGAGTCTACGATTACCACCCTTCTCTCGACGTGATACTTTTTTCTGAATAAGCCGCAGTCTTTTTTGAGCTTTACGGTAGTGCTGAGGTATTGTAACTGTTTCACCACTCGAAGTAGTCAAAAAATCCTTTAGACCAACATCAATACCAATGATTAAGTGAGGATTGATATCTGTTTTAATTTCAGGAACGGTCTTATCCTCAAGAGAAAGTGTAACGTACAATCCGTCAGCTTTTTTACTGATAGAAACCGTCTTGATTTTGAACCCGTCAGGAATTTGACGATGCAAGACAACCTTAATCTTACCCAGTTTTGGTAAGTCAATGCGATTACCTTGCAAGCAGGATTGTTTGATTTGAGGGTAGGTGAAAGTTCTGTAACGACTGAGTGGCTTAAACCTGGGTTTGCCACTTCTTTTGCCGCTACTATCTCCGATCAAGAATCTGTCAAAGGTTAGCTTAACTCTCTTAACTACATCCTGTAAAACTTGAGAATGAATATCCTTATACCAAGGTCGATCTTGCTTAAGTTGAGGCAGAGTCTTCTTTTGAGAGTAGTAATTAGGGTTGATTCTTAGTTGAGGCAAGTGACAAATCAGAGGACAGGCATTAACAGGTGAGCGATTTTGCTCATACCAGTTGAATCTATCAGCCAATAAGTAATTGTATTGAGCGCATAACATTGACAACCATCTGTCAATTAATGCTGCTTGTTGCTGAGTCGGGCGCAATCTGTACTGATAGGCTGTTCTCATGGCAAATCACCTCCCTTACCATTCTACTATTTCCGACAATTAATATTCAATATGAATCGAAAGTTGCTGTCCGCCATTCATCCCACGCTCACCCTACGGGTTGAGACGTGGGGCATAAGAGCGGTTTAGCTAAGCGTCTCCGCTACATTCTTGAAACCTGCCAAATTGCTTGTAACACAGTTACAGATACTTTGGAAAGAGGTGAGTTTCCCTTGGTGTTGTCTGCCGACCACTCATCAGCCGCAGGAGTGATCGCTGGTGTTAAACAAGCCTATCCCAACGAACGCCTAGGCATTATCTGGATAGATGCTCATAGTGATATGCACTCACCCTACACAACTCACTCTGGTAATATGCATGGGATGCCCTTGGGTGCAGTGTTAGCATTGGATCAAGAAGCCAGAACTTTACTAGGTACTTCGTCGAATGAACTGCCACTGGCTGCACAAAAACAGTGGACTCACCTCAAGGAGTTGGGTGGTATTGTACCCAAGGTGTTGTCGGAAGATTTGATTCTTATTGGTGTTCGCTTTTTCAAGCCAGAGCATTCAATCTTAATTGACAAGTTGGGGATTAAACTCTATAGCGTTGAGGATATCCGAGAAAAAGGAACAGAGTTTTACACCAGTTTGATTGAGCAACATCTGCAATGGTGTGACAAAATTTATCTGTCCTTTGATGTTGATAGTCTAGACTGCGAAACGGTTTCACAAGGAACAGGAACCCCTGAACCGAATGGTCTATATCTGAATGAGGCGATCGTCCTCATCCAGACAGTTATGGCAAATCCGAAGGTCTGTTGCCTAGAGATTTCTGAAGTTAATCCAGTTCTCGATGATAAGGGGAATGCTATGGGCGAGGCTGCATGGCAAGTCTTGGAGGCTGCATTAGTCAGCGAGTGTGGAGTCAGGAGTTAGGAGAAATGGAAATTATATAGGAGGTAGTCGGAAGAATTGTCCCTTGATTTTTCGGCTCTTGTCTGCCCAAAATGTGAATTAAATGAGCTTTTTCGACCGAAAAGCTGGCACTTTTTTAAACCCAACAAGGCTAAAACCTTTATCTGTCAATGCTTTGAGAGTTAATCAGCAAGCCCTAAGTAACAAGTAACTCATTCCTAATAACAAACTACTTTTGATTTAACTTTTGATTGATATAAATTAGATACTACTTCAGATAACTCCTGGGGTTCGTCGATCAAAAAATCGGGTTGATATTGAGCTAGAACTTCTTTATAAGAAAATCCCCAACTGACAGCAACTACTTTAATAGTATTTTTTTTAGCTGCCTCAATATCCCTAGTTTCATCTCCGACATAGATCACATCAGCAGGATTTAAATTATGTTTTTTGAGGAATTTACGAATAACTTTTTCTTTTCCAAAGATAGGACTCCCTGAGTCAACAAAATCAAAAAGCTTTACCCAAGAATTATGGGTCAGAAAAAGGTTAACGTTCTCTGCTGAGTTAGATGTCAATATCCCTAATTGGTAACCTTCATATTTCAAATCGTTTAAAACTTCTATTAGTCCAGGAATAGGAGTTAAACTTTGAATATCTTGGCGTAATAGTTTTTGGACTTTTTTCAACAAAAACGGGATTCTAAACCTCGAAATACCCGATTGCTTAATAATTTCCCTAGAGCTTAAATGTCTAACTTGCTCCAATTTTTCAGCTGATGTGGGCTGATATCCAAATTCTTCCGCTAAGCTATTACTAATCTTGACAATGGCAGTAAGGGTATCAGCCAGAGTCCCATCAAAATCAAAAAGAATTACTTTTACACTCATTGAGCAATTAACAATTAACAATTCGCAATTCGCAATTCGCAATTCGCCACCCAAGTAATCAATGGCTAGTCAACGGATTTTTGAGATGCATCAATATTAGCTTGGGCATTGCGCCGTAGCATATTTGGCTTTATACGCCGCAGCGCTGAAGCTGGAAACCGTCGATTCCACTCCTGATCAGATATAGTAGCTAATTCCGTGAGTCGAGGAGCCACATTCTCAGGGTAGGGCTGAAACTCTACCACATCAGTTTCTTTAGCAAAACGTTGGTTCCAGGGGCAAACATCTTGACAGATGTCGCAACCAGCAACCCAGCCTTCTAAATGGGGTTTAATCGATTCCGGCAAGTTTTCAGCCCGATTCTCAATGGTATGATAGGCGATGCAGCGGTTGGCATCAACGACAAACGGTTTGGTAATAGCACCCGTTGGACAGGCTTGAATACAGCGGGTACAGCTACCACAGTGTGAAGTGTGAGGGGTATCTGGAGTCAATGCTAGGTTAGTCAACACTTCCCCTAAAAATACCCAACTGCCATACTCCCGCGTAATTACATTACCATTTTTAGCAATCCAAGCAATACCGGAGCGCTGCGCCCAGACTTTATCTTGTACTGGCCCTGTATCAGCATAGTAACGCACCTGGATTTCTTTTGCTTGTGCTTGTAACCAAAAGATCAATTCCTTCAATTTTTTATGCATGACCTTGTGGTAATCTCTGCCCCAACCGTAACGGGAGATTTTGCCATACTCAGGGCTTTCGGGACGCTGGTGAGGGGTGTAGTAGTTGAGAGCAACACAAATTACCGACTTCACCTCTGGCATACAGGCACGAATATCCAAGCGTCGAGGATTTGCCATCCAAGCCATGTCTGCTTGATACCCTAACCCTAGCCAAGCCTTCAAGTTTTGCTCTGCTGAGTCATGATGATCAACATCCACAGCTGCAATTCCCACCTTATGAAAGCCCAGGGAGTGAGCTTTCTGTTTTACCTCAGTGCTAGTAACTGGTATATCCAACAGCTGTATTTACGAAGTAACTCTACCTGTAGGGTGTGTTAATAACGCACCTTCACCCAACACCGTTCACCCAAAACCTTTCATCCTTTCCCCAATCTCTACAATAACCACAGTAATGTTATCCCTACCGCCTTGGTCTTTAGCTGCTTCAACAAGGATATCCAGAGCCTGCTCAATACTTGAACTCTCTTGGAGAGAGGAAGCAATCAATTCATCGGAAAGTTCTTCCGTGAGTCCATCGCTACAAAGCAAAAGGCGATCGCATAATTTAACCTCTATCCGATGGACATTGACTTTAGGTAAGTCCTTTCTGCCTAGACATTGAGACAGAACATGACGCCAGGGATGCATCCGAGCCTGTTTAGCTGTCAGTTCTCCCAACTTAACGGCTCTGGCTACCCAGGTGTGGTCTTCTGTAATCTTCTCTAACTTAGAATTGCGGAACCGATAGAGGCGAGAATCTCCTACATGAGAAAACCAACACTGGTCTTGACGGAACATCACCACTACGGCAGTGGTTCCCATATCTGACCGTTCTGGATGAGTTTGCTGATCGTTGAGGATAGCCTGATTGGCCTGATAGATCGCTTGTTCTAGTAACTGATCAGAAGGAGTTTGAGAGTTCCAATCTTTATTCAAATAAGTCTTAATCGCCTCAGTGGCGATTTTACTTGCCTCTTGTCCACCGGCATGACCACCCATACCGTCGGCAACAATAAAGAAGCGACCGTCCGGGTCTATGTAGTAGTCATCTTGGTTAACTGTACGTAGTAAGCCCGGATCTGTAATACCGGCGAAGCAACTTTTCATCACATCGGTTGTTTACTGGCTTGATGCTTTCTGCTCGTCTGTGAGCTTCAGTTTGATTTTGATGGATAGAAACATGATTATTATCGACCTGATTCAGTGTGAAGTACCCCAGCCTGCTTCGCTGAGGCTGGGGCTTCCAATCTCAACTCAATCAGGGACGGTCTTATTCGTCAATAGGGCTTCCCGCTTCATCCGCCGACGCCTCAACCAGCAAACTGGAATTGGTCTTACTCAGCGTCCTCCACAGGCAGACATCCGCCTTCCGCAGATGTATAGTTTTTACGACAGACTTACCTTGGAATTACAGCTATAGCTAACCAGCCGGGGCAAGTCTCTTCCCTGATCTGGAGCTAGTACTTTGTATACCTTCTATATCAACAGGTAGCCTTTTAGTCAGTCAGGCGGGTCATCGACCAAATCCATTCTAGCGCAAGTTATCGTCTAGCTATCCATCTCCACCGTTAAAGACGGTGGGGAATTCCGCGAGTTTTGTTAATACGACTTTACAACAACTAGAACATGCGATCAAACCGGTCAAGCCGTCGGAGCAACCTAATTAAGGCAAATCCTAACATAGCTGCCACCAAAACGACTACCAAGGCTAGTACGACATTACCATTGACAAATAAAATAGTAGCCGAAAGGGTGAACGCACTGATTAATAAAGTATAGTTGGTTCCCAACTGAATACCACTCAGCCGTCGTAAAACCCGGTCTGATTCGATAGAGCGCACTCGAATGCGCAGGTCTCCTCTTTCTAATTTATCAATAGTACTTTCAATGCGCTGGGGCAAACCTAATGCTGTACTACTCATCTGTGCGGCTTGGCGTCCCAGTTCATTAATAAAGCTATTGTTGTCGGGAGTGTTGCCGTTGGTCATAATCTCTAGTGCGAAGGGTTTTGCAACTTCCATAAAATTAAATTCGGGGTCTAAGCCTTTACCCACTCCTTCCAGTGTAGAAAAGGCTCGCATCACAAATGTGAACGTTGCTGGGAATCGAAAAGGCTGGCCATAGGCAATTTCGTAGAGGTCATCGCTGATGTTACTCACCGATTGCTCCTCAAAGGGCTTATCCATGAAATTATCCAGCATGTACTGAACTGAGCGCCTTACCGGTCCCATATCACTCACTGGTGAGAGCGCACCCAATTCAATTAGGGAAGTCACCACTCGGTCACCGTCTTTTTGGGCAATGCCAAACAGGGTTTCCATCAGTTGCTCGCGCACATTGGCCTTAATCTGCCCCATCATGCCAAAGTCGTAAAATATCAAGGAGCCTTGATGACTAACCGCAATATTTCCTGGATGGGGGTCAGCATGGAAGAAGCCATCATTTAGCAACTGCTGTAAGTAAGCTTCTGCTCCCAGACGAGCGATTAATTTGCGGTCTAGGCCAGCTGCTTCTAGAGCTTCGTAACTACTAATCTTAATCCCTGGTAAAAATTCTAGGGTCAAAACTCGTGATGAGGTATAGCGCCAGTAGACACGGGGTACCTTCACCCAGTCATAGCTGCGGAAGTTGCGGCGAAATGTATCTGCATTTCGGCCTTCATTAAGATAATCAATTTCTTGCCAAAGAATCCGACAGCACTCTTCATAAATCCCACTCCAGTCCCGACCACGCCCCCAGTCTGGATGGTTTTGAAAGTAATAGGCGATCCCCTTAAGAATTTGTAAATCAATAGTAAACAGTTTTTTTAAGCCTGGTCTTTGGACCTTAATCGCTACCTCTTCACCACTGCGAAGTTGAGCTTTGTGAACTTGCCCTAAGCTAGCTGCTGCCAGAGGAATTGGGTCAAAACCACTGAACAGTTCCTTGATGGGCTTTCCTAAATCTTCCTGGATGATCTGCTCAACTTGCTCGTAACTAAAGGCAGGAACCCGGTCTTGTAGTTTGCTCAGTTCTTCTACATACTCACTGGGGAATAAATCAGCACGGGTGGAGAATAACTGTCCAACTTTGATAAACGTTGGTCCGAGATCTAAGAATGTATCTCGAATCCAGATAGCTTGTGTTTTGCGTCTATATGCGTGCTTTTGCTCTGTATATCCTCCCCGATAACTCCAAGGTTTACCATCAAGCCACAACCCAGTGATGAGGGTTAAAACAAAACGCCAAATATCAATAAAACGCCTTTGACGGGAGTAATTTTCTTGATTCCACCGATAAGCTTTTTCGCTGTATTGCTTACCTATAGAACTTTGCCTAGACACATTGTGTTCCTGATCTAGTGTAAGGTTAATAGATTTCTGAGAAAGAGCAGACACTCGGATTTATCTGTAAGGTTTTTATCAAAAAAATAGCAGGTTATTAAAAAAAGATTATGAAGGTCGAAACTACTCACTTTTGTAGATAATCTAGGGTAGTAACGATAAATCTTATCAAGATTGCTTGCGATAGTTTTTTAATTCAGTACGCAAGCTGGCAATTTCTGCTCGCAGCTCATCAATCATGGCTTGCAGATCAGCTGGCTTCGATCCTGTTTTCCCTGTGTTACTACCTGTGTTACTACCTGTGTTACTACCTGTGTTACTAATAGTAGAATCAGCTGCTGCTCCGGCTTCGCGATTGGCACTTTCTATTACCTGCTCGGTAAACTGCCGCAGTCGCTCACGCTGCTCAGCATCAAACTTGCCTAACTCACTCAGGGCATTGGTTAGAGCATCCTCAAGCTGCCGATTAATGGCTTGAGCTGCAGCCCTACCCAGAAAAAAGGCATGAATTACAGAGTTACTCATTGATAAGTTTCTTTAGCTTACGTTACAAATTATAACGTACTAGCCGAGAATTATGACTGAATTCAAATCGAGTTACTTGCCTCGTATATCCTCAGTTTGTGCAATATCCCATGTCGTTATAATTTAAAAATCACATATTATATCATTTTATCTATTTAAATCTCACAGGACTTAGGCAGTAACTTTTCCTTAGTTGCCCTACTACTTATTAAGCGCGTTTGGTGGCCAGTGTGCTGTAAGTCCTGTACAAGTATGAATATGAATAAACCACCTTGATGAGGTTGAAGGTGTTTCACAGTTGGGGTTCTGACAAAGGCCAATTGCTGCGAGGAGGGAAGGATTGATCGGTGTGGAAGATGGTAGAACCAGGTTCTTTTTGAGAGTTCATTCGCAGTGCGAAACCAAATCCTAATCCGGCTGAGGCGGCAAGGGCACCGGTCATCAGTAGGGCTTTCAGTGGGAATCCAGCTTTGGTAGTTTTGAGTTTTGAGGTTTGAGTTTTGAGCTTGGCGTGGACAGTTTTGAGAACAGCTAAGGTCTGAGTGCTCAGTTTTGAAGTCTGAGTGCTCAGTTTTGAAGTCTGAGTGCTCAGTTTTGAGCGCTGAGTGCTCAGTTTTGAAGTCTGAGTGCTCAGTTTTGAAGTCTGAGTGCTCAGTTTTGAAGTCTGAGTGCTCAGTTTTGAAGTCTGAGTGCTCAGTTTTGGGGCAATTAATGACTTTTGCTGAGGACTCAGCACTTTCAACTGAGAACTGCTTTGAGCAACTTTCTCCTGAGTTGGCAGCAGCGATAACCAAGCTTCTACAGTTTGAGGACGTTGATTGATGACCATGTGCAAGCCACGCCAGACTGCTTGTTTAACTACTGGAGTTAGATTTTGTGGACATGGTGGTAAGTCCGGCAGGAAAAGAATATAGAAACCTTCCTGGGCATGCAATACTTCCCTGACTGGTGCAGGTAGGGGTGGGGTTCCAGTAAGCAAGCAGTAAAAGGTTGCGGTTAAGGAATAGACATCGGTTGCCTGGGAAAGTTGCCCTTTAGAAATGTACTGTTCCGGGGCGCTATACCCAGCAGCAATTAAACTGGCGTGGGTTTGCCTGACTCCTAGGGTTAGTTGACTAGTAATACCAAACTCACATAGCACTAGTTTATCGGTATCTTGACGCAGAATGATATTTTCTGGTCTAACATCTAGATGCAGCAAACCCTTTTGATGTAAGATACTAAGGGCATCGCCAATTTGACGAATGTATGCAATAGCTTGAGCTTCTGGAACCAAATTGGCTTGGATGAGTTCAGCTAACGTCTGCCCTGGAATATATTCCATGACTAGGTAAGGTCGTCCGTCAGCTTCAAAGGATTCGATTACCCTGACTAAATGCTGATGCTGACAGCCGCTCAAGAGCCTACCAAGGGCAATAAATTGCCGCTTGAACTGGTCACCATGGGGATGGTGGCACAGATTGTCGCTGAGGGTTTTGATCACGACGGTTTGACCAGACTCAGCATTGATAGCTAGGTAGGTGATGCTAAAGACACCTTTGCCTAGCTGGCTATGAAGAACATATTTGCCGTTGTGCAAGACTGTGCCTGCCTTTAAGTCCATGAAAGTTCACTTCAACTCCCACCTATGCTAACCTTAAGTGGTGCAGAATGGTTGACACTACCTAGGTTTCGTTCCTCGCTTTCTAACAATCAAGCATCAAGGAAAAACCAGGATAACTATTACCTAAATTATTCAGCTTAATTATTCTGTAGCAGGAGTTGTTCATCAGGATCAAACATTACCAAGGGTTGCCAATTAGGGTAAAAGCGCTCCAATAGTAGGGATGTCGTAACTCCACATCTGGCAACTTGGCTAAGGCTGGTGGTAAAGGAAAACTTCCCTGATCCGTTACCAACTGCCCTCTCTCCAGACGGACTGTACCCCTGAGCAGATTTAACTGAGCTTTCCGTATAGCCTCAGCTTTCACTGGGACTTCCTGTAATTTTTCGTAAAACGTTGTCATTAGCCCCAGGGTACCCTCATCGCTCACATACCAGAGACTTCCCAATGCGGACTTGACCCCCGCTAGCACTGCTAGACCGGCAAATCCTAATTCGGCTTGCTCGTCTCCTAAGGCAGTACGACAGGCACTTAAGACCAACAACTCTACCTTAGGCTTACTTAAGCCTAGTTTATGGAGCTGGTTAAGTTGCAGCTTGGTATCCCACAGCTGGATGTAGGAATTACTGGGCTTACCGGCTAAGAATTCACTATGGGTAGCTAAATGAACGATACCAAAGGGTTGTGAGGCACGAGCTTTTCTCAAATTTGCTACGGTGAACGCTTCGTTAAGTAATGCCTTTCCTGACCACAGTTTTTCTGTAACCATCGATAACTCTACAGGAACGGCTGGTAATGGGTTTTTGTTCTTAAACTGGGATGCTCCCATCGCCAAGACTTGAAATTTCCTAATGTCTACATAGTTCATGTTGGTTAATGATAGAGTTGGCATTAAACCAAGGCTATATCGTTCTACAAGAAACCCAGTGCCATCATGAAGTGCTGCCATGGGTAAGGAGCGCAAACCAACGTCCATGATAAAGGCAAGATTATTTATTTTTTGGGCTTTTAGCTCCTGCTCTACCGGACTAATCAACCAACGATACAACTGCTGAGCCAAGGGTAGGTAGACATTTGCGCTTTCGAGATTGGTGATACTCTTCTGGAATTCCCGAGCAACAGAGAGAACTTGCGATCGCGTTGCTCCCTGCACCTGTTTTCGAATTACTGCTCCCGAAGCCGTAACGACTAGTAATTCCAGCTGTGTATCGATATTTTCTTGCCAGTGTGACCTAGTCTTTTGCCGATTTTCCGTTGTCTCTCGTTTCCGTTTGGTTGACGTCAATCCCTTGGGATTGAGTGGATTTACCTTGGTAGTTTTCGGTTTAAATTCTGGTTTAAAGAAGAGGTAAATTAGGGCAGGTTTAAGTCCAGTAATATTTTCAATCTGGCCCAGGTGGGCTTGAGCTTCTTCCAGAGTGACTATGGGAGTGTTGCTAATGCCTAGATGTTTTTCAAACGCATAGGTGAAGCCTTCCTCAAGTTTTTTAACATCAGCTTCTGCTTCTAGTGTAGAGTTAGAGGATTTACTGGTAACTGGCTGTGGGACGGATTGTTCCGGTGATTGACTACTATTAGTACTATTAGTATTAGTAATCTCTGCTATAGTCTGTGGTGCTGGTTGATTGTAAGAAATGTTGATGAAATTCGATTCAGGTGTAAACTTAATAAACTCAAGGTTTTTGAGATTATAATTAGGTTCTACTGTAGTATTTTTAGGGTCTATTTCAGTGTATTCTGTCTTGGTAGCAATTGCCTGAGGCTTTGGTTGAGTAAGAATTGGGAAGGATTGAATGGACTGCTGAGATACTTGAGGGCGACTGGGGAGTAGATTAGCCGGATTTGAATAGGGATTGGTAGCCATTGCTTGACCTTGGCTAGTGGAATTTGACATCAAATCTTGAGCCATTGCTTGACCTTTTCTATTCGAATTTGACATCAAATCTTGAGCCATTGCTTGACCTTTTCTATTCGAATTTGACATCAAATCTTGAGCCATTGCTTGACCTTGGCTAATCGAATTTGACATCAAATTTTGAGCAATTTCTTGACCTTGGCTACTGGAATTTGACATCAAATCTTGAGCCATTGCTTGACCTTGGCTAATCGAATTTGACATCAAATCTTGAGCCATTGCTTGACCTTGTCTATTCGAATTTGACATCAAATCTTGAGCCATTGCTTGACCTTTTCTATTCGAATTTGACATCAAATTGGTAGCAATTGCTTGACCTTTTCTATTCGAATTTGACATCAAATTGGTAGCAATTGCTTGACCTTGGCTAGTCAAATTTGAAGATGGCTCCCCAGTATTAATTTCTATCTCACCTGAATCTGAGCTTGTCGAAGTGAAAAAGGATCCTGGGGAAAGAATGGTAGAATCACCTGTAGAAATAGCTCCCTCTGTACCATTAGTAATACTATTTCCCACCTCAAAGGGGGTTTGCCCGTTTCCACCATGACTGATGGTGATTTTTCCTCCACCATCTCCCCCAACTGTACCAATGCTGACTGCTGTTTCTTGGCCCTCGATTAAGGTGTCAAATGTCCCAGTCGCTCTAAAAAAACCTTCTGTGGTAATTTCCACATTGCCGCCTTTCCCATCGCTACCACCTTGGGCATTGATCCAGCTAACCTGAATATTACCTCCATCGAGGGTAACATCCCCTCCCTTGCCAACTGTTGTTGATGAGTTAAGCTCTTCTGTGCTCAGAGCCTCAGACGCTTTGATTGTAATCGCTCCCCCATTTGTCTTGATATCACCTACAGTGACATTAACGCCATCAATGGTGATATCTCTACCCACAGCAGTGATCGATTGGGTGGGATCCATTGAAAAATCCCCACCGTCAATGCCATCAGCATTAGCAGTAAACTCTAGGGATAGGGGATTAGCAGCACTCACCCCTTGATCAGAGAAGTTGAGAGAGACGTTAGGAGCAATGGTAATATCATTACTAGCGTTCAGAACAATGTTGCCCATAACTTGTTCTAGGGCATTCGCGCCAAGGGTAAAGCCAGGTGACCTCCTATCCCCCGACAAAATTTCTATCACATCAAAACCAAGGGGATTATCTGCTAGCTGCTGACCAGCAATCCCTGTCCCAGGTACAATACTAATGTTATTGTGGTCAAATCTAATCGTGCCGTTTTCACCTTGAGGGGCGGTGAGATCAACTTTTGTGCCATCAAAGATTAAAGTCTGTTGGCTAGATATCTCAACTGTCCCACCATCTGATGTCCTACCATTTCGGGGCTGTGAAGTTTGCTCTTTAGCGCCACCAGCAGTAATCTCGCCATAGAATGCTGTGGTTTCCTCTGACCAGACAGTAACTCGACCTCCGTTTTGATCTGAATTTTTTCCATCAGCCTTAATCACGGAATCACGGCTGACAAAGGTGCGATTGGCATTTAATTTCACATTGTCTGGATTGTCGGGATTGTCTTGGGGGTTCTTCCCAATCCACACCTGGCCACCATTACTGCCGGAAGAGTCAATGGTGGCATTAATTAAAGCAATGCGATCGCCTAATACTGTTACACTGCGTCGCCTAAGTTCTTGGTTGGAAACATCTAGGGTACCAGAGACAATGGTTGTTCCTGTCTCAGTGGGAACTGTGGTGCCAGAATCGTTCAGCTGCACGGTTCCATTGGAATTGGCACTGAGTTTTGTCTCAACGTCTTTTTCGGTTGCTCCTGTCAGTAGCGCTGGTATATCTAGTGCGGTAATTAATGGTTGCCCATTTGGTGTACGAGGGGGGTCAATCTCTAGATTCAACAAATTTCCAGGTTGAGAAATCTTAATCAGACTCTCTCCTGGTACAGCAGCGATAATAATCTTACCTCCTGGTGCCCTCAGTTCTTCCGCAGTGTTAATCACACTACCCCCGATCAAGGCGATAGTGTGATTGTCTTCCACTGCCAGGTTACCAGCGTTAATGATACTTCCAGGTTGGGCTAAATCAAAGGCAAAGCTAGTGGGGTCACCAATTAAGTTCTGGTAATCATTATTGTCCCCAAAGGCATCAAACCAATTCCCTTCGCCAAAGCCAATCCCAGTGGCTGTGGTTGCTGTAAAGGAAGCAGGGACATTCAGTCGAGCATCAGCCCCAAAAATAATCCCGGCTGGGTTCATTAAGTATAAGTTAGGGCTCCCACTGCCTGTGATTTTAATTAGACCATTAATAATTGAGGGTACATCGCCTACGACTCGTCCCAAAATATTCCTAACCTGGGGATTATTAGAGATAAAGTTGGCAATTTGACCGGAATCGAGTCCAAATTCCTCAAAACTGTGGAACAGATTCGGTTTATCGCCACTAGAGAGGCTACCACCAGTGATATCGAAGCTTTGACCATTAGGAGTTACAATAGTCCCTGCACTGTCTTCTGCTGAGGTGATTTGTGCTATTGCTGGTAGCCCAGTTGGGGAGAGCAACATGGCTACCCCCCAGGGCATGACTTGAGCTAGAGATAAGCGGTTGAAGCATGAAGGAGAGATTGTTCGGTTAGAGCCTTGAGGGGGAAAAATCTTGCCCTCTAGGCGGCTCCAACGCCCTTGGTACTTAGAATAATTGCTGCGCTTGGGTTTTACTACTGGTTTCCCCATAATCTTCATAGCAACCCTTAACTTTCTCTGTCTAGTAGTCATGCAGTGTAGTGGTCATGCACCTAATTTGAAACAGCTTTAGCACCAATCCACTAGGGGAAGGCCATGGTAATTTTACTAATTTAAAACTAAATTAGCCATCCTAAATTAGCCATCCTAAATTAGCCATCCTTAGTGATCACTGATCACAGTAACAGAATAGGTGTAACATATGGAATTTTCTGTCTAGCTGGCAACAACTAAATGGTTGTCTTGTGGTATCTGCTGAGGTGATTCTGGAGGTAATCCTACAATATCTTGGTACATCTTGATATATTCCCTGGCTGACTTTTCCCAACTAAAGTCTTGGCTCATAGCTCGTTGCTGCAAACTCCGCCATTCTTTCTTGTAGTGGAAACCTTCCCAAGCCCGAACCATACAAGTATATAAATCTAACGGTTCGTAGCGGTCAAAGCAGTAACCCGTACCAGTTTGGTTGATCGGATCATGGTGGGAAACGGTATCCACCAAACCGCCAGTACGTCGTACAATGGGGATACAGCCGTAACCCATGGCCAGCATTTGGCTAATCCCACAGGGTTCAAAGCGGGAAGGCATCAAGAATACATCACTACCAGCATAGATCCGTCGAGCTAGAGGATCGTTATAGAGGATTTGAGCAGACATTCGTCCTGGATAGCGGGATGCGATTTCCCACAGTTGGGTTTCATAGTGGCGCTCTCCCGTACCTAGGACTAAAAATTGACAATCGGTGTAAGCTAGGAAACCCTGTAAAACTTGCACCAGCAGGTCAATCCCTTTCTGTTCCACTAAACGGGAAACCATACTGATCACACAGGTATCCGGGTTGATGGCTAAACCGACTTCTTTCTGGAGGGCTACTTTGTTTTTGCTGCGGATGTCGAGAGTATCAGCGGTGAAGTTGTGAGGAATGTAGTTATCGGTTTCGGGATTGTAACTTTCTGTATCAATACCATTGACAATGCCAACAGTTTTACCACTGATAAATGACAGCAAACCTTCTAAGGACTCACCGTATTCAGGAGTTTGGATTTGTTGAGCGTAGGTGGGAGAAACAGTATTTACCCGGTTAGCATACTGTACAGCTGCTGCCATAGTATTATGACCTTGCATATACCAGGGACACCAAGTAATTTCTTCTAAGCGCCAGCGCTGGGGGCCTTGATAAGCCAGGTTGTGAATTGTGAAAACTGTGGTAATATCTGATGATTGGTGCATCCAAACGGGAATCATGCCCGTGTGCCAATCATGGCAGTGAATAACATCAGGCTTCCAGTAGTTCCAAGCAAACTCAGCTGCACCATTGGCAAATAGGGTGAATCGCCAGTCTTCATCATCTCCAGAATAGATTTGGCGACCAGCAAAGGCAGCATGACCAAATAGGTATAACGGGACATCAGTCTTTGGTAGTAGGGTTTCAAACACATTGAAGTGTTGAAACATAGCATCACCGGACCAAACTGGTTCCTCTGGAATCTCCATTTTATCGGGCAAAAAGCCGTAGTAAGGCATGAAAATTCGGACATCCTGTCCCAATTGCCTCAAGGTTTTGGGTAATGATCCCACTACATCCCCCATACCGCCAATTTTCGCGATGGGAGCTGCTTCCGCCGCAACGAATAGAATCTTCATCTGTTAGTTGTCAATTATTGGTTGTTAGTGCCTAGGAAATAGCTGCAAGCTTGAAGGATGAAGTGCATTTGATCAAGCCTGAAACATGGAGCAGAACTTTTCAGGAATTGACCTTTAACTCCTCTGTTGACTTGATCGAAGAACCTTCAGTTTTCCGGCTATCCTAGCTTACTGTAGCCTTATCAAAAATTCTACGGGAAAAGAAAAAGGCTATGGCTTAAAAAACCTTTTCCTTAGCCTTTTCCTACACTGAAAGCGGATCAGGAAAATTATCAAATCTATAGCGCTTGGGAAAGGAATTTAATTGACTGTTCAGCTATATTCCTATTCCCGCTCGATTTGAGCCAAAATTTCATCCAAAATCTCTTGTGCTCCCTGTTGTTTGAGCTGTTGGGCAAGTTCGATTCCCAGATTTTCTGCCTGACTCGAATCCCCTTGAATGGTATCTTTTACAAGTTTTTGCCCATCCACACTAGCCACTATAGCTGTTAGGGTTAGGGTATTGCCTTCCAACTGAGTGTCTACACCGATGGGAACTTGACAGCCACCTTCGAGTTCCCTTAATAATGACCGTTCCGCGTAACAGCGTTGAGCAGTGGGGGGATGTGCGATCGCATTGAGTAGTTCTAAGACTTCTTGATCATCCTCACGGCATTCAATTCCCAAAGCCCCTTGTCCCACAGCATGGAGCGAGATCTCTGGTGGTAAAATTTGGTGAATGCGATCGCTCATGTCCAGTCGTTCTAGCCCAGCTACTGCTAAAATTAGAGCATCGTAGTCACCAGCATCCAGTTTAGCCAGTCTGGTGTTTAGGTTGCCTCTGACATCTTTAAAACTCAGATGGGGAAAATGGTAGCGCAGCTGAGCCAGCCGTCTGAGGGAGGAGGTTCCAATGATCGAGCCTTCTGGCAACGTTTCTATCTGTTTATCTTGGTGCTTTTGGTGCATTACTAAAGCATCGGCGGGGTTTTCCCGTTCTGTGACGCACCCTAACACCAACCCTTCTGGCAATTTGGTCGGCAAGTCTTTGAGGGAATGCACCGCAAAATCGATCTCATCCCTAAGCATTCCCAATTCCAGTTCCTTAGTGAATAACCCTTTATCGCCAATCTTAGATAAAGCCACATCCAGGATTTTATCTCCGTGGGTACTCATGGTCTGGACTTCAAACTCTCGGTCTGGAAAATGCTTTTTCAGTTGCTCTTGTACCCAGTAAGTCTGAATCAGAGCAAGTTGGCTTTTCCGAGAACCGATGCGAATTGTCCGAGTAGGACTGGTGGTAGAGGTCATAGGGCTGTCAATTTCTACAAGGCAGATCAATTTACTTGTTCTAGACTACCGCAGAAGGTGACGTTTCCGTTTCCATTTCTGTAAATAGTGATTTGTCAAAAACTAAGCCGTAGTATATACCATTTATCAAATAGGTGAGGTACACAAGGCAAGAGATTTTAGGGAACTCGAATCCCCCCTACTGCCTTTATTAAGGCGGGCAGATAACAGGGAACTTCGGAGCTGGGAACAGGGAAAAAATCCTGTGTACCTCATTACTCTGCTGAACCACTATAACTCAATACTAATGACTCAAAATTCAACCTACTTGAGTGGTGGGATGAGTTAACCTTTATCAGCGACGCCAAAATTTTTTTCAGTGATAGTATTCAAACAGACATCATGGCTTTGTAAACAATTGTATAGTCGTTATGTTGAAATATATTGAGTTCACAGGAAATTTTAACTTACTTATACTATTGTTGTACTAATTGGTTGAGGTGCAGTGTAATTGACTTAATCGGGAAGAGGTAAATGGTGGGAGGGAAAGAAAGGTGGAAATTACAACTAAACTTTATAAATTTTTCCTAAATTTTGCCGCTTTTCTCTTGATTCTCTAAATTTTACTTTTATAACCACAACTGCCACATCAACCAAGGCATCTTCGATGGGTTGTGTAAATAGTTAACGGGTTGACTCGAAAATATTTCCTTTACCCCCACGGAAATTCCTCCCCTAACACGGTTTTCTCCTGACTTAATCAGGGTGCTCGCTACATTCGCCCATAACATTGATTATTTAATAGTAGGTCATGTCGCCTGCGGTTGCTAGATAAACGCAGAGTGAGAGGCTGATGGGTGCTTAAAAGTTAAAGATTTGCAAATAAATATTGCAGGAATTTAAGCAATGCCAAGTTTCAACACTGATAACCCCTGTATACGAGTTGGTATATTGCATTCCTTAAGAGGTACTATGGCAATTAGCGAAGCCCCCCTGGTGGAAGCTGAGCTGATGGCGATCGCAGAAATTAACCAAACCGGAGGAGTTCTTGGTCAACGTATCGAAGCGATCGTTGAGGATGGCGCATCGAAGTCAGCGCAATTTGAGAGCAAGGCCAGAAAACTGATTCAAGAGGATCAGGTAGCCACAGTCTTTGGCTGCTGGACGTCTGCTTATCGTAAGGCAGTTTTGCCCGTATTCGAGGTGTTAAATTCTCTGCTATGGTACCCCCTACAATATGAGGGTCTGGAATGTTCCCCAAATATTTTTTATACCGGGTCTTGTCCAAATCAACAAATTGAGCCAGCGGTGAACTGGCTAGTGAAAAATTACGGTAAGCGATTTTATCTGATCGGTAGCGACTATATTTTCCCCCTGACTGCCAACAAGATTATTAAAGCGCAACTGAAACAACTGGGGGGGACAGTGGTTGGGGAAGATTACATTCCTCTAGGCACTGAAGATATGGGTGAGGTGATCACCAAAATTAAACAAGTTCGACCAGATGTGGTCTTCAACACCCTCAATGGTGACAGTAATTTAGCCTTCTATCGCCAGTACAAATCCTCTGGAATTACAGCTGATGACATTCCGATTATGGCAGTGAGTGTGGCTGAGGCGGAACTGCAAAGGATAGGGGATACAGCGGCGGGACATTATGCCAGCTGGAGCTATTTCCAGAGTCTGGACACTCCTAATAATCAACGGTTTGTCCAGAATTTTCAGCGTCGTTACGGAGCTAACCGAGTGACTAGTGACCCCATTGAAGCCGCCTATGCCCAGGTTTACCTCTGGAAACAAGCGGTGGAATCCGCTCAATCATTTGAGGTAGACCGGGTACGGGTGGCAGCTTATGGTCAGAAATTTGATGCTCCCGGAGGATTAGTCCAAATCGAACCGAATCACCATATTGGTAAAACATGCCGGATTGGGCGGATTTTGCCTACTGGACAATTTGAAATTGTCTTTACCAGTGAACGTCCGATTAAACCCCTACCCTGGTTAGGGGTTGAAACCTGTAACTGTGCCTCAGATGCACGAACTCACCAATACAATGGGTCGGCTAGCGCCACACCATTGATCGAACCCTACAGCACAAATGTGGTGATTGAATTATTGGCTGAGGTTGCTCAATGGATTGAGAAAGCTAGGTATCTAGAGACCAATACTCAAGCATTAGAAATGGCAACGGAACAGTTGAAACATGAAATAGTTGAGCGGCGACGAATTGAAGCAGAACTCCAAAAAGCGTTCGATGAGCTAGAGCTAAAGGTTGAACAACGTACAGCTGACTTAAAAGCATCTAATGCTCAGCTAATGACGGAGGTGCGAGAGCGTGAGCAAGCTCAAGAAGAACTCAGGGCAGCTAAAGATCAGTTACAGGCAGTGTTAGAAGCAGTACCGGGGATTGTCTCTTGGATTAGTTCGGATTTGCGCTACTTGGGTGTGAATCGCCATTTATCCAAAACGTTTAACTTGCCCTCAGAGGGGTTTGTGGGTCAAGACATTGGGTTTCTTCAGGCTAGCTCAGAGTTTAATGACTTTGTCAAGGAGTTTTTTGCTAGCCCAGAGCAAGATGCTTGCCGAGAGGTCTCGGCTATCGTCAATGACGAAAAGCACAATTATGTGATTGTTGCCCAGAAGTACCATCAAGGCTCAGCTGCTTTCACCGTTGGGATTGATATTACCGAACGTCAGCAGGCCCTTGATGACCTGCGCAAGACCAAAGATCAGTTACAGACAGTGTTGGAGGCGGTACCGGGGATTGTCTCTTGGATTAGCTCGGATTTGCGCTACTTGGGTGTGAATCGCCATTTAGCCAAAACGTTTAACTTGCCCCCAGAGGCTTTTGTGGGTCAAGACATTGGGTTTCTTCAGGCTAGCTCAGAGTTTAATGACTTTGTCAAGGAATTTTTTGCCAGCCCAGAACAAGATGCTTGCCGAGAGGTCTCAGCTATCGTCAATGACGAAAAGCGAAACTATGTAATTGTTGCCCAGAAGTACCATCAAGGCTCAGCTGCTTTCACTATTGGGATTGATATTACCGAGCGTCGGCAAGCTGAAGAAGCGCTGAGGCAAGCTGAAGCGAAATATCGCAATATCTTTGAAAATGCTGTAGAAGGCATCTTCCAAACCACTCCCTCAGGACGTTACCTCAGTGCTAACCCAGCTTTAGCTCGCATCTATGGTTATGAGTCCCCAGAAGTATTAATTAATACTGTCACGAATATTCAGCAGCAACTTTATGTTGATCCCAACCGTCGCTCCCAATTCATTCAGTTATTGGAAGAAAATTATACCTTAGTGGATTTCGAGTCCCAAGTCTATCGCCAGGATGGCAGTTTGACTTGGATTTGCGAAAATGCCTGTGCCATTAAAGATGAGCATGGCAATCTGCTCTATTACGAAGGTACTGTCGAAGACATCTCTGAGCGTAAGCAAGCTCAGGAAGCCTTGCAAAGAGCCAATGAAGTGTTAGAAACCCGAGTTGAGGAACGGACAGCAGCACTACGGGATGCAAATCATCAACTACGGATTGAGATTGTAGAGCGCATGCACATCGAAGCAGCACTACGTAAATCGGAAGCTGAGTTGCGGGTGCTGTTTGGAGCGATGACAGATGTGATTACTGTTTTTGATGCTCAAGGACGATACATGAAAGTAGTCTCCACCAATTCTGAGGTTTTATATAGTCCAACGACCGAACTACTTGGTAAGAGTGTCTACGAGGTTTTGCCCCCCAAGCAAGCTGAACTTTTTGTCACCCATATCCGGCAAGTCTTAGATACTAAACAAACCCTGAATATAGAATACAGCCTACCTATAGGAAATTATGAAGTAGGAAGTATGAAGGATGAAATTAGTTCTAACTCAGACTTGAATCGCAAAAAAAATTCGGACTTATATTCCAATAATATATTGCATCAAACTAACAAATCATTTCAGACTTTATCTGAGTATGAAAAAATTTCGGAATTGAATGGCAAAAAGCTAGTGGGGCAAACTGACAAACCCTTTAATACTTCACACTTTACATCTCATAATTCCCAGGTGTGGTTTGCTGCAAGTGTCTCACCCCTGCCAAACAATTGTGTGATTTGGGTCGCGCGTAATATTACCGAGCGCAAACGGGTTCTAGATGCACTCCAGGAAGCTGAAGAGAAGTATCGTAGCATTTTTGAAAATGTGGCTGAGGGTATTTTTCAGATTACACCGGATGGGCAGTACCTTAGTGTCAATCCAGCTTTAGCTCGGATGTATGGCTACTCTTGCCCAGAAGAAATAGTGGCTAAAGTGACCGATATTGAACAGCAACTCTATGTCAATCCCAACAGCTATGCTGAGTTTATTGCTGCTGTTGAGAACCATGGTGCTATCTCTAATTTTGAAGCTAGGGTTTATCGACAAGATGGCAAAATCATCTGGACATCCCAGAATGCTCGTGTTGTGCGTGATGCTCAAGGGAAACTACTGTACTACGAAGGCACTGTAGCCGACATTACCAAGCGCAAACAGGCAGAAGCAGCACTAAGAGCTGAACAAGAAAAGTCGGAACACTTGTTGTTAAATATTTTACCTCACTCCATCGCCCAACGATTAAAACAAGAGCCAAAAGCTATTGCGAATCGCTTTGACGAAGTAACAATTCTGTTTGCTGATATTGTGGAGTTTACCAAGCTTTCTGCTCGCATCTCTCCCACAGAATTGGTTAATCTACTTAATCAAATTTTCTCAAGCTTTGACCAACTAGCACAGCTCCATGGATTAGAGAAAATTAAGACCATTGGAGATGCCTACATGGTTGTTGGTGGTCTACCCAACCCTGGGGATGACCATCCAGATGCGATCGCAAACATGGCATTGGATATGCAACAGGAAATTAGTCGTTTCCAGCGGCATGATGGAGAACCATTCCGCCTGCGCATCGGGATTAACACTGGTCCTGTGGTAGCTGGGGTGATCGGTATCCAGAAGTTCATTTATGATTTGTGGGGGGATGCAGTTAATGTGGCATCTCGGATGGACTCTCAAGGGGAACCTGGGAGAATTCAAGTTACTGCTACCACTTACGAGCGTTTACGAGACAAGTATTTGTTTGAAGAGCGAGGGATTATTAATGTTAAGGGCAAAGGAGAGATGATCACCTATTGGCTGACTGGACGAAAGTAAGTGATTGTTGTTCGCGTAGCGTGGCCAAAGGCCAAAGGTTGTTCGCTCTTGGGGTCCGAAGTAGGGTGGGTTGAGGGTTGTTCGCGAAGCGTGGCCAAAGGCCAAGGTTGAGGGTTGTTCGCGAAGCGTGGCCAAAGGCCAAGGTTGAGGGTTGTTCGCGAAGCGTGGCCAAAGGCCAAGGTTGAGGGTTGTTCGCGAAGCGTGGCCAAAGGCCAAGGTTTAAGGTTTAAGGTTTAAGGTTGAAGGTTGTTCGCCTTTGGCGTTCCCGTAGGGTAGGTTTAAGGTTTAAGGTTGACCCCCTGCCGAGCTTTGGGGGGATCAAAACTGGAGTGTTAACTAGCTATTACCTTATTAATCCTCCATCTGCTTCTGCTTTTGGATAGAAATTTTTAGCCAGGTGTTCCTTCACGGAGTCTGATGGGAATCCTAGAGGAATACTTTATTTTTCTGATTTACTAAAATCTAGGTTAACCATGAGCAGAGTTTCTGTTGCCCAACAGATTGGTTTGATGTTAGGTATCTCCCTGGTGTTCGGTAACTGTGTTGCCAGTCGCAGTTTTGCCCAAACACTGTTTGAACTTGATGGTCGTGCTTACTTGGTGGGAGCTGATGGTGCTTTCCTGGGTTTAGTATCTAGTAACCCTGTGGATGAAAAGTCGATTTGTAATCAGCTCGGGGATTATGGTAATCTGTCTGGCGAAAATAGTGTGTGGAATCGGGAGGGAAATTATGGGAGTTCTAAGTCACACCTCAGTGCCTATAACCCCAGCACAGAATTACCCCCTGCAATTTATTACAGAAAGGCTCAAATCGGTTTTTTGACGGTAAACCCACAAATCAAAAATTCTTTTGATCCTGATCTGTTATTCCAGGCTTTCTGTCAGTGACAGTAAAGGGCGGTTTTCAGGAATCACCCTTGCTCCCCTTCTTTAAGAAACTTAAGGAGGGGATAAGCTATCTGTAACTGTCCAGAATCCCAATAAGACTGCTGTATTGTATAGTGTAATAGCAGGTGAAGGAAGTGTTTAATCCTACTGACGAATGAAGAAATCAGTGTTGTGGTCAATTGCCCTATTTTCAATTGCCCTATCTGTACCTTTAGTCTTAGCAAAATCCCTGTCATCTGGCTCTGAGTTAGAAACATCTTCCTCAACGTCTTCTCCTCCAAATTCCCCAGATCAAGTTTCCCCTGAGTCGGATGGGCTGGCTAACTCAGAGGATACTCCCAAATCTGAACTAACCTCTACCGCCACAGATCCAACACCATCCCAATCTCCTACCCCCAAGGATGAGAATTCCACTGTCTCTAAGTCACCACCCTCACCAACCCTAGCCCAAACTAAAGCTACCCAAGCATCAACCCCTAGCAATCAGGGCACGAAACAACCTACTGCGACTACCAAGGATAAATCCCAGGATAAATCGGATAAATCAGCCAAGACTGAGTCTTCTAATCACAACAACCAGCCGCCCAGCCAGTCTGAAGGGGCTACCAAAAATCAGCAACCAGCACCAAAGCCATTGAATGATGCTCCGATCCTAGAAATGCGAGTTGCTGTAGCTAATGGTGTTAAGTCTCTGGTAGTGGCTACCTCAACACCGGGTGAGTTGCTGGATGCTAGGGGTCAGCCCCTGGGTAAACTAACCGCGAATCAGGGAAGTAATGTTAAACCATTAGGGGACTATATTCAGATTGGTAACTATAAGACCCCCGCAGGGCTTTGGGTGAAGCCAACTAACGGAGGGTATGTATTAGTAGGAAATCGGTGGTATCGAGGGGATTTGCTATTGATTTCTAAGGGAGATAGCATCTTGGCAGTAAACTACGTTGACCTTGAGCTTTACCTGACTTCGGTGGTGGGAGCGGAAGTGTATCCTAGTTGGCCAATGGCAGCTCTGAAAGCACAAGCCATTGCTGCTCGCTCCTATGCTTTGGTTCATGCGATTCGACCTGCTAGTAAGTTCTATGATTTGGGAAACACTCAGCGTTGGCAAGTTTACAAAGGAATCAAATATGAGTGGAACACCACGACTCAGGCAGTTCAAGAAACTCGCGGCATTTTTCTAAGTTACAAAGGTGGGGTGGTAGAATCCTTGTACGCGGCTTCTGACCATATTGTCAAAAATGTATTTGGTGGTCAGGGTATGAGTCAAACCGGAGCTCGTGACTTGGCTAAGCAGGGTTACACCTATCAAGAAATTTTAGGCAACTATTACCCAGGGACTAGTTTGGCTTGGATTGATACTGTTGAGGCTGATTACGATTAGAGTTCTGTGCCAATTGAGCAACCCTATTCTGAACAAATGGCAATTGAGCAACCCTATTCTGGAAATATGTAGATAAAATAGTTATTAGAAATCCCAACACTGAAAACTCCGCCACAAAGCGAGCCCAGTCCAGATGAAAGTGACTAGCGCGCTTAATGCCTAAAAAAAATCCTGGCAAAAAGTTGACACTTATCTAGCGCTAGAGTATAATTTAAGGATAGGGTACAGGCTGAAAAACCGAGGCGCAACCGGAACAGAGATCCGCCACTGCATGACCTAAAAGTAGTAATGCCCAGAGGGTAGGGAAAGTCCTCTTTAAAAACCCAATCGTCAATTAGCCGTTGACGTGTGAACCCAGGAAAATCACAACTTGAGAAAAAACACGGTACGGTGGGGCACACCGAAACCAGGTGAAAAGGAAGAGAAACGGACTTTTTAAGGCACTTCCAACTAAGTAGCCAAACGCCTAAGAAGAATTGCCCTCTGGGTCTGTCGTCAACTGACTAAAAACTTGGTCTTGACGGGTTTTTGGTTTAGATATTGCTTGATTTTTGGCGGCGTCAAAGATTAAGATACGGCGGTTTAAGGCAGCTCGTTGATCTAGGAATCCCCGCGTCTAATGACCGGGGAGTGTCAATTTGTTGTTTTCCACAGGGTGAAACTATTATGAGCCGTGCTGAAAAAGTTGTTCTAGCATATTCCGGTGGCGTAGATACGTCGGTTTGTATCCCTTATCTCAAAGAAGAATGGGGAGTAAAGGAGGTGATCACCCTAGCCGCCAATTTAGGTCAGGGAGATGAACTAGAACCAATCAGACAAAAAGCCTTGCACGCTGGGGCAACAGAATCCTTGGTTGCTGATGCTACCTACAGCTTTGTCAAGGACTATGCTTTTCCAGCCATTCAGGCTAATGCTCTTTATGAAAGTCGCTATCCCCTCTCTACTGCTCTGGCTCGTCCGCTGATTGCTAAATTATTGGTGGAGACTGCTGAAAAATATGGTGCAGATGCGGTAGCTCATGGTTGTACCGGTAAGGGCAATGACCAGGTGCGTTTTGATGTGTCGATTATGGCCCTTAACCCCAACTTGAAAATATTGGCACCAGCTAGGGAGTGGGGTTTCTCTCGTGAAGATTCGATCGCATATGGTGAGCGCTTTGGTATTCCCTCACCAGTGAAAAAGTCTTCCCCCTACAGCATTGACCGTAACCTGCTAGGGCGCAGTATTGAAGCGGGGGTGCTTGAAGATCCGATGGTAGAACCACCAGAGGAAGTTTATGCCATGACAAAAGCGATCGCAAATACACCAGACGAGCCAGAGTATATTGAAATCGGCTTTGAGCAAGGTATTCCCACTATTCTTAACGGTAATCTCCTTGACCCCGTGACTTTGATTAGTCAACTCAACGAGTTAGCTGGCAATCATGGTGTGGGACGGATTGACATGGTTGAGAACCGGGTAGTCGGTATTAAAAGCCGAGAAATTTACGAAACACCAGCCCTATCGGTGTTGATCCAAGCTCATCGTGACTTGGAAAGTTTGACTTTGACTGCTGATGTTACCCAGTACAAGCGAGGGATTGAAGACACCTACAGTCAAATGGTCTACAAAGGCTTGTGGTATAGTCCCCTTAAGGATGCTTTGGATGCTTTCATTCAAAAAACCCAGGAGCGGGTATCCGGTACAGTTAAGGTTAAACTTTTCAAGGGTAATGCCATAATTGTCGGACGTCAGTCAGAGAATTCTCTCTACACTCCGGAACTCGCTACCTACACCTCGGAAGACCAGTTTGACCACAAGGCTGCTGAGGGTTTCATCTACTTGTGGGGATTACCCACTCGGGTGTGGTCAGCAAAAACCAGAAGTTAGGAATTTTGCGTTACGGTAATTGGGTTACGGTAATTGTTAACTACCAATTACCGATTACCCTTTCCCAATCTCAGCTAATCCCCCATGTCCAATTTCTGTCTACGAGACTCAAACCATTTAGGAACAACAATCGAGCCAATCACCAAGATCAGAGCAACAATCGCAAATTTAGATACCGAAGAGATTAATAGTTCCAGAGGTATCAAGCGTCCGCAAAAGTACGATAAACTCACCATCACTGATGCCCAGACAGTAGCACCAGCGAAATTGCATAAGAGAAATTTCCGGTAAGACATCTGAACTATCCCTGCCATTGGACCAGCAAAGATCCGCAGTATTGCCACAAATCGACCAAAAAAAACTGCCTTAGCAGCGTTCTTACGAAATTCGGTTTTAGCCTCTGTCAGTTGTGCTTCTGTGATCCGGACTAAACCCGCAATTCGCACTAGTAAGGGCCAACCACCGATTTTCCCAATCCAGTAACCACAGTTATCTCCTAGGACAGCACCAGCGATCGCAGAGCATAGGACTACCCAATAATTAAGTTCGCCGCTACCTGCGAGGAAGCCACCTACCAGGGTAATAGTTTCTCCCGGTATGGGAACCCCAGCGTTTTCCAGGGCAATCCCAAAAAAAACTGCCCAGTAGCCATAGTCCTTAGCTATGTTCTGGACCGTTTCCAACGATAAAAGCTCAAAAGACATCCAGCGTTACAAAAATTAATCCTTTTTAATATCTTGGCTCGATCCTCTCGTTTGTGTCAATTAAAGCAGTATTATAGAAAATACTGGACAAACACAAGCAGAAGCAATTCGAGCTTTTATCAAAAGCTTGGTCGGTTAAATTAAAACTTGACTGGCGATTAATCCCATGCTGATATTAGGTGCACAGTGGAGCTTCTCGCCAGAATATGTGACAGCTCCTAAACTGATTCTATAGAATCAGTCTAGGCTTCCCAGCCAATCCAGCTATTGCTTAGGAGGCGCTGGGCTTTAAAAACGGACTGCCCTGCCGCTCTGTTGTTTGACTTTTTTAATACTGTTGCACCAACAAACCAGCATTTAAGGCCGTAGGCCACGCGGGGCGCGTTCGGCTTTGCTTGTCAGTAATATAGATTATAACATCTTTAAAAAGACTCTGTGCAAAACTCATCCCACACTCACGCTGGTTCTTGGCCTTTGGGCAACCCTAGGGGAATGGCCACGCTACATGAACGCTTTGAGTGTGGGGCTTCTTTTGCCGGAAGCTAAAATTCACAATGGGATCAGGTTGGTACCAGCTCACCAGGACGAAGCTTTGCCCACTTCCCAGTTTCCTGCTTAAAGCTATTACACCCGACAACGTCCCATTCCATTTCTATTATATCTTCAGTAGAACGGATATTGACATTGATGGTGGGCTCAACCGCTTCAAAGTTAGGAGATTCCGTCAGGTGAGGTACCTGATGCTGGGTTTCCACAGCATGGTATGTAGTACAGCGGTCTACATAGTGGCAGTTAATGCAAATACACATTGCTTAAACTCCATTTCCTTTATGTTAGCATAGCTCAAACCAAACATTTATTCGCTAGCTTATAAGATCAAATAGTTAACTATTGGCTACTTTGTTTGCTACTTTTCCAAAACTATTCTGTTTCCGATTCCAAAGTTCCGAAATTCTTAAATTCTCTGTTCCAGTTTACCACAATTGATATATAGTATTCATTCTGAGATTTCAGAAAATGACTAATGACTAATTACCAAACTGCTCTATCACCCCAAAATTGGCCGTTTAACTGGGAGTTACTCCCTTCTGACGCTTGCTTGGTGGGTGGTGCGGTTAGGGATGCTCTGATCAACCGACAGTCAGATTACCTAGACTTAGACTTTGTTTTACCCACTAAAGCAGTACGGACAGCAAGCAAGCTAGCAAGACGTTATAAGGCCGGATTTGTGGTTTTGGATGCCCAGCGTCAAATAGCTAGGGTAGTGTTTGGCAACGCCACAGTTGACTTTGCTCAACAGGAGGGGGATAGCTTAGAGGCTGACTTACATAGGCGGGATTATACGATTAATGCGATCGCATTTAATCCCCACACCAAGCAATTCATTGATCCATTACAGGGTATCTTGGATTGCCGTAAAGGGATAATCCGGATGGTGTCACCAGAAAACTTACAAAATGACCCATTACGATTACTGCGGGGTTATCGACAAGCCGCTCAGTTGGGTTTTGAGATTGACCCAGCCACCCAGTCAGTGATAAGAAAGGTAGCACCGTTATTGAGCCAAATCGCAGCAGAACGGGTACGGACAGAATTGGGCTATCTCCTCAAGTCACCTCAGGGTGTACCTTGGCTAAAAGCGGCCTGGGAGGATAATGTATTACGACCATGGCTGCCTGATGCCACGGCTGAGGGTTTAGAGCACATGGCAGCAGTTGAGCAATCCGCTGTGGTACTGGCAGAAACCTGGCCTAAGCTTGGGGTGGAATTGAACTTACGGGTGACTAAGCATTCTTTATCGTTGCTAAATCTGGCTAAGGTAGCAAATTTATTATCATCAATACCCGCAGTTGCTGAACAACAGCTGTTAGCCTTAAAGTACTCTCGTGTTCAGACTCGGATAGTAGTCAGGGCAATCCAACATTTGCCCCAACTGCTGTCTTATACTACTGCCAACGAGATCCCATTACGGGATCAGTATTTCTTCTTTCTTAACGTTGGAGCTGTATTTCCTGTGGTAGCGCTTTTGGCAGTTGCCAGGGGAATGGCTGTGGATACTATAGCACCCTTGATTGAGCACTATTTGAATCCCAATGACCAGGTTGCCCATCCGACACCGCTGGTTACTGGTAAAGATTTAATCAAATCTCTTAAGTTATCCCCTAGTTCTAAAATTGGTGAGTTACTGACTGAGATTCAAATTGCACGGATTGAGGGCAATATCGATAGTATTAAAGCTGCTCTGGAATTTGCCGCCAAGCTGGACTCAATTAACTGTGGCTCTCAAGAAAAATAACAAATGACACATGATATTAAATCCGGTTGAATCATTATCCTAAGCATTGAGCTATCAGCTATCAGCTATCAGCTATCAGCTATCAGCTATTAGCTAATGCGCTACGCGCACGCTAGGCGAACAGCTTTTTAATAAAATAAGCTGACCACTGACCACTGACCACTGACCACTGACCACTGACCACTGACCACTGACCACTGACCACTGACCACTGACCACTGACCACTGACCACTGACCACTGACCACTGACCACTGACCACTGACCACTGACCACTGACCACTGACCACTGACCACTGACCACTGACCACTGACCACTGACCACTGATAGCTTACAGCTGACAGCTGAATGCTTAAAAATTACCTAATTAAATGTAAATTTAATCAATATAGTCTTTAATAAAGTTGCGAAGTTTTTTCATATTAAAATTATCAGTAAATTGATAAATATTTTTGGCAAATATCGTAAATCGCTCATCCAATTGTTCCAGTTTTTCTACTTCTTGGTTGATAGCAAAAACATTGCCTCTCTTGGCCAGTTCATAGAGTTGAACTAGTACATCAGCTGGAGGAGGTACTATCCCTTCTTCTGAACTATCCTCAGAAGATGAATCAATTGTGGTTTGTGGGTCTGATTCAAACTCTTCATACACCCATTCCAGTTGCAGATACTGCTGTAACTTTAACAGTAATTCTTCAACTTGTAATGGCTTAGTAATAAAATCATCACAACCCGCCTGCCGACTTTTTTCCTGATAGGAATCAAATACGCTAGCTGAGAAGGCAAACACCACAATATTCTTCAAGTCTGGTGTAGAACGAATGCGCTTAGTCATTTCAAAGCCATCTAGCTCAGGCATGACCACATCAGCCAGAATAAGGTCTGGTTTTTCCTTGGCTGCTTGCTCTAACCCTTCAAGTCCGTTACTTGCCTCTAGCACCTTAAATCCTAGCGGTTGCAACAACTGAATGATCACAGAGCGATTTTCCCATTTGTCGTCTACTATCAATATTTTTGGGGATGCTCCAGTTAAACCAATAATTCTTCTTGGAGAGACTTGACAAGTATACTCACCAATCTCTGATACAGGAAACTCTATCTCTAGAGAAAAAATACTGCCTTGCCCAAAGGTACTCTCAACTTTAAGACTACCCCCCATCATGTTGACAATTCTTTGGGTAATAGTTAATCCGAGTCCAGTTCCTTCAGCACGGTGAGACCTATCTCCTACTTGTTCAAAGGGCAAAAATATTTTTTCTAGTTGTTCTTCTGGCATACCTATGCCTGTGTCTTCAACTGAGAACCGGACTTGGGCGAAGTAAACTTGTGCTGAATCTTGCCTTACCCTTATTCTCTCAACCTTAAAGATGACTCTACCTTGGTCAGTAAACTTAATAGCATTTCCCAGTAAGTTTAGCAACACTTGTCGCAGACGTTTCTCGTCAACAGAGATACTATTGGGAATTTTATAACAGGGTTGGTAAATAAAGGAAATTCCTTTTTGCTGAGCTTTAATATGGCAAACGTCTACCACCTCGATCAGAAAGTTATGAAAATTTATATCTATGGGTGAAAGTTCCATTTTTCTCGCTTCAATTTTAGAGAAGTCGAGAATGTCGTTGATCAGATTTAGTAGGTGTTTGCCACACTGGTAAATAATTCTAATCGCATTTTTTTGTTGGGGAGTTAAGATTCTGTCCTGCTGGAGAATTTGCGCATAACCTAAGATACCGTTGAGAGGAGTCCGCAGTTCATGACTCATATTGGCGAGGAATTCACTTTTAGCTTGATTGGCAGCATCAGCGACTTTTTTAGCTTTCTCTAATTCCTGGGTGCGGGTTTGAACTAATTCCTCTAAGTTCTGATTAAAATCCTGTAATTGTGCATAAAGTGTTGATAATTCTTGACGACTATGTTCGATAGTGATAAGATCACGGTAAGATCTCAACGCTGTAATCGCTGTTGTCACTAACTTGTGTCGAGTCAGTTCAACTTTGAGCTTATAATCGTTGATATCGTAATTTAGAATAACTGATTCTTCAGGGGCTTCCCCCGGCTGACCAGTGCGTAAAATAATCCTCACCAATTTGTTGTTTAGCTCCTCCCGAATCGATTGGGCAACTCTTAATCCGGCATCATTGGTTTCCATTACCACGTCTAACAACATGAAGGCTGTATCGGGATTATCCGCAATTAATTGTTTGGCTTCGTCAGCAGAATAGGCAGAAATAAAGATTAAGGGTTTGTCATCAAATGTGAATTGTTTTAAGGCTAGCTTGGTAACTTTGTGGACTTTGATATCATCATCCACTATCATCATTTTCCAAGCGGTTTTACTTTCCTCTGACTGATTATAGTCTTCCGTTTCATCAAAAACTAATTCTTCATCTTCATCAAAACATAATTCTTCATCATCCTCGAAAATCAGGTCTTGATCCTCTTCAAAAACTACCTCCTCATCATCAGTAGTTATAACCTCATTAATTTGGTTGAGCATTATCATACACCTCATCCTTGGATTCTTTGATTGCTGGAAAAGTCATCACAAATTGTGTTCCTACACCCACTTCACTTTCAGCCTTGATTGTCCCTTGCAGCTTTTGAACCACTAAGTTATTGACAATATGTAATCCTAGACCACTTCCTCCTTGATGTCTAGCTGTTGTAAAAAATGGTTCAAAAATTCTCATGAAGCTTACCCCACCTGGCTGTCGCCGTTCGCATAGCGTGGCCTACGGCCAGGTGGGGGTGTCCTATGCTAATCTAAGGCTATCCCTAGCCCATAAGTCACATAAACAAGCCCAGCTTCTAGGCGATCGTCCAGAACTTTTGCTGGAACGACCCTCACTACCATTTCTGTGAGTGAGTTTAAACACGCCTCTAGCACCGATGTTGTAAGCGCCGTTTAGATCGGCATTGAACCGCTTACCTGAGGAGAAGGTTGCTAGGGCATAATTATTAGAGTCACGTTTGACCTTGCCGGAACCATCAAAGGCGAGCTTGGAGGTGTAAGCTGCTACAACCTCTATTACTTTGCCGCCCAATTCTGCCCATTTCATCTCAGTAAAATCGCGAATTTTTGCCTTGAGCCATCCATGAAACTTTTGCCGGAGGTTAGACCGCTTCCGTCCCCCTTTAGGCTTCCATCCTTTGAGATTCTCAAACACAATCGCTTCAGAGTTAAACTCTTTAGCAATCTCAACAATTCGTTTAGAAACTACATGGCTTATTTGGCTGTTGATTCTTCGGCATTTTTGATAGGTCACAGAGCAAAACCCTTTGTGAAGTTTTCCTCCTTTGCCCATGGTCTTGGATGCCCGTATAGATACGGACTTTAGTCGCTTATCCCGACGGTCTATGTCTCTTCCTGGGTGTATAAATTCCCTGTGGATTACAGTGCCGCTGTGGGTTACAACTGATATTGTCGCAGTAGTATTAATTCCCAGATCTACTGCTGTCACATTAGCTTCTGGTTTCCGTTTTTCTGGTTTACAACTAAACGGAACTGACAAATGACAGACCCTTTCATTGAATATCAATGAAGGCGATAGCATTTTATTATTAGCACAGGCGTGTCTTTCTCTTAGGCCGGTAATTTGAACTGTAGTCCAAACCCAATTATTACCGTTGAATACCTTGATTTCGACTTGGTTAAAGCCATGTAATTTATAGCATTGACCCTTGTATAAAGCTGGGTAGCAACCAGTATCAGCATTCAATTTCGGAGGACTAGCGCTGCGTCTTTTTCTAGTGCCCGCTTGCCATTCTCGGTAACGGGTCACAAAACTACTAACCTGACCGGCAGCAAAAGCGATTCGGCGTAGCCGACGCTTCGCGAACGCAGCTCGACGGTAGTAGCTAGGAAATTTGTAAAAAGCTTGATTAAACTGAGGATATTTTATATTAGGATGCTTGGCAGTCTGATGCATTAAGCGTTCGACAGCAGGAGTTAGCTGATCTGCTGTCAAACAACCTAATTTAGACCAGTGAGTATAGATGATACCAACCAAATATTGACAAGCATGGCGATAAACTTTAACCGTCTCCCCAAATAGTATTTTTTGTTCGGTAGTCGGGTTAAGTCGCCACTTATCAGTTCTTATTACTTTGGTCGGCGTTTTCACTAGTCGAAAAAATTGTTTACAGTTAACATTTTAGCCTATATAAAATAAGACGGCAATCGAATAATTGGTATCCAAGGCTTGGCTATTGGTAACAGCGTGGACTAACCCCCACCGTGGGCTACCGAAGTGGGGGAATGCGTCTCACGGTTTGTTCAAATTGTCTTTAACAATCCCACAACCGTCATCGGTATATTCAACGATTACCTGCTCCCACCAGTCTTGGCTAAACTATAGCGCTAGTTATATAATCAGCATTTCCGGGAATTAACTATAGCGCTAGTTAAATAAGGATATCGATGGGGTGAACAACACTCACGATGCGATTGGCCTACGGCCACGCTACGCGATCGCATTACTGATCGCTCAACTCCACTCTCGATGCGATTGGCCTACGGCCACGCTACGCGATCGCATTACTGATCGCTCAACTCCACTCTCGATGCGATTGGCCTACGGCCACGCTACGCGAACGCATTACCATCGGTCACTTACTATAGCTAATTTGGAGTCTCAAAACCTAATAACTATAGCGCTAAATTAAATCTCCACCTTTAATATCCTCTATATCCCATAACAATTAAGTAGCTCAAATAAGGTTAGCGCTATTTAATTGCTCCTTAGGATAGTTGCTGATGTCGAACTTAGGTTTTAAGGGTCTTGGTGGGTAAGTCCTGATCCGATCGTTAATTTTATTAATTTTTGTAAATAGCTACCACATTATCGAAATTATGTGTTTAAATAAGTATAGCGCTAATTAAAAGGAGCAACAATCATGATCATGGTCGGTACCACTCAAGCAGCTTATCTTCTAGGTATTTGTGTCCAACGAGTTCGCCAACTCCTTAAAAACGGCAGAATCAAGGGCGCTCAGAAGGTTGGCAGATTTTGGCAAATTCCCCTATTTAACGGCATGCCCAAGGTCAGTGCCGGTCGCCGTGGACCAAAAGGAACTTGGAGAAAAGTGCGCCAAAAGGCCGCCAGTTACATCCACGTCAACCAGAACATCATTAAGCAAAATAAAAAGTACGGCACCTACAAGCCTGTGCTCACGGTAAAACAAGGCAACCGCAACACCTACGGTCATTATGTGGAAATCAACGGACCATCTCGGTTAGTCTATCAGCCCAATTGTCCCAAAAATTGTGGAGCTACCGTGTGGCTGGAAGTTGATCCTTCTATTGAAATCCTCAGCAAAGTTTTTAGTTAGAATTGGACATTGATAGATTTTCTTCTACCAAAGCCAAAATCTCCGCTTCTTGAAAATCTTGTGCTAATTCCTTGAGTTTGTTGGCAAAAGGAAGGTATTTATCGTCCAACTCCTCAAGATAGACCGCTCGTTCACAAATTTTCCTCATACTCCCAAGCATCGCTAACTCATATAACACTTCCATTTCCGAGTTTGGGGGAATTATAAATGATTCATTTAATACTTCCTCTAATGATTCTTTTGTGGAGGAATTGGCTACTGGTTGAATATCAGATTTTTGACGCGCAGCAGTGTCTTCATAGATCCACTCTAAAGCTAAATGCTGCTCTAATACTTGGAGTAACTGTAGTTGGTCTACTGGTTTAGAAATAAAATTATCACAACCAGCTATCCTGCTCTTAGTTTCATCCATCTCCCAGATGCTGGTTGAAACCGCTACAATGGTTACATTCTGGATTTGAGGTATCTGTCGAATTTCCTGGACAGCTTCAAAACCGGTTTTGACAGGCATAACTAGGTCAGTCAAAATCAAGTCGGGTTGGATTTGGCAAGCCAGTTGTACTTCTTCGAGACCATTGTTTCCTAAAACCACCTCAAATCCTAACGGCTCCAGCATGTTTTGCAAGACAGCACGGTTTTCGAGTTTATCATCTACTACCAGTATTTTGCGGCGAACTCCTTCATAACCAATTACCTGACCGACTAAATTCAGTTCTTTTTTCAGAGCTATTTCCAAAGTTGGGAAGGTGACATCCAACCAAAACGTGGAACCTTTACCCAGCTCACTCTTAAGGTTTAATTCTCCCTTCATCAAGTCGATCAGTTTCTGGCTAATAGTTAAACCCAAGCCTGTACCATCGGCACGGTTGTGGATATCTCCAACTTGTTCAAAGGGTTGGAAAATTGTTTCTAACTGCTTCTGAGTCATTCCCACTCCTGTATCAATCACCTCGAAACGTAGAGTCTGGGGATGATTGACCTGATGGTTAATCCCTCCATTTTGGTTCTTGAGTACGCTGACTTTAAAGGTTACTTGACCACGATCAGTAAATTTGACGGCGTTGCCGAGCAGGTTGAGAAGTATCTGCCGCATTCGCTTCTGATCGGCTTGAATCCCAGAGGGGAGATTATCCCCTGGCTGGTACTTGAATAAAATATCTTTTTCTAATGCTCTCATGCCGATAATTCCTACTACTTCTTCCAGAAACGTGGGCAAATGCCAGTCAGTAGGATATAGTTCCATCTTGCCAGCTTCAATCTTGGCAATGTCGAGGAGATCGTTGATTAGAGTTAATAGATGGTTGCCACTTTGGTAGATAGTTTTTAAACCATTGGTTTGACGAGGATTTAAATTGCGATCGCGCATTAAGATTTGGGCGTAGCCGAGGATGCCATTGAGGGGAGTGCGGAGTTCGTGACTCATGTTGGAGAGGAAATCACTCTTAGCTTGGTTAGCCACTTCTGCTGCCTGTAAAGCCTTCTGTAGGTCTTGGGTTCTTTCGTCTACTTTCACCTGTAGACTTTGAGCCAATGCTTCGAGCTGTTCGTAAAGTCGAGCGTTCTGTAAGGAAATTGCGGCTTGAGAAGTCAGCAGATTTAACACTTCTAATCGGTCTGGTGTAAAGGCTCCTGGAGTTAGATTATTTTCTAAATAGAGAATGCCGACCAACTTGCCCTGGTTTAAGATCGGACTACAGAGGACAGATTTGGGCTGGCGGGTCTGTAGGTAAGGGTCGTTAGCAAACTTGGAGTCAGCACCGGCATCATTGAGAACTAAATTCTCGCCAGTACGAGCCACATAGTTAATCAGGGCTTTCGGTAACTGGTCACTGGTGGCGACTGGGATTGACTGCAACCGAATCTGGTCAACTCCCTCAACCTCTTTAGTGGCTTCTATGAACAGTTGATGATCTCGTTCTAACATTAAACAACCAAACTCCGCTCCAGCATTCTCTACCACAATTTCCATCAACTTATTGAGGAGATCAGCTAGGACGATTTCCCCAGAAATAGTTTGAGATGCTTTTACTACTGTGTTTAAATCCAGTATTAGGTCTGACCTAGTGCTGCTGGTAGTAGTACTGCTAATAGTTTGGGTTGAAGACAAGGAAGACTGCTGGGTTCTTTTAACCAGTAAGTCGGGATACTTCTGTTCCAAATCTTCGACTTTACGTCTTGCCCCCCAAAGCTGATAGTTATAGTGAGCTTTATTAATGTAAATTTGAGCAATGTCTGCTTTGCCTCGGCTTAACCAAAACTTAGCGGCTAATTCATTAGCTAAGGCTTGATTTTGGATAAAGCCATTGTCTTCAGCGGATGCGATCGCTTGGTCATATAACTTGATTGCCTCTAGATGCTGACCAGATAAACGAGCCATCTCTGCTGCTACCAACAGATAGTGATGCTGGAAGTTCTCAGGACAGTTATCTGCCCAACGTTTCATTTGTTCTTGGTTGGTTAACAGCTGCTGCCAATATTGTTTTTTCTCAACCTCTGACGCCGAGGGGTAGAGACTAGCTAAACTCAGGGATTCGTAGAAACTTTTGACAGCCACCTGAAACTTACTGGTGAGCACAGCAATAATTTTTTCGGCTTTTTCTGAATAATCAAGGGATTGACGTGGTTGGTCATACCAATACAGAAGTATGGATTTGAGGATATAATAGTGGCAAAGGGCATAGTCACCATGATCACAGTGGCAATTTTCTAGATACTGAGATTCTGTGAGGTCTTCGATATCAAAGGAAAATTTATCGCTAGTTTTTCCCAAAAGGTTATACAGAACAAGCTTTAACGCTAAAAATGAATCTTCAGCTAAACGATTATGAGTTTTTTGAGCTAATCCTAAGTACTCAGGTAACTCTTCTATAATTTTTGATAATTTTTTTCCCCAATAAAATGGATTAATTACTTTATAGATCACCAGATACCCGAGAAACATAGCGTTTCCCGAAGCTAAAGCGGCCTGTATTCCCTCATCTAAAATCTGCTCCGATTCTTTTAATGGATTCACCCAAGGATAAAAATTATTGGCCAATATATAACAAGTCTGAGCTACTTTATCTAATTGGTTAAATCTCTTACTCAAATTGAGACCAAGCCAGCCAATTTCATAGCCTAATTGAGAATCCCCTAACTCCGTACTGACCAACATCCCGTAAACCATAAAACCAAAGGCTGATTCAGCCACCATGCCATATTGGCAAGACAGCTCGACAATTTTAGACCCTAACCAAAAGTGTAATTGGTTTTGCTTGGTAATATAAGAGGGAGGTAGCAGGCAATTTAATAACTTAATTATATTCTTTTGAATCAATTCCTTCGCCTCTGGTTCATTCAGGAGCACACTGATGGCTTGACCCTGAGTTTTGTGGTTAATTTGCTGTCTAACACGTTCTAAGTATACTGATATAGTCTGTAGCTGGTCTGGTTTTGGCCAATCTATTCCTAGCAGAGGGAGAGCTTGTTTGCCAATTTCAATTGCCCTATGCTCCTGGGATATCACGGTGTGGTGTCGAATACTTAACCAATAAATATCTGCCTTGTCTACTACAGACTCTACGCGAGATAGGAGCAAGTTAATTAATTTGTCTGCCTGCTCGAAATTATTATCAAATTGCTCGGTCTCTGCCAGTTGCTTATACAAAGCATAGGTGAGAGAGTAGTGAGTTTCCCAAGCATTATCCTCAAGATAAGCGATGCCTAGTTTAAAATAGTCTTTGGCTGCTTGATAAGCTATATTTTCCTTAGCTTTTTTACCGGCTTCTAAGTTCAACTGAGCCAAATCCGTTCTTTCTGTAGGATCTGGGATCGCATCTTGAGCTACGTTAAGATGATTGACCAGTTCAAACACCCTTTCTTCGCGCTCGGTCTCTGAGAGATTAGTGCGCAAAAGCCGTCCAATCCTCAGATGAACTTTCGTTTTCTCCTCCTGATTGATTAACCCATAGGCCGCTTGTTGTACTCGGTCATGGAGAAATTTAAAATTGAGAATGACCAGTTGAGACTCGATAATTTCTTGATCACTAGTTTTCAGCTCAGATGTTGGCAATACTAATCCTTCTTGTATAGCACTCAGTAAATCCCTAAAGGTATCTGTTAAGGATTTTTCATAGACAATTGACAGAGTAGTGAGGTTAAAATAATTACCGACACAAGCAGCTAGTTGCAACACCTTCTGGGTAGTAGCTGGTAGTTTTTTGAGCTTCCTCACCATCAACTCTACCACATTATCAGTAATACCTACTGCCTCAATTTCAGAAATATCCCACTGCCATTGAGCTTGATGTCCATCTTGAGGAGCCTTAAACCTTAGTAGGTTTTCGGTGTGAAGTGTTTGGAGAAACTGATTGACAAAGAAAGGATTACCAGCGGTTTTATTCACCACCAAGTTTGCTAATGGTATCACTGACTCTGGCTGAGCTTGTAAGGTATCCGCAATTAGTTGATTGATCTGGTTTTCTTGTAAAGGAGCTAAGGTAATTTTATCAAAGGTAACCCCCAATTCCCCCAGCTTATCTAGGGTTAGCATCAGCGGATGAGTAGTGTTGACTTCGTTATCCCGATAAGCACCAATTAACAATAAGTACTCCGTTTCTTCATTAGTCATGATTAGCTCAATCAACTTCAGTGTAGCTATATCTGCCCACTGAAGATCGTCAAGGAAAATGACTAGGGGATGCTCCTCAGCACAAAAGAGTTTGATGAAGTTCTGGAAAACTAAATTAAAGCGGTGTTGAGTCTCAATAGGGGGAAGAGTTGCTACGGTGGGCTGTTTACCAATAATTAGTTCTACTTCAGGAATCACATCGATGATAACCTGTCCATTAGGATTGAGTACTGCTAGGAGTTTTTCTCGCCACTGGTTGAGTTGCTCTTCTGGTTCACTGAGCAGTTGTTGGACTAAACTAGAGAAGGCACTGACAATAGCAGAGTAGGGGATATTGCGCTGAAATTGGTCAAATTTTCCAGAAATAAAGTATCCTCGTTGCCTAGTGACCGGTTTGTAAATTTCCCGTACTAGTGCTGATTTACCAATGCCAGAATAACCACTCACTAGCATCATTTCAGTTCGAGACCGGGGATTGCTCAAATTTTGGACTGGTCTGGAGCTGAAGTTAGATTTTTGATGTTCATAGGCTTTGCTAGTTGCGATCGCTGCGACTCGCTCAAAAGCAGCTAGCAGCATCTGGACTTCTTGCTCTCTACCATAGAGTTTCTGGGGAATGTGAAAGGTTTCCGAAATGTCTTGAGTACCTAGGGGAAATGGTGGGATTTTGCCAGTGGTCTGTAACTGGTTCAAGCATTCTTCTAAATCCGCTTTAATGCCCCAAGCACTTTGATAACGCTCCTCAGCGGTTTTTGCCATTAATTTTAGGACAATATCTGACAAGAGTTGAGGAATCTCTGGAGAGGTTAAGGTTAAGCTCTCTAGTTGATGGGGAGGGATAGGTTGTTTAGCAAGATGACAATGGACTAACTCCATCGGCTCAGTACTCTCAAAGGGGAGTTTGCCTGTGAGTAATTCATAGAAGGTAACCCCAAGGGAGTAGAAATCTGTACGGTAATCTAGGCAACGGTTCATTCTCCCAGTCTGCTCTGGGGAAATATAGGCTAATGTTCCTTCTAGAACATGGGGATTTTTTAAGGTGGGAGTTTCCCTGAGTAACTGGGTAGAAATGCCAAAGTCGATAATTTTGATTTCCCCCGTGTCTGGGTTATAAATGATATTACTGGGATTAATATCTTTATGGATAATATTCACCCCATGAATAGCCCCTAAGCTATCAGTGATTTGGATAGCTAATCTCAAAAATTCTTCTAGGGTAAACTGGCGTTTAGTTAGCCAATTAGTTAAGGAGTATCCTCCAAAATCCTCGAAGATAATAACCAGCGTACTATGATACTTCTGCAACTCATAGGCTTTGATCACTCCGGCAAAATTTAGAGAGTGATTGAGTTGATATTCTTGTTTATATCTGGTCAACTCTGATTCGGTGGGATAATCTTGCTTGAGGACTTTGATGATCACCGATTGATGGTCGTTATCTCTGATGCCACGATAAACGATTGAATTAGAACTTTCGTACAGTTTAGTGTTAACTTGATAGCCGTTAATAGTAATCATAGATAGTTGGTTTAAGGGAATCGGGAGTAGGGAGTAGGGAGTAGGGAGTAGGGAGTAGGGAGTAGGGAATCGGGAACAGGGAACAGGGAATCGGGAATCGGGAATCGGGAATCGGGAATCGGGAATCGGGAATCGGGAATCGGGAATCGGCAGCAGTAGTAAATATATGAGAGTGTTTTTTTTATCAATTTAAATTTTGTTTTATGATATATTGTAAAAGGCGATAATTATTATTATTGTTAATAATATTTTTTCTAAAGCTTAACTCATTTAAATTTGGTTTGGCAACAAGATATAGCGTTTTTTATAGCTATGAAGTACACAGAATTTTTTTCCACTTCCGTTCCCCCCTTATTAAGGGGGGTTAGGGGGGATCCCTCTTCTGACTTACCTACTCCCGACTCCCTACTCCCTACTCCCTACTCCCTACTCCCTACTCCCTAAAATCGATTAACTATTTTCAATCTCTAGATACTTTTCCACTAAATCTACAATCTTTTCCTCCTGGAATCCTTGGGCTAAATCTTTGAGTTTCTTAGCAAAGGGGATGTACTTTGTATCCAGTTCTTGGAGATAGGTGGCTCGTTGGCGAATCTTTTTCATACTGCCGAGCATGGCTAATTCGTAGAGGACTTCCATTTCCTCTGGTGGCGGAATCACTAAAGGGTGCTCTGAACTAGCTGGTGCTATGGTCTGTGGGGACTCTTCTTCATAAATCCACTCCAGTTGCAAATACTCTCCCAACAATTTCAGCAACTGTTGCTCATCCACGGGTTTGGACAAAAAGCCTTGACAGCCCACAAGCTTACTTTTCTCAAGGTCGGTGTCTAACACGCTAGCGGACACCACAATAATTGGTATATCCTGCATTTGAGGTAGGTTTCTCAGTTCTGCGATCGCTTCAAAGCCAGTTTTGACCGGCATGACTAAGTCGGTCAATATCAGGTCAGGTTGCAGCTGTTGAGCCAGTTCGATTTCCTCCTGGCCATTTTCTGCCATCACGACTTCAAAGCCCAACGGCTCCAGCATGTTCTGCAACACAGCCCGATTTGCTGCTTTGTCTTCCGCGATTAATACCTTGCGCCGAGAGCCAATATAACCAACAATTTGCCCCAGGCTCTGTTGCTGCTGTGGTTGGTATGTTTCTACCAGTGGGAAGGTAACATCAAACCAGAAGGTAGAGCCATAACCAAGTTCGCTTGTGACTTGCAGCTTTGCTCCCATTAGCTCTACCAACTGCTTCGTTATCGCTAAACCTAAACCAGTGCCAGCAGCACGCCTTTGCGTATCTCCCACTTGTTCAAAGGGTTGGAAAATTTTCTCTAACTGTTCGGGGGTGATGCCGACACCGGTATCAATCACTTGAAAACGAAGTGTTGTCTTTTGAGGTTGGTCGAGACTAGGGCGTGTCTTCAAACTCGGAGATCCCCCATTATCCCCCTTAAAAAAGGGGGACTTTGAGTATGGCTCCCCCTTCCGCGCGGGGGGCTGGGGGGGATCTAAATCTTGCGGAAAACTTTGAAAACACGCCCTAATCACCTTAACCTTTAATGTTACTTGACCAGTGTCGGTGAATTTAACAGCATTACCTAATAAATTCAGCAGTACCTGTCGCAGTCGTTTCTCGTCAGCTTTAATGCTATGAGGTAAGTTATCCTCAGGGTTATATTGGAATACAATATCTTTTTCCAAGGCACGCATGCGGATAATACCTACCACACTTTCGAGGAAGGTTTGGAGGTGTAAATCCCTGGGGTAGAGTTCCATTTTGCGGGCTTCGATTTTGGATAGGTCTAAAATATCGTTGATTAGAGTTAACAAATGGTTGCCGCTTTGCTCAATAATCGTTAAACCATCAATTTCCCTGGTGCCTAGGTCTCGGTTCCGCTTCAGGATTTGAGCATAGCCGAGGATACCATTGAGAGGAGTACGCAATTCATGGCTCATATTGGAGAGGAATTCGCTTTTAGCTTGGTTAGCAGCATCGGCTTTTTGTTTAGCAGTTTTCAGTTGTTGATTAGACTCAGCTAGTTGGGCGGTGCGTTCTTCTACTTTTTGTTCTAGGGTGTGGGAATAGTCTTCTAATTGGCGATACAATAGGGAGTTTTCTATAGAAATAGCAGCTTGAGAAGTCAGCAGATTTAAGATTTCTAATCGGTCTGGTGTAAAGGCTCCAGTGGTGAGATTATTTTCTAGATAAAGTAAGCCAATTAGTTGACCTTGATTGATGATAGGAGTACACATCAGACTCCGGGGTTGCTGACGGATAAAATAGGGGTCAGCCGCTAGGATAGTCTCAACCGTGATATCATTGATAACTAAGGTTTCCAATTTCCGCTTGACATAATTGATCGCACTTTGGGGAATATCTTGGCTTTCTTCCACTGGTATAGATTCCACTAAAGCGAGTTGATTAGCAGTTTCCATAGCCTCGATCACTAACTGGTCACCTTTTACCAAAATTAGAGCACATTTGTCAGCCCCGGCATTTTCCATCACCACTTGCATCAAAGTAGAGAGCAACTGATCTAACTGGATTTCCCCAGATAGAGCCTGGGAGGCTTTGATAACTGTAGCCAAATCCAAAGCAGTGGAAGCGTTTGTAGTTGTGCTATTAACCCCTTGAGTGGTGAGGTTGGTGATCGTCTCTGCTGTGCTGATATTGATAGTTTTCTGGCTAAGAATGGAACCGAGAAATTGGGGATAACGAATTTCCAAATCCTCCACCTTAGCTTTTGCTCCCCAGTGACTATAGCCATAGTAGGCACGAGTGAGGTAGGCTTGGGCAATGGTTTCTTTACCCCACTCCCAGTAGAATTTGGCAGCAAGTTCATTACCCAGGGCTTCCTCTTGAATGTATTGGTTTTCCTTTGCTCCAGCAATAGCGCGGTCATAATACTCTATGGCTTCCAGCTTTTGACTCAAAACACGATAGCGCTCGGCTTCGACTAAATAAAATTTGTGCAAATAATTCATCGGGGCATGGTCTGCCCATGTTTTAATCTTGTCTTGATTGTGGGCGATTTTATCTAAACTTTGTTGTTGTTGAGTGTGATTTTGTTCAGGATAGAGAGCTAAGCGAGTCAGAGAATCGTACCAATAGAAAAGCGAAAAAACGAAAAGGCCTGCTACTCCATCTAAATAATTTTCGGTAATGGTGGCTTGTTGCCAAGCTTGCGGATAATCCTGAAATAGATAACACAGAAATAATTTATTTAGGTATAGGGTGTAAAGTGCCCTGACGTTATTGAACTTCTTGTGGAGTGGGAGCATGAGGAGTTCGTCGTAGACTTCACCCCTTAAACAGCAATAATTTTCAGCTTGTCCTAGTAAGTTTAAGACCCCTTGCCAGGTGATGGCACTAAGCTGATGTGGGATATCTTGCTTGAGTTGATCAATCCCTTGATGATAGTTGGCACAGCTCTGGTCAAGCTCAGCTAGCTGCTTACCGAGCCAAAAGGAATGTTCTAAGTACATATAGGCAGAGAAGGCAGAGTCGTCAAAATCTCCAGTTTCTACCCCTACAGAGTAAGCTTCTACCAAAGGGGTTAATGTTTCTTTCAGATGCACTTTCCAGGGCTTTATGGTGATATTGACCACAAACAGTACTATACATTTAAGCTGTTTGTCATTAAAGCGTGCTAATAACTTCAGAGCCAGTTGACCGAAGCGATAGTTGCCATCGATATCTCCACAGAAGTGCCAGAGCAGGATGCCGTAATGTGTATAGCACACAACAGACACAGGACAATTGCCATTTTGCAGGGAGAGATTGACCTGTTTCAAAACCATTAACGGAAACAGTACAGGTATGGTCAGATAAGCAATTTTTCCGAGTCGCGAGAGAATAGTCATCGCCGCTAGTTTTTCCGGTGCCGTCATCACCGGCAAATCCATTAACTCCTCAATCTCTTTACCCTCTAAAGCTGACTGTGTCTGGTGTAGTGCCAGCTCAATATCCTCTTGACTGGGCTGTTGGGGGAGTTCTATCCCCAATAACTTCAGCACTTGCAGCCCGGTGGTAATGGCTTGCTCACCCTGGTTTTGGGCTTTATAGGCGTCAATCGAGACTTCATAGGCGGTGATTTTGTCCAGTAGTGTTTTCCCTTGTGCCAACACCACCTCAAGCATTTGCTCCATCTGCTCAAAGTCGGTATTGAGGTATGCGGCCTCGGCAGCAGCTTGATATAGAGCTAGGCTGAGATCATACTGACGTTGCCAGCTATTTTCCCCTAGCAGTTCCAGACCTACGGTTAAATAGTTAAAAGCCGCCCCATAGGCCGTGGCTCCCTTGGCTTTTTCTCCAGCAATACGATTTAATTGAGCTAATTCATCTCGCTGTGCTTGCTCGGTGATTAACTCCAGACCATAATTTAACTGGTTGACAATATCAAAAATCTTTTCTTCTCGTTCTGCTGTGGGGATATTTTTCAACAGCAGTTGCCCAATCGTCAGGTGGGTTAACTGTTTCTGGTCTTCCGGAATCAGAAAATAAGCCGCTTGCTGGACTCGGTCATGTAAAAACTTGTAACTTGGGGATTGGTTTTCCCGTAGCGTGGGCGTAGCCCATAGGGGGATTGAGCTTTGGGATAATTTTGCTTCAGTGCTCGATAGGGAATTACTATTAACAGTGAAGAATTTGTAAATTTCTGTGGTGGGTAACACCAACCCTTCTTGCAGAGATTTCCATAAAGAAGTTGCCGTATCGGTTGGAGATTTATCATGGATAATGGCCAGGGTATCTAAATCAAATTGGTGGCCAATACAAGCCGCTAGTTTTAAGACATCCTGAGTTTCTTTTGGCAATTTATGTAACTGAAGTGCCATAAATTCAACCACGTCATCCGTCAGAGCCAAGCGTCTAATTTCAGCGATGTCACATTGCCAATACCCTTGCTCAAAATTAAAGGTGATTAATCGGTCGTGATGGAGGGATTTCAGGAATTGGGTCGCAAAAAACGGATTTCCTTTGGTTTTCTGAGCGACTAATTCGGTGAGGGGTTCCGCCAGTTCTATCCCACAAGTCAGGGTATCCGCAATCAGATGGTTTAAGTCAGATTTACTCAGGGGTTCAAGGGTAATGGTATTGAGTGAAACGCCCACTTTCGCCATCTCGGACAACTTTAGCATCAACGGATGAGTAGGATTTACTTCATTATCTCGATAAGCACCAATTAGCAGCAGATAGGAAATATTAGTTTCTGCCATCAACAATTGCAGCAACTTTATCGAAGCCGAATCTGCCCACTGCAAGTCATCGAGGAAAATCACCAGGGGATGTTCCTTGGTGGTGAAAACTTGGATAAATTTACTAAAGAGCAAATTAAACCGATTTTGAGCCGCCGTACCAGACAGTTCCGGAGCAGGAGGCTGTTTACCGATAATGCTTTCTAATTCTGGAATCACATCCACCATCACTTGACCATTCTCACCCACAGCAGACAGAATTTGTGCTTTCCACTGCTGCAGTTGGGCATCAGTTTCGGTGAGTAATTGCTCCATCAAGTCCCGCAGTGCTTGGACTATGGCACTAAAGGGAATATTACGCTGGAACTGGTCAAACTTACCTTGGATGAAATAACCCCGCTGCCGCACAATCGGTTTGTGGACTTCATTGACCACAGCGGTTTTACCAATCCCGGAAAAGCCCGCTACCAGAATCATTTCTGTTGTTCCTTGAGTAACTCGCTCAAAGGCAGAGAGTAAGGTCTCGACTTCGGCTTGACGCCCGTAGAGTTTTTCCGGAATGACGAAGCGATCGCAAATATCTCGACTACCCAACTTAATGTCAGCGTACGCGCCCAATCTGTCCCAATGTTCCGCACACTGTTCTAGGTCATACTTGAGTCCCAAAGCACTCTGATAACGGTCTTCAGCATTTTTAGCCATCAGTTTACTGATAATTTCCGACAGGAGTGGGGGAATAGCTCGGTTACGCTGGTGTGGAGCTACTGGTTGTTTAGCAATATGACAGTGAACCAACTCCATGGGGTCACTAGTGCTAAAGGGTAACTCTGTGGTGAGCAGCTTGTAGAAGGTTATCCCCGTCGAATAAAAGTCACTGCGGTAGTCAATTCCGCGATTCATCCGTCCGGTTTGTTCCGGAGACAGGTAAGCCAGGGTACCTTCGAGGCAGTTAGGACTAGTCAGGATTTGGCTTTCTTTCGGGAGTAGGGAGGCAATACTGAAGTCGATGAATTTGACTTGACTGGTAGTGGGATTAATCAGGATATTGCTAGGCTTGATGTCTTTGTGGATGACTCGGTGGCGATAGAGTCCGTCCAGGATGGAGGCGATTTGGATGGCAATGTCGAGAAATTCCTGAAGTGACTGCTCAGTGAGCATACCGGGATGCTCTACATCATCCGTTATCGGTCTTTGGTGCAAACTATCAGTGGTATACTCTTCCAGGGAGATGCCACCAAAGTCTTCCATCACCAATACCAACGTATTTTGGTAGGACTCCAAGCTATAGATTTGGATAATTCCGGGATGGTCAAGATTTTTGGCAATGGTGTACTGATTGCGGAACTGGACAAGTTCCTGGAAGCTGGGATAAGGATTATTGAGCAGTTTGAGTACTACTGGTGTGTGGTCATTGTTCCTAGTGCCACGATAAACTACGGTTCTCGACCCATGGTAGACCAGGTCAGTGATGCAATAGCCTTTAATGTTGGGAGGAGTTGTGTTCATGGGTGACATACCTAGGTGAGGGTATAGGGCCAATGGGACCAATTCAACAGGACTCACTTTATAGATTTCCCTGTTCCTCCAGACTAGGTAACATTAGAAGTCTCAAGTCTCAAGTCAGAAGTCTGAAGGAACGAAGTTAGCATTGCTAGCATGCCTATTGCCGACTCCCGACTCCCGACTCCCGACTCCCGACTCCCGACTCCCGACTCCCGACTCCCGACTCCCGACTCCCGACTCCCGACTCCCGACTCCCGACTCCCGACTCCCGACTCCCGACTCCCATTAACCGATTAACTGTTTTACCAAAAAAATGGGTCTAAAGCCCCGTCCTTCTAGGACGGCTTTTAAGTTGACGCTTATCTAGCGCCAGGTTATAATTAAAATATAGGGTACAGGCTGAAAAACCGTAGGCTGAGCCGGGAGAGAGACCCGTAACTTATCGGCCTTAAAGTAGTAATGCCCGGAGGGTAGGGAATCTCCTCCTTAAAAACCCAATCATCAATTAACAGTTGATGTGTGAACCCAGAAGAATCACACTTTGAGAAAAAAACGGTACGGTGGGGCACACCGGAACCAAACGAAAGGAAGAGAAACAGACTTTTTAAGGCACTTCCAAAGAGTAGTTAAACGCCCCATGCGAGAACTGCCCTCTGGGTCTATGGTGAATTAACTAGGAATTTAGTCTTGACGGATTCTCGGTTGAGTATTGTCTTGTTTTTGGCGGCGTCAAAGATGAGAACTCCATGGTTTAAGGCGGCTCGTTGATCTAGGAATCCCCGCGCCTTTAGGCCGGGGAGTGTCAAATTTCTACAGGACTTACGCAACTGGCACAGTGGATAGCTTACTATAGTACTTTAGTACTATAGTAAGCTACGTCTGTGATCAGCCCTTTTTCAGATTAGTAATAGTAATTAATGGTCGTTCGTTTTTTAATTTTTCTGATCAAATCAGAGGAGGGTGCTTTAAAAAATTCAGTTAGTGATGAAATTTACTAAACTTAACTATTGTCAATACTTATTAAGTAGCCACCTCAATTATACTCTCACCTTAGCAGAACATTTAGAGCAGATTAGCCATGATAAAATCAACCGTTATCTAAAAAATGAGAAGTTGACCCCACGCTTACTGTGGGATAATGTCAAAGACTTAATTGAAATAGTGGATGTCCGTTGATTTTATTGAAGGAGTGCTATGAATTTAGTTGATTTTTTAAGAGAGCTTTCAATCAAAGGTTGGAAATTATGGGTTCAAGAGGAAGAAATACGCTACCACGCACCCAAATATGAGCCAATCAACTCAGTGTTAGCTCAACTGAAACAATATAAAACTGAAATTTTACAATTACTAAGAGATTACATCCATTGGCAGAAACAAATGGCCGCCAGCGCTCAAGGGGAAAAACACTGGAATTATTGGCACCGAAAACTGACTGGAGATTTACCTGTACTAAATTTGCCCACGGACAGACCACGACCACCAGTACAAACGGATAACAGTTATTCCTATAGTTTTAGATTATCAGCAAACCTAACGCAAAAACTGAATATCATAGCTCAAAAACAGGAAACAACGCTTTACAGTGTCTTGTTGGCTACCTTTGATATCCTGCTATATCGTTACACTTCTGAGCCAGATATTTTAGTTGGTTCCCTTCTTTTAGGCAGAAGTAAACCTGAGTTGGCGAATATTGTGGGCTACTTTGTTAATCCAGTTGTGATGAGGGCAGATTTATCAGGAAATCCTACTTTTGAGGGATTTTTAGACCAAGTTCATAAAACTGTACTCGAAGCCATAACTCATCAAGATTACCCATTCGCTTTACTCGTAAACAAATTACAGCCCCAAAGGGATCCTAGTTATGCACCTATTTTTCAGGTCTCTTTTAATCTAGAACCAGATCAACAATCCCATGCTGTACAGAGATTGTTGAGGAATGAAACAGAAGCTGATACTGCTCAGGAAAAATTAAAGCTAAAACCTGGCAAGATACCTTTGCAAGAAGGCTTGTTTGATTTGGCTCTCGACATGGTGGAGGGAAGTTCATCTGTAGAAGGAACGTTTAAGTACAACACCGACTTGTTTGATGGCGCAACGATTGAGCGCATGGCTGGTCATTTTCAGAACTTGCTGTCAGGGTGTGTAGAGAATCCACAACAATCTGTAGCTGAATTACCCTTGTTGAGTCAAGCAGAGCGACATCAGTTGTTGGTGGAGTGGAATGATACGGAGAAAGAATATCCTCAAGACCAATGTATCCATCAGTTGTTTGAAGAGCAGGTAGAGAAAACACCGGATGCTGTGGCTGTGGTGTTTGAAGATGAGCAGTTAACCTATCAGCAATTGAATCAGCGAGCCAACCAACTAGCACGTCATCTGCAAAGTTTGGGAGTGGGGCCAGAAGTGCTGGTGGGAATAGGTGTGGAGCGTTCAGTAGGGATGGTGGTGGGACTGTTGGGGATACTGAAAGCTGGTGGTGCCTATGTACCCCTTGATCCCAATTATCCAGCAGAACGGTTGAGTTACATGTTATCTGATTCGGGTGTTGAGGTCTTGGTTACTCAACAATCTTTGCTAGAGTCTTGGCCAGGAAATCGAGCTAAGGTGATTTGTTTAGATCATGATTGGGGTTTTATAGAGCAATATAGTGGGGAAAATCTGGATGTGGAGATCTTCTCTGATAACTTGGCTTATGTTATCTATACTTCTGGTTCTACTGGTCAACCAAAGGGAGTTGCCATTGTACATCGCTCGGTTGTAAATTTTTCAGAGGGTCTTCATCAAACTATCTATCAAGAAATCCCAAATTCACCACTGCGTGTCAGTTTGAATGGGTCTTTAAGTTTTGATGGTTCTGTAAAACAGTTTGTGCAACTACTTCACGGTTACACTGTTGATATCGTACCCACAATGGTAAGATTTGATGGAGATGCCCTATTATCTTATTTACAGCACCATAGGATTGACGTATTTGATTGTACGCCATCGCAATTAGAACTATTGGTATCGGCGGGGTTACTTTCAGGTGATAATGTTCCCAAATACATACTAGTAGCAGGAGAAAAGGTTACTCTAGACCTCTGGCAAGCTTTAAGTCAGCGAAGAGACCTTAATTTTTTCAATCTTTATGGCCCAACAGAGTGTACTGTTGATACTACAGTGTGCCCGTTGCGAATTTGCCATCATAAGCAACTAATCGGTCGACCCATAGCCAACACCCAAATCTATATCCTAGACTCAAACTTACAGCCAGTACCTATAGGAGTACCAGGAGAAATCTATATTGGAGGAGATGGTTTAGCTAGAGGCTACCTCAACCGTCCAGAACTAACTGCAGAAAAATTTATCTCCAACCCCTTCTCAGATTATGGGGAGAAACTCTATAAAACAGGGGATTTTGCTCGCTATTTACCCGATGGTAACCTTGAATTTCTCGGGCGTATCGATAATCAAGTGAAGATTCGAGGTTTCCGTATCGAACTAGGAGAAATTGAATCTGTCATCAATACCCACCCTCAAATCCAAAAAGCAGTAGTCATTGCCAGAGAAGATAATCCTGGTAATAAACGTTTAGTAGCCTATGTAGTCAATGGGGAAAAGTCAATCAGTATTAGTCAACTGCGTGGATTCGTGAAACAGAAACTGCCAGAATATATGGTACCTAATGCCTTTGTCACTCTAGATACTCTACCCTTAACACCCAACGGCAAAGTAGATCGTAGAGCATTACCTGTACCTGATGGAGCCATCAGCAGAGAAATTGAATACGTAGCACCAAGCACACCTACTCAAGAAATCATCGCCAATATCTTTGCGGATGTTCTTAAAGTAAAAAATGTCGGCATCAAAGACAACTTTTTTGAATTGGGGGGACATTCCCTGTTGGCGACTCAATTAACTTCGCGACTTAAACAAGCCTTCTCAGTAGACATACCCCTAAGAGTTATCTTTGAATCTCCCAATGTAGCTCAATTAGAACAAGCATTAACCCAACAACATACTGCTAGTAGCTTACTAAACCTCCCTCCTATCCAACCAAGGGGAAAAATATTCCCCATACCTCTTTCCTTTGCTCAGGAACGACTATGGTTACATGGGCGCATTGAAGGAGAAAGAGATCTCCACACTATCTGTTTTTTCGCCCGCCTTAAGGGAAATTTGGATATTAATGCCCTACAACAAGCTTTATCAGAAATAGTACGTCGTCACGAAGTGCTACGCACAAACTTTAAATCAGAAGATGGCAAACTAGTACAAATAATTCACCCAGAAGCTGACATCAAGATCCATGTAGTGGATTTACAACAACTCGAAGGGCGAGAATGCAAAAAAACGTTACGCCAACACATCCAACAACAAGGAACTACCCCATTCAATTTAGAAAGTTCTCCCTTAATTAAGTGTAGTTTGTTAAAGTTAGACGTCGCAGAATCTGTTCTATTAATGCCAATTCACCATATTATCTTCGATGGTTGGTCACGGAATTTATTCAACCAAGAACTATGCAGTTTATACCAAGCTTTTATCCAAGGAGAACCATCACTTTTATCAGAATTAACTATTCAGTATGCAGACTTCGCACTGTGGCAAAGACAATTTATGAGTCCTTCGGTATTGAAAAATCAACTCAACTACTGGAAACAACAGTTGGATGGCGCACCAGCATTATTACCAATGCCAATTGACCGTCCTCGTCCCAAAGTGAAAACTTATAACGGTGACTTGTACAAGTCTTGTTTAAATAGCAATCTGACTCAAAAATTGAAAACTTTAGCGAAAAAGACTAATACTACTTTATTCATGATTCTGTATGGAGCATTAGCAACTTTACTATATCGTTACAGTGGTCAATCAGATATTTTAATTAGTACTCTCGTAGCTAATCGTAACTATAGTGATACTGAGTCTTTAATTGGCTTGTTTCAAAATGTTTTATTGTTGAGGGCTTTTTTGGAAGATGAGCTCACCTTTGAAAAACTCCTCGTGCAGGTCAAGGAAACCACTCTTACAGCCTATGAAAATCAGGATATACCTTTTGAACAAGTAATGAAAGCCTTGCAGGTAAAAAACTACTCTTTGGATTATGCTTCCATGTTGCAGGTGATGTTGATTCTGCAAAATATGCCAATGGATAAATTAGCAATACCTGGAATCAAGATCAGTCCTTTCCGCAAGGAATATGAGACTTCACTGTTAGATTTGACATTATTTATCACCGAGGTAGAGCAGGAATTGAGGTGTGAGTGGGAGTACAATACCGATCTGTTTAATGAATCGACGATTGAGAGGATGACTAGTCATTTTCAGAATTTGCTGTCAGGGATAGTAGAGAATTCTCAAGTTTCAGTATCGGAACTACCCTTGCTTAGTAAAGCACAGAGGCATCAGTTGTTGGGAAACTGTCAGAACTGAATAGCCAAAATCTTGAAATCAATAGACTTCGCAGCAGTTGTCGAGTAAGGAGTAAGAAGTAAGGAGTAACTCGTCACGAAAATTGACAATAAAGGCGATGAAAATGATGGATTTTTTACTTTTGCAAGAGGTCTAATTTATCAAATTAAGCATGGACTCTTTTCCAATTACTTAATTAACCAACTAAAACGTCCCGACATTACTATGTCTATAGTTTAGTTATTAGACTCTCGCCGTGCTCTAGCCCCACCATTAGTTGTGCCAGTTGCGTAAGTCCTGTTCTAGATACTTTTCCACTAAAGCTAAAATCTTTTGCTCCTGGAATCCTTCGGCTAAATCTTTGAGTTTCGAAGCTATGGGTATATATTTTGTATCCAGTTCTTCAAGATAGGTGGCTCGTTGGCGAATCTTTTTCATACTGCCGAGCATGGCTAATTCATAGAGCACTTCCATTTCCTCTGGTGGCGGAATCACTAATGGTTGCTCTGAACTAGCTAGTGCTATGGTTTGTTGCGATACTTCTTCATAAATCCACTCCAGTTGTAAATACTCTCCCAACAATTCCAGCAACTGTTGCTCATCCACGGGTTTGGACAAAAAGCCTTGACAGCCGACAAGCTTACTTTTTTCAAGGTCGGTGTCTAAGACGTTAGCGGACACCACAATAATGGGGATATCCTGCATTTGAGGTAAGTTTCTCAGTTCTGCGATCGCTTCAAAGCCAGTTTTGACCGGCATGATTAAGTCGGTCAATATCAGGTCAGGTTGCAGCTGTTGAGCTAGTTCGATTTCCTGCTGGCCATTTTCTGCCATCACTACTTCAAAGCCCAACGGCTCCAGCATGTTCTGCAACACAGCCCGATTTGCTGCTTTATCTTCCGCGATTAATACCTTGCGCCGAGAGCCAATATAACCAACAATTTGCCCCAGCTTCTGTTGCTGCTGTGGTTGGTATGTTTCTACTACTGGGAAGGTAACATCAAACCAGAAGGTAGAACCATAACCAAATTCGCTTGTCACTTGTAGCTTTCCTCCCATTAGCTCTACCAACTGCTTGGTGATCGTTAGCCCTAAACCAGTGCCAGTAGCACGCCTTTGGGTATCTCCCACTTGTTCAAAGGGTTGGAAAATTTTCTGTAACTGTTCGGGGGTCATACCAACACCGGTATCAATTACTTGAAAACTAAGTGTTGTCTTTTGTGGTTGGTCGAGACTAATCACATTAACCTTTAAAGTTACTTCACCAGTGTCAGTAAATTTAACAGCATTACCTAATAAATTTAGCAGTACCTGTCGCAGTCGTTTCTCGTCAGCTTTAATGCCATGAGGTAAGTTATCCTCAGGGTTATATTCGAACAAAATATCTTTTTCCAAGGCTCGCATGCGGATAATCCCTACCACACTTCCGAGGAAACTTTGTAGGTGTAAATCCCTGGGGTAGAGTTCCATTTTACGAGCTTCAATTTTAGATAGGTCTAAAATATCGTTGATCAGAGTCAACAAATGGTTGCCGCTTTGCTCAATAATTGTTAAGCCATCGATTTGCTTGGTGCCTAAGTCCCGGTCTCGCTTGAGGATTTGAGCATAGCCGAGGATGCCATTGAGAGGAGTACGCAATTCATGGCTCATGTTGGAGAGGAATTCGCTTTTAGCTTGGTTAGCCTCATCGGCTTTTTGTTTAGCAGTTTTCAGTTGTTGATTAGACTCAGCTAGTTGGGCGGTGCGTTCTTCTACTTTTTGTTCTAGGGTGTGGGAATAGTCTTCTAATTGGCGATACAACAGGGCATTTTCGATGGAAATTGCTGCTTGGGAGGTGAGCAGATTTAAGACTTCTAATCGGTCTGGTGTAAAGGCTCCGATGATGGCATTATTTTCCAGATAGAGCAAACCAATTAGTTGGCCTTGGTTAATAATGGGAGTACACAAAATCGATTGGGGTTGATGAATCTGGATATAGGGATCTGTAGAGAAGGTCTGATGTTTAGTAGCACGGTGACAAACAACACTGGTTTGGGTTCGGATAACGTAGTTGATAATGGACTTTGGTAGGGAGGTTTCTGGGAAATTATCTAAGGGAGCGAATTGTAAAATGTTTACTTTATTGCTATCTTTATTGGTATCAAGTATCCCTTCTGCTGCGATCGCCCATTGCTGATTGTGTTGAAGCAATAGATACGCCGTTTCGGCTCCGGCATTTTCGATCACAATTGCCATCATGTTGGCTAGTAAGGTATCAAGTTTAATCTCTTGGGCTAGGGCTTGAGAGGCTTTGAGGATGCTGATTAGGTCTAGGGAATCGGATAGGGTTGTGGCAGTGGTGGATGAGGTGGTGGTGTTAGTAGCAGAGAATCGAACCTTACTGGCGGTTTGGGTTAGTAACTGGGGATAACGTTGTTCTAAGTCTTGGACTTTTGCTAATGCTCCCCAGTGAGTGTAGCTATGGTATGCCTCCATCATGTAGAGTTGGGCAATTTTGTCTTTGCCCCATTCCAGATAAAATTTGGCGGCGAGTTCGTTGGCAAGGGCTTCTTCGTTAAGATATCCGTTTTCCTTTGCGTCAGCAATGGCGCAATTGTATAAATCCATCGCTTCCACGTTTTGACCTAGAATCCGATGGCGCTCTGCTTCTACTAGATGAAATTTGTGCAGATAATTCATGGGAGCATAGTCAGCCCAGTTTTTCATCTTTTCTTGATTTGTAGCAACACGAGCTAAACATTCTTCTTTTTCCATAGTTTTTGAACTAGGATATAGCGCCAGCCTTAGCAAAGAATCGTAAAAATGGAACAGGGGGACGAATACTTGTCCGGGAATTCCTTCTAAATATAGTTCTAGTTTACCAGCAATTTCCCTAGCTTCAAACAAATCACAAAATAGAAAACAAAGAATCAGTTTATTACCATATAATAAGGCCATGGTACTGATATCGTTGGCTTGCTGATGGATTGGTAACATTTGCGCTTCGTTATAGGCTTTACCGATTAGATAACACGGATTTTCGGCATTTCCGAGCAAATTCAAAACCGCTTGATGAAAGATTTCGTTTAAGTGAAAGACAGTTGTTTGGTTGAGCTGATGGATGGCTTGGCTATAGGTGGCTATCTCTTGTTCAAGTCCTTTTAGTTCCTTGCCAAGGACATAGGAATGGGAACAATAATCTAAAGCGGCAAATGAAGCATATTCTAAATCGCCAGTTTCCAGCCCACTTTGATAGGCTTCAAGCAAAGGGTTTAAGGTTTCCCTGATATGCTCTTTCCAATGCTTGATAGATAAGCAAACTATCTCGAATGTCCTGGCTTTAGTATTAGCTCTATTATTAACATTTTCTATAAGACTGAAAGCAAGTTTACCAAATTCATAACCGCTATCGATATCTCCCACTATCCCGCAGAGAATTAAGCCATAATTTGCATAAGCAAAGGCCGAAAAAGAGGAATTGCCATGGTTGATGGATAAATTGACTTGTGCAAACACAATCAGGGGTAATAAGTCAGGAATTGCCATATAAGCTGCATTCAGCACGCTGGATAAGATTCCCATGGTTGCCAGCTTGTAGGGATCGGTCATTTCTGGCATGTTAATTAAGTCTTGAATGCCCATAGCTGGCAAATTCTCGATGGTTTCGGCCAGTCCAAGCTCGATATCGGTGTTGGTTGGGGTTTCTGGAAGGCTTACCCCTAGGAGTTTGAGAATAGTTAGAGCGGTATTGAGGGCGTCCAGTAACTGGTTTTGTCCGATGGAGGCTTGAATTTGGACTTGGTAAGCTTTCACCTTGTCCAGCAGGAGTCTAGCTTGCTGTAGCACTACCTTAGCTAATCTCGCCATTGCTTTCAAATCACCGTTAAGGTAGGCTGCCTCAATGGCTTCGTTATGTAAGGCTAATGTCAATTCATAATCGGTTTGCCAGCTATCTCCTGATAGATCTGATAGATGATTAATGCCTGCATTGGCGTAATTAGTTGCTAGTTCATAAGCAGCAGCAATTTTGGCTTTTTGACTGGCGATGAGATTAAGCCTGGCAATTTCATGGAATTCTTCTGGAGAGGTAACCTGGTCACTGGCAAGATTGAGATGATCGATAATCTCAAAGATAGACTCTGATAAGGCTTCGGATGTCTTGGTTTTTAATAACAGGCGACCGATTAGTAAGTGAAAAGCTGTTTTTTGTGATGGTTCAATCAGGGTATAGGCTGCTTGTTGAACCCGATCGTGCTGAAATCTAAACCTAACTAGACTGCAGTCGGTATCATCATCGAGGTTAATCAGCTGATACCCTTGATTTAAGCAAACAATTAACCCCTGTTGTATAGCGGGAAATAAACCATAGATAATTTGCTGGGGAGACTGTTGATAAATAAGGGATAATAGTAATACATCAAAGCTATTACCAATACAAGCGGCTAGCTGCAATATCTTTTGAGTCGTTTCCGATAGAGTGCTGATTTTACCTGCCATAAAGTCTACCACATTATCGGTAATGTCTTTGGCTTGAATCAGCTCACTATCCCATTGCCATTGGCACTGGGTATGGTTAAATAGTAATAAGTTTTTTGTATATATTGATTTGAGAAACTCTGTGGTAAAAAAAGGATTACCATGAGTTTTGGAGTAAACTAAATTTGTTAAGGGTTGGCTATCTTGAGGGGAACAGTCTAAGGCATCAGCAATTAACTGATTCACATCGACTGGCTTGAGATTATCGAGATGAATCTGTGAAACAATTCCCCCCTCCTGTTTGATTTCTTCGACAGCAGTTATCAAGGGATGGGCTTCATCTACTTCATGGTCTCGGTAGGTTCCGACAACTAGTAAATGCTGAAGCTCGCTATCGGTGATGATTGTCTTTAGCAGCATTAATGAAGCACTATCAGCCCATTGGCAATTATCAATGAACAAGACCAGTGGATGATCTGACTGACAAATGGCTTTGATGACGTTCTTGAAGACTAGATTGAAACGGTTTTGGGCTGCGATCGCATCCACTGGTGCTACGGTGGGCTGTTTACCGATAATCCTCTCTAAATCAGGAATCACATCGATTAAGACTTGCCCGTTGTTGCCCACAGCAGCTAGAATCTTCTGCCGCCATTGATTGAGAGTCGTTTCGCTTGCGGTCAGCAGTTGATTGCACAAGTCATGGAAAGCTTTTGCGATCGCATCATAGGGAATGTTGTGCTGATACTGGTCATACTTACCAGCAATGAAATTACCACCCTTGGCAGTAATGGGTTTGTAGACTTCGTTAACCAAGGCTGACTTGCCGACACCAGAATAACCAGCCACCAGCAGTAGTTCAGCCCCGTCTTTCCTAGAGAGGGCAGCTATCTGGTCAAATGCTGCTAGCAAGGTAGCAATTTCCTGGTCTCGACCATACAAGGTTTCAGGAATAGTGAATCGTTCGCAAATGTCGTGGTGACCGAGTTGAAACCTTTTGATTTCCCCTGTGGTTTGTAATTGTTCAAGACAGTGTTCCAAATCTGTCTTGAGCCCATGAGCCGACTGATAGCGGTCTTCGGCATTTTTTGCCATCAGTTTAAGCACAATATCTGATACCGCTTTTGGACAACCTTCTCCCCCTCCCTCCCTCTGTGAGCTGATCAAGAGATGGGGTGCCACAGGGGATTTAGCCAGATGAGAATGTACCAACTCCATGAGGTCAGTAGTGGGAAACGGTAGCTGTTTTGTTAACAGTTCATAGAAGGTGACACCAAGGGAATAAAAATCTGTACGGTAATCCAGGGAGCGGTTCATTCTCCCGGTCTGTTCTGGTGAGATATAGGCTAAGGTTCCTTCTATGACATTGGGATTTTTTAGAGTTGGATTTTCCCGCGATAGCACCGTAGAAATCCCAAAGTCAATTATTTTCAGCTCTCCCGTGTCTGGGTTAAAAACAATATTACTGGGGTTAATATCTTTGTGAATCACATTAGCAGCATGAATTTGTCCTAAAATTTCAGTAATCTTGATAGCAATAGTGATAAACTCTTTGATGCTAAGGGTTTGTTTAGTTAGTAAAAGGCTTAATGACTCTCCCCCAAAATCCTCTAAAATAATTACCCGAGTATTCTGATAGTGCTGCAAGTCATAGACTTGAATAACTCCTTCTAGATTAAGAGAGCGAGTAATGTGATATTCTTGTTGATATCTGGTTAGTTCTTCTGGGCTAGGATAGTCCTGTTTAAGAAATTTAAGGATAACCGGCTGCTGATCACTATCGCGGTAACCACGATACACAAGAGAATTGGCACTTTCGTAGAGTTGGGCAGTGATTTGGTAACCCTTGAGGAGGGAGGCTGGCGGGTGCATCGTTTGATTGTCAATCTGTAACTAAGGGGAGATAGGGAGCAGGGAGCAGGGAGCAGGGAGCAGGGAAGAGGAATCCCCCCTAACCCCCCTTACTAAGGGGGGCGGGCAAGAGGCAAGAGGCAAAAGGCAAAAGGCAAGAGGCAAGAGGCAAGAGGCAAGAGGCAAAAGTAAAAAAGTTGGGTAGGGTGCGTTAGGGACGGAAAGCCTCTGATTTTATCAGTAGCCAGTATTGGGACAGTCCGTCCCGTAACGCACCACAGGTTCAAACAGCATGCATTGAGATGCACCCGATAGGGAGATGGGGGAGATTTTTATTAAGGGCAATTGTCATAACATGATATTAGCCTTCTATTGTTCTGAGTGTTTTTGCCAACAGCTGTTCGCGCAGCGTGGCCAAAGGCCTTTAGCTGACCGCTGATAGCTGATGGCTGAATGCTTACCGTGCTCCATCAATTCATCAAAGGGACTACAGTCAAAGAATTCCCTAAACTGTTGCGACATTAACACTAAATTAATTGTCAGAATTTTTGATTGGAAGTTCCCGACTCCCGACTCCCGATTCCCTACTCCCTACTCCCTACTCCCTGCTCCCTGCTCCCTACTCCCTTTGCAGATAATATTGACCAGCAATGGATAATTAGATTCACAATAAAAGCAGCGAAAACAGCGATCGCACCAACGCCAACACCAAGCAAAATATGAAATACCACAAACCAGAAACTGTAACTCAAGCAAGGCTGGAGTCCAGCTTCAGGTTTAGGACAATCTAAGGATCCCTTCCGGTCTAGTTTGGTCAGGATCACTTCTAGAGGTTGTTTAGCATCGCTTTGGGAAGAAATACTACTGACGGCTAGGCCAGTACCGACGAAGGTGATCCAAAGTTGTAGTCTTTTCTCCTGTTTCTCAGCTTCTTTGTCTCGGGCTCGATCAGCCTCCTCCTTATCTCTGAGGGCTTTTTCCAAAGCGCGATCGCGTTCTGCCTGTTCAATTTCCACAATACCTCTGATTGAGGAAATCGCTTTGTCTAACAGTGCGGAGCTATGTCCAAAATAGCTTAAGTTTATTTTAATTTGCTCTTGATAAGTAGGGCTGATTTTATGCTCAAATACTGATAAAAAGCTTAAATCTTCATCCTTTGGTAATTTTTCTTGAAGTTGTTGAAGCTTTTCCGAATAATTGTGAGCATTAATCTTCATGGTCAAGCTATAGCTTTCTAACTGTCTCAGCCAGTCTGAATAGTTCAAGTCTAGCTTCGGCAGTATTCTCAGCTTCTTCTTAAAGTCCAACAGTTCCGCTTCAGATAATGACCTCTGATTATCTTGACTTTGAGTCGTGGCACAGGCTTCCAGCCTGTGACCTGTCGTTTTATCTTGACTTTGAGTCGTGGCACAGGCTTCCAGCCTGTGACCTGTCGTTTCATTGATGATTTGTTTAATCTCTTGATATCCTTGGTAAGCATCACTATAAACCTCCCGGCTGATTTGATAAGCTCGAATGACTTTCTGGCGATAAAAAAATAAATCAATAAAATTTTGATAAAACAAGCAAAAATGTTCCTCCGCTCGGGCACCATAGTTGCCATTGACCTCTTCTCCTAAAAATAGCCAAACAAAAATTTGGCCATAGTCTTGAGATTTATCGGGAATGCCATATTCAAAAATCGGACTATCAAATAATTGACCTTCTTGATACAGCGGTGGACAGTTATCCTTATCCTTTTCCCCCAGAAAATTCTGCACACACTGATCAGCTATCTCTTTCCATAAATGGGAATCTTGCTGTTCCTTCTGGGGTAGCCAAGCAGTTAGTAACAGAATTTGTCCTAGGGAACTGTTAATTTTACTGGGAAGAAAGCACTGGTTTGGATTAAAATCCTTGAATACAGTCAGGTCTACGTCTTCGGTTTTCTGATTATTCTCACGTTCAGGAATCCGAATATTCAAACCCAGAGCATAACTATCATAGATCTGGAGTGGACAAGCTTGACCAGTAATCCTTATTCCTTTGCCATTATTGACAGGTAATTTCCCCTCCAACGGTAAGAGAATATTATCCGTTGTGGCTCCTTTTAGTAAAGCAATGCGAGAACCTTCGGCAACGTCTCTAAGGTCTAGCTTCTCTTGAATTTGGAATTTAGCAAAAATATCATGGCACTTGTGCCAAAGTAGTTCGCTGTCATAGTCGGTGTCTGCTTGGGAATCACTACTAGATTTATTTCTAAGATGGAAGGCAAAGAGATGAATATTAGGTGCGTAGATTTTATGAGTCATTGTTTGACATTTTTATTGCTTACTATTGTCTGGCTGTTGTTGCTTAGTTTTAGCTTTAATAACTTCTTGGTTGGTTTGTCGCAGTTCAAATAGATTTTGAAGAATACTTGCTTCGGAATTAGACGGAAGCTTGGGCGAATTATTTAATTCCTTATTAGTCTCAGCAAATCGGCGTAGAGTATCTCTGACTTCTGTATGGATTTGTAACCAATTAGTTAGTATCTGATCTAATTCAGCTTCTGTTGGAGTGTCTAAAGTTTCTAAAAGTTGGTCTAAGTCTTGCAAGTCTTTAAGTTCAAACTTTTCAGAGTAATTTTTGATTGCTTGCGTAAAAACTTTGATAATTGTTGAAATTTCCATAGTTTTTTCGGTTTAATTAACTAAATATCTGATTTTCCAATGGCGCAGTAAGCCGCCCAATAAAAAGGATAATAAAAGGGAGTTTCTTCACGCTTAAAGAAACGGAGTTCTTTCTTAATTTTTTCTTTAAAGTTATTAGCCAAATTCAACTGTTTAGTTAACTGTTCAGCCCAAGTTCGCAATTCCTTTACAGTGGCATCCCGCAGCCAGAGTTGCGCTTGATTCAGGGCAACTGCTAAGGACATTTGGTTTAGTAGATTCTGATAAAATTTAATCATCAACAACGCTGTAGAAACCTCCTCTACCTTCCATAGGCTACTAACTACTGCTGGACTTCCGGCAACTAGGAAACCACTGGGTAAACCAATGTATTCATCGCTGCTATTCTGGAAGTCGATTAATCCTGTTTCACAAGCAGAAAGGGTGACAAGGCGACATTGTTCTAATGTCTGTTCTGATTTCAGGGCAAAGATGGCATCTAAGGTGAGGCATTTGTCTAAGTCAATTACTTCACCGTTATCCAAAACTAGATGTTGTTCTGGATTGAGTTCAGCCGGTGCAGGGCTAACGTGGGAATTTGCGAGGATCAGAGCCGATTTACGTGGTTTATCGTAGTTAAAGTAACCGTGACAGCTAAAATGTAAACAGTGGTAAGTGTTGAGAGGTTTGCTATCTATGGCGGCTTTGGTGGCAGCGTTTTCCACAAGGACCTCTGTATCTGGTGGTGGATTGAAGTAGCCTTTAATCACTTCTACTTCGATCTTAGTGTAAACCAAATCAGCAGTGGGGTTTTGAACGGCAAACAGGTGGGTAAAATCTTTTGGGCGTTTTCTGGTTTTGGCAAGTTGCAGTAGTTGACAGCTAGGAGCGTAACTTACCCCTGCTGGAAACCGATCCATAAGAATTTGAGATGTAGCTTCTCCCTGCTGACTGTTGATAGGTAAGGCATGAAGGGGGAACAAATGTAAATACAAATGGGGGATTAAAATTAAGCGATCGCACTCTGGGGGTATTTGCTGAATAATGTCATCTATGTGTAGAATCTCAGCCAACAAATGTAGGCGGTTACTCAGGTTCTTTTTCCAATCATATTTTTCGTTGTTGTAGCTTCCCAGATATCCATTTACCCAATTTACCAATTTGTCTAAGTATTGTGGCTCAGATTGCAAAACTATTGGCTGTTGAGTTTGATCGGTAAAGATGAAAGTGAGCAGCTTATTCCATGTAATGTAAAATTCTACAATGGCAGTGTTTTCCTCTATAGTTTCCCGAAATTGCTCAAAGTTAAAGCTAGAACCGATAGGTAAATATTGGTCTTGTAAATCATTGCGCTGCTGTCGCAACTGTTGAAGACGTTGTGCCAGGGCGGTTGGGTTTTCAGCTTTGCCATGCTGGATTTGATATTGACCTATGGCTATTTCATCCCTGTATTGTTCTAGTTTAGTAACAACTTCTGGGGGAAAGATGGTGTTTATCTCACGGCTGATAATCTCTTCAACTAAATTGCGGGTTTTGCTCCTTTCAACATATTCAATGGCTTCGGTGATATTATTTAATTCTAGGCAAGTTGCTACCATGCCTCGATATACTTTATTCCATTCTTCCGCTAGTTTTGTCTTGTATTCTTCTACTCCAGAACCAGAAAGAATTTCATCTCGCAGGGATTCTACTGTTTTAATGGCAGCATCAAAAGCCTTGTAAGCTTCCGGGAAATTTTGAGCATCTTGGTAAGCAAGACCGAGATTGTTTTGAGTCTGTGCCCATTCATAGGGGAAAGCTTCACGGGTGCGTACTTCTAAGGCGGATTGGTAGCAAGCGATCGCATCTTCTAGGTTTTGTGCTTTCTGACCTGTGATTCTGTTAAGGTAAGCATTACCGAGATTGTTTTGAGTCTGTGCCCATTCATAGGGGAAAGCTTCACGGGTGCGTACTTCTAAGGCGGATTGGTAGCAAGCGACGGCAACTTCTAGGTTTTGTGCTTTCTGACCTATGATTCTGTTAGAGTAAGCAAGACCGAGATTGTGTTGAGTCATTGCCCATTTTTCGGGAAAAGTTTCACGGGTGCGAACTGCTAAGGCCAATTGGAAGCAAGGGATGGCATCTTCTAGGTTTTGTGCTTTCTTTCCTTTGATTCTGTTAGAGTAAGCAATACCGAGATTGTTTCGAGTCATTGCCCAATCAACCGGAAAAGCTTTACGGGTGTAAACTGATAAAGCCGATTGGTAGCAAGCGATGGCAACTTCTAGGTTTTGTGCTTTCTGACCTGTGATTCGCTCAGAGTAAGCATTACCGAGATTGTGTTGAGTCGATGCCCATTTTTCCGGAAATGCTTTACGGGTGTAAACTGATAAAGCCAATTGGAAGCAACCGATGGCAACTTCTAGGTTTTGTGCTTTCTCCCCTGTGATTCTGTCAGAGTAAGCATTACCGAGATTGCTTTGAGTCGATGCCCATTTTTCCGGAAATGCTTTACGGGTGTAAACTGATAAAGCCAATTGGAAGCAAGGGATGGCAACTTCTAGGTTTTGTGCTTTCTCCCCTGTGATTCTGTCAGAGTAAGCATTACCGAGATTGTGTTGAGTCGTTGCCCATTCAACCGGAAAAGCTTCACGGGTGTAAACTGATAAAGCCAATTGGAAGCAAGGGATGGCAACTTCTAGGTTTTGTGCCTTCTTACCTGTGATTCTGTTAAGGTAAGCATTACCGAGATTGTTTTGAGTCATTGCCCAATCAACCGGAAAAGCTTCACGGGTGCGTACTTCTAAAGCCAATTGGAAGCAACCGATGGCAACTTCTAGGTTTTGTGCCTTCTGACCTGTGATTCTGTCACGGTAAGCATTACCGAGATTGTTTTGAATCAATGCCCATTTTTCCGGAAAAGCTTCACGGGTGTAAACTGATAAAGCCAATTGGAAGCAACCGATGGCAACTTCTAGGTTTTGTGCCTTGTGACCTGTGATTCTGTCACGGTAAGCACTACCGAGATTGTTTTGAGTCGATGCCCATTTTTCCGGAAAAGCTTCACGGGTGTAAACGGCTAAGGCCGATTGGTAGCAAGCGATGGCAACTTCTAGGTTTTGTGCCTTGTGACCTGTGATTCTGTCACGGTAAGCACTACCGAGATTGTTTTGAGTCGATGCCCATTTTTCCGGAAAAGCTTCACGGGTGTAAACGGCTAAGGCCGATTGGTAGCAAGCGATGGCCTGTTCTAGGTTTTGTGCCTTGTGACCTGTGATTCTGTCACGGTAAGCACTACCGAGATTGTTTTGAATCCATGCCCATTTTTCCGGAAAAGCTTCACGGGTGAAAATAGTTAGCGCGACTTCATAGCCAGTGATGGCAATTTCAATCTTGCTGGCTTTGTTACCCAAGGGGAATTTCTGAATTCGATTGCTCAACAGGACAATAACTGCTGCTCTGTATTCCGCTTCATCTGCTTCTGCTTTTGCCAGCACAATTGTTGCCCAAAACCGCAATTTTTCGGCTAACTTATCATTAAGTTTGTCTATATTTGCTTTCATTAATGGATAAACTACCTGCTGATCACCCTTACTTTCTTCAGTTACTTGTAGTACCTGTATGAGAAAGTCAAGTTGGGCATCAGATGTATTGTCAGGCATTGCCATCAATTCCTCTACAATAGTTATTCAATATTATACTACTACTTTAAGTTAAAGGGAGCAGGGATAATTTACATTTGAGTTGTGAACATACTCTCTTAGGGAAATGCAAGAGGCAATGTCAGCTATCATTTATCATTTATCAGCCGTTTTCTGATAAATGATAACTTACCACGATTAAACAAAATTTGCTATAAATTTTTATATATTTAAATCAAATTTATTAGACATAAACTAAACTATTAAAACCCATGACTATTGACCAAGAAATTTTTTAAACAGTTGTGACAATGCCAGAATCACTGAAACAAGAACTGCTGGATTATGCCAAGTATCTGATGGAAAACTACTCCCAAGATGTTTCTCCAGAGCAGCATTCTGTCAAGAAACGTCGTTCAGGTATCTTAAAAGGAACCTTTGTTCTACCATTGCCTGATGATTTTGATGAACCATTAGACGATTTTAAGTGCGTAGGGTGGGCAAAATGATATTATCTAGAATTGTTAAAAGAACCAAAGGGTTTTTGCCCACTCTACAAGCTTTGCTGACTTTCTTGGTTTTAGCAGGGAGTAGTTGCGTAGGGTGGGCAAAATGATATTATATAGAGTTGTTAAAAGAACCAAAGGCTTTTTGCCCACCCTACAAGCTGGTTAAGAGCAAAAAAGTACTAGTTTATTAGCAACAAGTACTAGTTAATGAGAAACTAGTACTCCTTAGGAAGAAACCGATACCCCTTTGTTACACAACAGTAGTGACTTACAAGAAACGAGTACTGGTGTATGAGAAACTAGTACTCGTTTGTTACACATGGGTACCCGTTTGTTACACACCAGTACTTGTTTACAAGAAAATAGTACTGGTGTGTGAGAAATTAGTACTCGTTAGGAATAAATGGGTACTGGTGTGTTAGAAATGATTACCTGGTCTGGTGTATTGTTAACCCTTGACCGTTATAGCCCTATTGCCTATTGCTAGCATGCCTATTGCCTATTGCTTACTCCCTGCTCCCTAAAAGCCCAGACGTTGTACCTAACAGCAATTGCAAACCGCTGTATTGATAATTGTGATATTTTTGCCATCATGGAAGTAACTCCTATTTAGGTGGGAGGAAAACCGCGCTGGCGTAGGTTAATGGTTTGAACCAGCGCGGTTATTAGTCTTAGTCTCAATATCTATAGTATAGATAACTCCTGGAAAAAATGCAAGGAGTAATTTAAACTTTTTACATTTATTTACAAATAATATTGTTATGGTTTGATGCACTAAATTATGGATAAACTATGATAGCAATGTAAGTCTAGTTTAGGACATTTTTTTATTCACAATATAACAATACCGTTAGATTATTGCTTTTTTTAATTAACTTTAAAATTCTCAAAAAAACGTTTAAAAACCCTTGACAAACAAAATTATAATCATTACAATAATCAATATAAACAAATTGAATGTTTGACCTATGTCAGAATTTACTCCAAACTCCAAGAAACAACCCGTTAAGCACATCTTAAAGGGGTCTCGTAAAGCAGTAATGAACACGATGTACGCCCTTTATGCTCTGCGCTATGCGGAGATTTCCGAGTGGAGTCCTCTGCAGCCCACCGAGGTTCCAGGGGAATTCATTACTATAATGACCAAGTATTTGTTGTTGCCATAACACCTTAAATTTCTGGGGGGGTTTCCCCCCCTTGGCCAATCCTATCGGATCACCCCGGATTGGTTCGGAAACTTCTGACATAGGTCATTGAAATAGCTGTGGATAGTATTTCTACGGCTATTTTTTTTTTGTTTTTTTCCCAGACATTGATTAGCCTTCTACGGTCCAATCTTCCACTTTCAAACCGGGAACTTTATTAAAATCTCTTTGATTACGGGTTACTACGGTTCCCTTAACCGCAAGAACAAGTGCTGCAATTCTTAAATCTCTGGTTCCAATCCGGATTTTTGGGCGGACTAAATCCTCATAAATGAGGGAAGCTTCGGGAGTGAAATCAAGCACATTTATGGTGGCGATATCATCCAATAATTCCTTAAAGCGTCGGTAAGCTAAAACAAGTTCATTAGCGGAATTTGCACGTCTAATAATACTCAGCATTCCTCTAATTTGTTCTTCAGCCGAAATAATAGTAATCGCTATTTCCTGGGGTTTTCTTGCAGTAATTTGTTTACGGATACCCAGATGTACTCGCTGCAAAAGCGACAAATGATCAGTATCGAGAATCCACAAACTCACTTAGCTTCCTCTTGATCATTCAATTCTTGTCGCTGGCCTTTGGGCCACGCTACGCGAACAGCTTCGATGTAAGCTAACATTTCCTCAAATTGTGGATCGTCTTGATATTTTCCAGCCAATTTTAACCAGGGATTTTCTTGAAATTCTAATTCGTTCTGGAGTACCTTAAATACAGCTTTTTTTCCCTCTAAAGGTAATTGCTTTACTAACATGATGACTTGCTCAACTGTTATATCTAATGTAGGCATACCGATGACGTCACTTTGTAAATTTATACTTGTTTTATTATAGTTTCAGTGGCTGGAACGGGCATGTTGGTGGCATGGGCATGTTGCTGTGGCATGGGCATGTTGCTGTGGCATGGGCATGTTGGTGGCATGGGCATCTTGGTGGCATGGGCATGTTGGTGGAATGGGCATCTTGCCCGTTCCTTAGATTTTCGGGCGGGCAGGATGCCCGCTCTACTCTTATTCATTCGGAGATTCAGTAACGCCGAATTTTTTACCTCTTGCCTCTTGCCTCTTGCCTCTTGCCTCTTGCCTACTCCCTACTCCCTACTCCCTACTCCCTACTCCCTTTCCTAGATCCAATTACCAAATAGTCCTTAAATCCAAAACAAAACCAGGGAGAACGTCTTCTCCAGATAGACTTGTCGGAAATTCTAAAATTTCTACTGGCTTCCCCTGACGATAACTCTCAATTCGTCTATTTTCCCGATCAATTAACCAACCCAAACGGGCTCCATTTTCCTGATACTCCTGCATTTTTGCTTGTAGCGATGCAGCGCGGTCTTGGGGAGGCAGTGCGGTCTTGGGGGTTCCCCCCATGAGCAACTGCCGTGGTTTCCCCCATGAGCGACTGCATCAAGACATCTCTTGAGAGAATCAGTAGGAGAGCGCAACTCAAGGACAAAATCAGGACACAAAGGCACAAACTTTTGTTGTTGCTGTAGAGTCAAAGCATCCCATCTTTCTTTAGTTATCCATGACGCATCAGGAGAAGGGAACAGGGAACAGGGAACAGGGAATAGGGAACAGGGAATAGCGTGGCACAGGCTTCGACGCTGTGACTTAACTCAGATTAAACGAATGCTTACCTCTTTTATAGCGTTTTCTATCCTAATCAGGTACACAGAATTTTTTCCCTCTTGCCTTCCCCTCCTGGGAGGGATCTCAGATTGTGGTCCAGAAATTTCGCGCATTGGGTTGACCACTACATTGATGATGTGATGGAGACAGCTTGTGGGCTTCATAATTTCCGACTAACCCACCGTCAAACAAAAGTTACTAACCACCTGTTAGTTTCCTAATCCCAAACCTTAGGGCAAGAATCGATTCCTTGAGTTTTCTGCACTATTTCCGATCAGGTTTATTGGTTGGATATCGGTTGATCGTGGTTTGAAACCCCTATAATCTCGTAGAACTGTACTCGGAATAGAGTTAAGTTGTTGAGAATGACACGGTTCTTTTATCAATAAGTCACAGCTTATTGATTCTTGCGCTTACCCTGCCCCCTTTCTAAGGATTATTATTATAATATATTTTAATTTCTTTACTTGGAGGTATTGACAAAAGCGCTTCGCTTCTAACTTGTCACCAATGCCTTCAGAATATTAAATTATATTAAATACTTCAAGGTTTCTGTATAAGGTATGAGAAGCTTAGGGAGTAAATAAGCACCATTACAAAATTAATTACCTACTCTGGATCTCTGTAACCCTTACATTGCAAGACTTTGAGTTTTGTAAAATGTGCAATTAATTTTGTGCACCTGCTTATTGGCATAACTGAACATCAACAATTGGACTAATAACATTCGTCACCAGTTAAGGTAAAATATATTTTGTCAAGGTATTGTTAATTAATCTTTACCTTACCTTCAACTTATTGCTGTGATTGGCATTGACGATTTACACCCTTTGAGGGCAGATGATTGAATGACTTGTCTTTGGGGAGCGGGTATCTGGCGATCGCCTTGCCAAGAAACACGATTGCCAAAACCAGGAAAATCTCAAAAGCCTGAATTAGCAAGCACTTTGACAACCAGTAACATTTTGTAAATAAGTCATTGACAAATGATACACAACCTTAACTTGTGACGAATGGACTAATAACTAGAATAAATTATAGGAATAGGTAATAATGATCTATCTGACAATAAAAATGGGTGTTAGTAATTTTGGCGTTGCTGATTATGGGTATGGTTTCGCCCCCCTAGCCCCCCAATTATGATCAGGGCAAACGCATCTAAAATTAGATTGACAAATAAGCAATAATGTGATGAAGACAACCCAGGTTAAGTTGAGCACCAAATATGAAATAATGACTTCATGACTAATTTTTAGGAACTCGTTGGCGTGTCTGACAAATTAAAAATGGTTTTATGCAGGGTAAACGCATATTATTTGGTATAAATGGTAACAAAAAAAATGATTAACTCAATTTTTTGTAAAATTCGAATAAATCCCATCCTAAAGCAGTTTTTTTTGTTCAAATTCAACAAATTTTCCGCTGACTTTAAACAAAAATCAAAGCAGGATTTGCCTACGAAACCAAAATGTAGAGAACTCTCAAATCGACCAAGGATAACACGGCCAATAATTGAGAGTAAGTTGCGCTTATTGTTATTGAGAATCAACAACAGGGCAAGTCTAGATTTTTGATACTATTGTTTATTTTTTAACTGTAAAATTTGATACAGAATTAGATGCGTTTACCCTGTAGTTTGGAGAAGAATATATATTATTTTTATGAAGCAACAACAAGAGAACCACCTAACAGCTATTATTGGCATGGCTTGTAGATTTCCAGGAGCAGATGACTATAACCAGTTCTGGGAAAATCTAGAAGCAGGAGTAAATAGCATCAGTGAAATCCCCCCCCAAAGGTGGGAAGTAGAAAAGCATTATTCTCCTATTCCTAATCAACCAAATAAGACGATAAGTAAGTGGGGAGGATTAATAGAAGGTATAGACCAGTTTGATGCCCAATTCTTTGGTATCTCCCCCAGAGAAGCAACAAGAATGGACCCTCAACAGAGAATTATGCTGGAGTTGAGTTGGTCTTGTATAGAAGATGCGGGTTATTCACCATTAGAACTATCTGGAAGTCAAGTAGGAGTATTTATCGGTGCTTGTAACTACGACTACGATCAGTTGCAACACCAAAATGAAAACATTGAAGGGCATACCGCTACAGGAAGTTATACCTGTATCATTCCCAATAGAATATCCTACTTTTTCAACTTTCACGGTCCCAGTGTTCCCATAGATACAGCTTGCTCTAGTTCTCTGGTAGCACTCCATCAAGCTGTCAATTCCATCAAAGAAAAAGAATGTGAGATAGCATTGGTAGGTGGAATAAGTGTACTATGTACACCTACCAGTTATATATCCTTTAGTCAACTAGGAATGTTGTCTCCAAACGGACAATGTAAAACCTTTGACAGTAAGGCAGATGGTTATGTAAGGGGAGAAGGAGCAGGAGTAGTCTTATTAAAACCTTTAGCAAAAGCACTCTCAGATGGAGATCGAATCTACGGTGTAATCAAAGGAAGTGCTATTAATCATGGAGGCAAAGTAAGAACATTAACCTCTCCAAATGTTTATGCTCAAGCTCAGGTATTGCGAGCTGCCTATACAAAAGCTAATGTTGCCCCCAATACAATTTCCTATATAGAAACTCATGGCACAGGAACACCCTTGGGAGATCCAATAGAAATAAATGGTCTTAAACGCAGCTTTAAACAATTGCATCAACAATATGAACTACCATTAACAGAAAAACCCTATTGTGGTTTGGGAGCAGTCAAAACAAATATTGGGCATTTAGAAGCTGCTGCTGGCATTGCTGGAGTCATCAAAGTTTTGTTAGCAATAAAGCACAAAAAAAACCCAAAAATTGCCAATTTTAAGAAATTAAACCCCCGGATAAAATTAAAAGACAGTCCATTTTACATAGTTAGTGAAACTGAAGAATGGCAACAGTTACAGACAGAAACAGGAGAGATAATTCCCCGACGGGTAGGGGTCAGTTCATTTGGGTTTGGAGGTGTTAATGCTCATGTTGTGTTTGAAGAGCCTCCAGAACAAATTAAAAGTCAAAAGCGAGTGCGTAATTCTGAGGTCTCCTCAGAATGTAAGACGCACTCAAGAGAGTCAAAAGTCAAAAGTGAAGATGTTCTAAAACGTCCGCTACATATTTTTAAACTATCTGGCCAGACAGAGAAAGCGGTGAGGGAACTGGCAAAAAAATATGAAACTTATTTGAATTCCAACACTGAAGTATCTATACAAGACATTTGCTTTAGTGGCAATACAGGACGTACAGATTTTGCAGAAAGACTGGCCTTAGTAGCTAAGTATAAGGATGAATTACAGGAAAAATTAGCAGATTTTATTCAGGATAATGAGAGCAACGGAGTGGTAATAGGAAAAGCAGAAAGTCAAGAGAATAAGATTGCTTTTCTGTTCACTGGTCAGGGGTCTCAATATGTAGATATGGGACGACAATTATATGAAACTCAACCCACATTTAAGAAAATTATAGACCAATGCAATGAAATTCTGAAAAAATATCTAGAAATACCTCTATTAGAAGTTATTTACTCTCAAAAACAAAAGTCAAGTTCTTCATTATTGTTGGACCAAACAGGTTATACCCAACCAGCTCTGTTTGCTGTTGAATATGCTTTGGCTAAGTTATGGCAATCTTGGGGAATCAAACCAACTGTAGTCATGGGTCACAGCGTAGGAGAATATGTAGCAGCAACAGTAGCAGGAGTATTTAGCCTAGAAGATGGTCTGAAACTAATCGCAGCCAGAGGAAGGTTAATGCAACAGTTACCTCCAGGAGGAGAAATGGTAGCTGTGATGGCATCAGAAGCAAAGGTGAAAAAATTCCTAACAGCTGATGGGGGAAAAGTAGCGATCGCAGCAATAAATGGACCAAAAAGTGTAGTAATTTCTGGTGAGGCAACAGCAGTCAGGGAAATTGTCAGCAGTTTAGAATCAGAAAAAATTAAGACCAAACAATTACAGGTGTCCCATGCTTTCCATTCCCCATTGATGGAACCAATGTTAACAGAATTTGAAGCAGTAGCCAAACAAGTAACCTATAATCAACCCAAAATACCACTAATATCAAACGTCACTGGTGAAGAAGTAGGTGCGGAAATAACCACTGCTGAATATTGGGTGGGTCATGTGCGTCAACCAGTAAGATTTGCCCAGAGTATGAAAACTCTCTATGAGCAAGGATATGAAACCTTCCTAGAAATAGGACCTAAGCCAATATTGTTAGGAATGGGAAGGCAATGTGTAACAGAAGACGTAGGAGAATGGTTGCCCTCATTACGTCCAGGAGTGGATGAATGGCAACAAATGCTATCTAGTTTAGGACAATTGTATGTAAAAGGAGCCAAAATAGACTGGTCAGGGTTTGACAAAGATTATGAGCATCAGAAAGTAGCATTGCCAACATATCCATTCCAGAGAGAACGTTATTGGATAGAAACCAATAACAACTTCTGGTATAAACAGCAATTGTCAACAGACCAAAACCTCCATCCCCTATTAGGTCAAAAGCTAAATTGTGCAAGCGAACAACAAATATTTGCATCAGAAATAGGAGAAAACTCCCCCAACTATCTCAGCAACCACCGAGTATTTAATCAAGCACTATTTCCCACAACCGGCTACCTAGAAATAGCAATAGCAGCAGGAAATTACCAATTCCAAACACCCCAGATAGTAATAGAAGACCTAACCATCAGTAGAGGATGGATACTACCAGCAGGAGAATTGACAAATGCCCAAACCATACTCACCCCAACAGACAGCCAAAGCTACAAGTTTCAAATATTTTCTCAACAAGAACAACTTGAGTGGAAACTCCACACCACAGGAAAAATCAGAAAAGAATCAACCCCTCCTCCTCAAACAAAAATTGACCTAGAAAAATACAAGAGTGAATGTAATCAAGCAATAGAAGTCAAACAACATTATCAAAAATGTCAACAAGTAGGGATAGACTACGGAAATAGCTTCCAAGGCATTCAAGAATTGTGGTCGGGTTCAAACCAAGCACTAGCTTATATCAAACTCCCCGAAGAATTGATAACACAAACAAGCGACTATAATTTCCATCCAGCACTATTAGATGCAGCCTTGCAAGTAATATCTCATGCACTCCCAGCAACAGATAGTGACAAAACTTATCTGCCAGTAGGAATAGAACAATTCAAAGTATATAAGAATCCCGGGCTGAGTCTATGGGCATACGCATCATTAACCAATCCAGAAGTGGAAAGTCCAGAAAGCTTGACTACTCTGGTCACCATAGTAACTCCTTCAGGAGAAATAATTGCCAATCTCAAAGGTATACAACTAAAACTAGCAACTAAACAGACCCTACTAGGAACAGAAACCGAATCAATAGAAAATTGGTTGTATGAAGTAGAGTGGAGAAGCCAAGGTAGATTAGGTAGACTACTACCTCCAGATTTCCTGATACCTCCTGTAGAAATTGCCCAAAAATTAGCTCCAACTCTGACAGAATTAATAACTCAAGTAGATCAGGAAAAAACCGGGTCTATTGACACAAGCTTAGAAGAATTAAGCGTAGATTATATAGTGCAAGCATTGCAGGAGATGGGTTGGTCATACAAACCAACAGAAAGCTTTGAATTTGATGCAGCAGCCAAAAAATTAGGCATAGTTCCCACCCATCGACCACTGTTTAGGCGTCTGCTACAAATATTAACAGAGTCGGGAATACTCAAGTATAATCAGCAGCAGTGGCAAGTGGAACAAACCTTAGCTCAAGTCAAGCCTACTGAAAAAAGCCAGAGTTTACAGAATCAATATCCAGAAGAAACAGCAACATTGACACTACTGGAACGTTGTGCAACGAAACTAAGTGGGGTATTACGAGGAGCAATAGATCCAGTACAGTTAGTGTTCCCCCAAGGAGATTTGACCACAGCGACTCAACTTTATGAAGAGTCAACAGTAGCTAAAGTGATGAACACAATAGTAGAAAAATCCATCACCAAGGCCATAGAAAAATTACCCAAAAGCCGAGGAATACGGTTGTTGGAAATCGGAGCGGGAACAGGAGGTACAACAAGCTACATCCTGCCTCATCTAAATCCCCAGCAAACCGAATATATATTCACTGATATAGGGGCATTATTTACAGCAAAAGCCCAAGATAAATTTCAGGATTATCAATTCATTAGCTATCAAACATTAGACATAGAAGTAGACCCGACAACCCAAGGATTTGAGGCTCATCAATATGATGTAATTATTGCCGCCAATGTGCTCCATGCCACCACAAGTATGAAGCAGACATTATCCCATGTGCGAGAATTATTAGCAGATGGGGGAATGTTAGTGTTGTTAGAAGTAACAACTGCTCAACGATGGTTAGATTTAGTATTTGGGCTGTTAGAAGGATGGTGGAAATTCAGTGATTATGAATTACGCTCGGACTATCCTTTGCTGAGTAGAGACCAATGGGAAAAGGTGTTGAGAGAAACGGGTTTTACGGAAGTAGTCACGATGCCAGAAGTAGAGGGAATGGCAGAAACCTTATCAGGGCAAACAGTAATTGTAGCTCAAAGCTCTCAAACCAAGTTAGAACAAACGAATGATGGTTCTAAGAGTTGGTTGATACTAGCAGACTCTCAGGGAATAGGTAAACAGTTAGCAAGGCAACTGAACTCAGTGGGAGAGATTTGTAATTTAGTGTTTGCTGGAGAAAAATATCAACAGATAGCTCCAGAAGAATTTACTATTAATCCCAACAACCTTGAAGATTTTGAGGAAGTAATAGAGACAGTAGCAGGGAAATCACCATCATTATCTGGAGTAGTACAATGTTGGACTACTGAAGCAGGGGTAGGTCAAGCTATTAATTCTGAGGAGTTAGAAAGTTTGTCTAAGCTAGGGTGTGGCACAACTCTATCTTTAGTACAATCATTGGTGAAAGCAGGGTTATCAATGGTCCCTCGATTATGGTTAGTGACAAGTGGTGCTCAAGCGGTGCCGTCAAATCATCCGGTGATACCAGGAGTAGCTCAATCTTCGGTGTGGGGAATGGGGAAAGTGATTAGCTTAGAGCACCCAGAATTAAACTGTACTCGTATAGATTTAGACCCAGAGGAGACCAGAGAGGGTCAAGCTGATGCACTATTTAATGAAATTTGGTCTGAGGATTCCGAAGACCAGGTAGCGTGGCGTGGAGATGGTCGTTATGTAGCTCGGTTGGTGGCTAGTCGTCATCGGCAACCAGTGGCACAACAGTTAGTACCATCACAACCATTCAAACTAGGAAGTTCCCAGAAGGGTAGTTTAGATAACTTAATCCTGGAGCCAGTTACCAGACGTTCGCCAGGAGCAGGGGAAGTAGAAATTAGAGTTAAGGCAACAGGATTGAATTTTCGTGACGTTCTCATAGCCTTGGATATTTATCCAGAAGAGGCTGTAATGGGAGTAGATTGTGCGGGTGAAGTAGTAGCTATAGGAGCAGAAGTCACAGATTTTCATGTGGGAGATTTAGTTATGGCTATGGCTCACGGCAGCTTTAGTCAGTATGTAACTGTTGATGCTACCTATGTAGTTATCAAGCCAGAAAATCTGAGCTTTGAAGAAGCAGCATCTATTCCAGCTAATTTTTTAACAGCTTATTATGCTTTGCATCATGTGGCCAAGATTCAGGCTGGCGATCGCATCCTTATTCATGCAGCAGCAGGAGGTACGGGAATGGCAGCAGTTCAAATCGCACAGCGAGCAGGAGCTGAGGTTTTGGCTACAGCAAGTCCGCCCAAATGGGAAGCATTACGAAATATGGGTGTTAAACATATTATGAATTCCCGGACATTAGAATTTGCTGACCAGGTGATGGAAATAACTCAAGGTCAAGGAGTGGATATTGTACTCAACTCTCTGACTTCTGGGGAATTTATTAGCAAGAGTATGTCAGTGGTAACTCAGAGTGGTCGGTTTGTGGAAATCGCCAAGCGAGGAGTATGGGATTCAAGCCGAGTAGCAGCATTCAGACCGGATGTATCTTATTTTGTGGTGGACTTGGTACGCCAATCTCAAGAGCAACCAGAATTAATCAATTCCATGTTGCAAGGGTTGAAAGATAAGTTGAGCAACGGTTTACTACAACCACCACCAGTGAAGGTATTTCCCATAGAGGAAGTTATCAGTGCCTTTCGTTATATGCAACAAGGCAAACATATAGGCAAGATTGTGGTCACTCAAACACAACTTGCTGATGCTACGACTCAAAAGCCTTTAAGTTTCCGTTCGGACGCTAGCTACCTGATAACAGGAGGTATGGGAGGTTTGGGCTTACTGGTAGCTAGTTGGATGGTGTCAAAGGGAGCCAAACATTTAGTATTACTAACCAGACGCGCTCCGGACGATCAGGCTAGCAAAAAAATAAGTGAGTTAGAAATGGCAGGAGCCGAAGTGGTAGTGGAAAAAGGCGACGTGTCTGATTTTGAATTGATGATAGAGGTATCGAAGAGGATTGAGGAGTCAAACCGACCATTAGCAGGAGTGATTCATTCAGCAGGAATGTTATCAGATGGAGTGCTACAAAACCAGAGTTGGTCTAGTTTTGAGCAGGTGATGGCACCGAAAGTGCAAGGTGCTTGGCATTTGCATCAATTGACTCAAAATCAACCATTGGACTTTTTTGTGCTGTTTTCTTCGGCAGCATCTCTGTTGGGTTCGCCTGGTCAGGGAAATCATTCTGCAGCTAATGGGTTTCTTGATGGGTTAGCCCATTATCGTCGCGGGATGGGATTACCAGGATTGAGCATTCATTGGGGAGCCGTTTCTCAAGTAGGAGAGGCAGCCGAACGGGGTGCAGATGTGAGGTTAAGTAAGCAGGGGATGGGTGCAATATCTCCGGCTCAGGTGTTAGAGTCTCTAGAGCTATTGATGAGTGGTTCGGATGTGGAAGTAGGGGTAGTGCCTATTGAGTGGTCAGGGTGGCAGGAGAGAGTGGCACAGTGGCCATTTTTGGCGGATTGGCAGGAAACTATATTGGAGGTGGCAGAACCATCGAAGTCAGATTTTCTGTTAAAGTTGGAGGCTACACCAGCTAGTGAGCGTCGCTTGTTGTTGGTGGCTCATGTGCGTCGTCAGGTGGCTAATGTGTTGGGAATTAGTCATCCTGAATCAATTGCTTTGGAAACAGGGTTTTTTGATTTGGGTATGGACTCTTTGACTTCTGTGGAGTTGAGGAATAAGTTGCAAAGTAGCTTGAAGCGATCGCTTCCATCAACTATAGCTTTGGACTACCCTAAAATTAAAGATATAGTAAATTATTTGGCTAAAGATTTACTGATTTTAGAAGATAATAAAGAGAATGACAGCGATAATATAGTTAACCTTAATTTTAAGCAAAATCTTCAAATAGATAGGATTGCTAAAAAACTCGCAGAAAAATTAGGAGCAAATTAGGAGGTATTTAAATGATTAGTAATCAGGAACAAGAGTATGCCCAACTGATGCAAATGGCATTAGACAAGATTAGTAACTTAGAGGCTGAAGTTGATCGACTCAAAAATCAAAAGCAATCTGAGGCGATCGCCATAATTGGAATGGGTTGCCGTGTTCCAGGAGGCGCATCTACCCCTGAAGCCTTCTGGGAACTTTTACAAAACGGAGTAGATGGGATTACGGAAGTGCCACCAGACCGATGGCCTATTAATA